>NZ_JARVSP010000008.1:0-525268 GCF_030209115.1 Pseudomonas sp. FR229a | reverse complement strand
TCCCGAAACGAAAAATCAACAGCCCCTCACCCTAGCCCTCTCCCGAGGGAGAGGGAACTGATTGGGGGATGCTTGGGAATGATGCTGACCTGAACCAGTTGTAGTGAATCCATAATCGACTCGGTTATTCAGGTCGATGTAGGACGCGAGACACCTCGGTCGGCTCCCTCTCCCTCTGGGAGAGGGCTGGGGTGAGGGGCTTTCAGTCGGTTGGCACCATTTTGTCCAGCACCCGGTTCACCGCCATCTCCGCCACCATGACAATCTGCGCGATGCCCTGCAGGGTCTTGCGCTGCGAGCCTTCCACTGAAGCGGCGTGGTTATGCAGCATCACCGTTGCCGAGCCGAGCGTTTCACAGGCATCGGCCAGCAAGGATTCGGTGTCGGCCTCGGGGTTGGCCATGTACAGCGTGTTGGGGATGTAAGACGGCGCCATGAAGTCAGCGCTGGGCGGGCCGAGGTAATGGTCGAGGGCGCGCTCGGCGGCTTCGTGGAATTTCCTGGAGTCGGGGGATTCGTAGGGCGATGCCGGGTCTTTGGTCGGCGGGTTTGGCGATGGTTTTTTCATTTTCAGGTTCCGGATAAAGCCGCAACCGCTTCTCTGCTAAAAGAAGGGTGGCAGCTGAACGCAGGTTAGCAGACCGGGGAACCTAAGGAAGCCGGCGCGCCGAAGCGCCCTGCGCACAGCCGCCATCGAGTGCAGGCGAGAGGCCTGACTGACGGTGCTCGTGCAACCTTAGATTAACCACGGGCTGCTAAACCCGATCACTGCGAATCAGTGACCCGATCCAAGTTACGCAGCATGCCCTGGGCGCACAAGCCGGCGGATTCTGGCGCAGGCGTAGGCAGCGGCGCAAGGATTTGTAGGTTGGTGGGGCGTAACACTTGGTGTCTTTAAACACCGGAAAGGGTTGGTGTTTATTGAGCTACAGGAATTGAGGATCTACCTGTGGGATTGTGGTGATGCGGCTGGCGTTATCGCGAGCAGGCTCACTCCTACAATGGATCTGCGTCCAGCCGCAAAATCTCATGCACCGCAGCCCCCTGTAGGAGTGAGCCTGCTCGCGATGAGGCCAGCAAAGCCGCCCAAAATCCGGATCAGCCTACTAGGCCAGCCTCCACCAGCAACCGCTCCAGCCCCAACAAATCCGGCACCTTCGCCACCTGCTCCCCCACCTGCACCGCCGCCTGCTCCAGCGCACACAACGGCACATCGACATAACTCAACTGACTGTCCAGCTTGTACGAACGCGGTATCCCCTGCACCAGCAGCGCGATGAATTTCAATTCCGGCAAACCACCCAAGGCATTCAAAATCACAATCCGTGCCCGTTCGCCGATGACGATCTTCTGCCCGCAGGCCGATTCGAAACTGATCAGCGGAATCTGCCGCTCGCGCCAGGTCACCCGGCCCAGGTACCACGGTGGGGTGTCGAGGTCGAAAGCGCTGGCCTGGTAGTCGATCAGCTCGGCGATCGCGACGTTTGGCAGGATCAGATTGCGATCGGCCAGCGGCAGCAGCAGCCCGGTGAGCTGGCCGGTGCGCGGGTTGTGCCGGTGTTCATGCATGTTTCTTGCTCCACTGGGCGATGCTCTCCAGCAACACCGACTCCTGATACGGCTTGCCGAGGTAGTCGTTGACGCCGATGGCCATGGCGCGGTCGCGGTGTTTCTGCCCGGTGCGCGAGGTGATCATGATGATCGGCAGGTGTTGCAGGCGTTCATCGGCGCGCACTTGAGTGGCAACTTCGAAGCCGTCCATGCGCGGCATTTCGATGTCGAGCAGCATCAGATCGGGCATGTGCTCTTCAAGCAGCAGGATCGCATCGACACCGTCCTTGGCGGTCAGCACGTTCATGCCGTGGCGCTCAAGCAAACGGCTGGTGACCTTGCGCACCGTCACCGAGTCATCGACGACCATGATCAGCAGCGGCTTGTGCGGTTCGCTGTCGATCTCCGTGCGCGCCGGCTCTTGCGAAAGCCGCGCCTGCATCGCCCGGATCGGGGCGAGCAGATCCAGAATCAGCACCACGCGGCCATCGCCGAGAATCGTCGCCCCCGACACCCCCTGCACCGCCGCGAACTGCGGGCCGAGGCTCTTGACCACGATCTCGCGGGTGCCGGCCATGGAGTCGACCAGCACCGCGATGTGGCGATCGTTGTAATGCACCAGCAACACCGGCAACGGCAGGTTCTGCCCGAGCAGTTTCGGCCGTGGCGCAGTCTTCAGCAGTTCGCCCAGATAGCACAGTTCATAACGCTGGCCACCGTATTGATAGCTTGGTGGATCGTGACGGAAGTGCCCTTCCAGATCATTCGGCAACACGCGCACGATGCCTTCGATGGTGTTCAGCGGAATCGCGTATTGATCCTCGCCACACTGCACCATGAGCGCGCGGTTGACCGACACGGTGAACGGCAGGCGAATGCGAAAATGCACGCCCTGCCCCGGTACCGAGTCGATGCTCATGCTACCGCCGAGCTGACGCACTTCTTCGTGGACCACGTCCATGCCGACGCCACGCCCGGAAATCTGGGTGATCTTTTCCGCCGTGGAGAAGCCCGGCTGGAGGATGAATTGCAGGACATCGCGGTCGCTGATCTCGGCATCAGGCGCCAGCAGACCGCGCTTGATCGCCTTGCGCCGCACGGCTTCCAGCGGCACCCCGGCGCCGTCGTCGCGGATGTCGAAAACCATGTCGCCGCCCTCGCGAGACAGATCGAGGCTGATCTGTCCCTGCGCCGGTTTACCCGCCGCCAGCCGCACCTCGGCAGATTCCAGGCCATGGTCGACGGCGTTGCGCAACATGTGTTCCAACGGCGCGGCCATGCGTTCGAGGACGTTGCGATCCATCTCGCCATCGGCATTGCCGACAACAAACGCAACATCCTTGCCCAGCTCTTCAGCGACCTGACGAACGATGCGTTTCAGACGCGGGACCATGCGTTCGAACGGCACCATGCGCGTGCGCATCAGGCCTTCCTGCAACTCGGTGTTGATCCGCCCCTGTTGCTGCAAAAGGTTTTCCGCGTCGTGGTTGCGGCGGTCGAGGGTTTCCTTGAGGTCGAGCAGGTCCGAGGCCGATTCGAACAATGCCCGCGACAGTTGCTGCAACTGCGAATGGCGGTCCATTTCCAGCGGATCGAAATCTTCGTAACCGAGGCGCTCACCGTCGACTTGCTGACGGCTGAGAATCTGCCCCTGGGTTTCCGTGTCGAGGCGGCGCAACTGATCGCGCATACGTTCGATGGTGGTTTCCATCTCGTTCAGGGCAATCTGCGCATCGTTGACCTGCTGCTCGATCCGCCCGCGAAAGATCGACGTTTCTCCGGCCAGATTGACCAGCTCATCGAGCAGTTCTGAAGACACCTTGACCATGTCCGCGCCAGTATCGGCACTCGGTGGCGCAGCCTCAGGCTTGGCCACAGGCAATGGTGCAGGCGCTGGCGGCGTTTCAACTTGCGCCGGATGGCTGAAATTCTGGATCGCGTTGATCAGCCGATCGGCCGGTGGGCACGGCTGCCCGGCGCGCACACCATCAAGCATTTGCGCCAGTCGGTCATGCCCGCGCTGCACCAGCGCGAACAGCTCGGCAGAGGGTTGCAGCGCACCGGAAGAGAGGCTTTCGTAGAGAAATTCCAGCTCATGGGCGAGGTCGCCGATCGGGCCGATTTCGACCATTCGCGCGCCTCCCTTGAGGGTGTGCAGATCGCGCAGCAGGGTTTCGACTTCCTGGCGGTTGCCCGGCTCGGCCTGCCAGCGCAGCAGTGCGGCGCCGGAGCTTTCGATGATGTCGAAGCCTTCTTCGAGGAAGATCTCCAGCAACTCCGGGTCGTGCCCGGCGTTGTCGTGCTCGGTTGGCGCTGGGGCAGTTTCGCTGGCGGCCTGGCCCTGACGCAGCTGACGGATGGCGTCGATCAGATCCTGCGCCGGGGTCAGCGCTTGATGCGCTTGCAGTTGCTCGAGCATCCCTGCCAAGCGTGCATGACTCTGCTGCAGCAACCCTTCGAGCGCGGCGCTGTGGTTGTAGCGTCGATCGACCAGGCCTTCGTAGAGGTTTTCCAGTTCCTGGGCGAGGTCACCGACGGCCTCGACTTCGGCCATGCGCGCACCGCCCTTCAGCGTGTGCAAGTCGCGCTGTAACGACGACAGCGGCGCGCTGTTGTCCGGATCCTTGAGCCAGCGCTGCAGGGCTTGTCCGGCGCTGTCGAGGATGTCCACCGCCTCTTCGAGGAAGATTTCAACGATCTCGTCGTCCGGTTCGAGCGCGGCAGCCGATTGCTGCAATTGGGCGGTGGCGCTGCCCAGTTCGCGAATGTCCAGGGTGCGGCTGCCATCGCTGCGGATCAGGCCCATCGACGCCGGGTCGAGGCCTTCGTCGAGCAGTTCCTGCAAGGCGCGGATCCGCTCCGGCTGCGGGGTGATTTCCTGGCCGGCGGCGAGTTCGTCGAGCATGTTGATCAGCGCTTCGTGGGCCAGTTGCGCTTCGTGGAAAAACCGCTCACTGACCGCCAGACTGCTTTCTTCCACCGCGCCATACAGGTCGAGCAAGGCTTCGCATAAACCGTCGACCGGCAGCAGATCGGCAAGGTGCGCGCCTTCGCCGAGGGTGGTCAGTTCATCGAGCAGGGCACTGAGTTCCTGGCGCTCGCCGGGGTGCTGCTGCCAGCGCTGCAAGAGGTTTTCGGCGTCGAGCAGGATGTCCATGCCCTGGGCGAGGAAGTTGTTGATCAGTTGCGGATCGCGCTTTAGGCGCAGGCCGCTTTCAGCGCCATCGGAGCTGGCTTGCAGGCGTTCGGCGAGCAGCGCGTCGGTGCGTTTGATCAGCGACTGCGCACCGACAATCGGCGCCAGCGGATCGTGCTTGAGCTGGCGCAGGCCGACACGAAACAGGCCCTCGGCTTCGAGCAGCAATTCCACTTCATCCAGGTCCAGCGGCAACTGATGCGCCTTGAACTCGCGGGCCAGTTGATCGAGTGACGCGGCAAGTTCGGCCATCGGCAATACGCCGGCCATCGAGGCACTGCCCTTGAGCGTGTGCAGCGCGCGTTGCAGCTCGTCGCTGGCCGGCAACGGCACGTGCTCGGCGGCTTGATCGAGGAAGCGGTTAAGGCTGGCGAGGTGGGTTTCGGCTTCTTTGCGGAAGATCTCCAGCAGCAGCGGGTCCAGCGCGGCGACGTCGTCGGTGTCTTCGGCGGCCAGCGGTTCATCGCCCTTGGCCAACGCGTGGGCGCGTGCGGCGAGCTGGTCGACATCGCTGCGCTGGCGTTGGCGCTGGGTGGCGAATTCGTTGATCAGCTCGGGCAGCAGCAACAGCGTGTCGCCGAGCAATTGGCGCAGCACGGCGCCGGGTTCGACGCTTTGCTCAAGCACGCGGTTGAGCAGGTTCTCCACCGCCCAGGCCAGTTCGCCGAGGACCAATGCGCGAACCATGCGCCCGCTGCCCTTCAAGGTGTGGAAGGCCCGGCGCAGTTCAGTCAGCGCGGCGCGGTCCTGCGGATTGGCGGTCCAGCGCGGCAGGTATTCGTGGAGCACTGCGAGGACTTCGTCGGTCTCTTCGAGGAACACTTCGCGCAGCTCATCGTCCACCGGTTCTTCATCGGCCGGCGGCGGCATCAGGCTGTCGGGGGTATTGCGCGCCGGTGGGTTGAGCGTCGACAGCGGACTGGCCAGCACCTCGGCCAGTGACTGCACCACTTGAGGGTCGTCGAGGGTTTGCAGGCCTTGCATGACCTGCGCTTCGTCAGGGCTGAGCACTTCATCAAGCACAGGCACCTGCGCTTCGCCGGGCTGCTCGCTGGGAAAGAAGCCGAGGCTGGCGAGGCTGTTCTGCGCGACATCGAGCAGATGTTCGGCGGGTACTTGCGGATCGTCGCTCAGGCGTTCGAGGTAATACTCGAGGCTGCTGATCGCATCGGCCAGATGATCGAGTTGCTCCCAGCCCGGTTCGTGGGCATCGAGCATCAAATGCTCGCGAATGAAGCCGTTGCAGGCCTCGACCAGACTCGCCGCCCGTGGCAGTGGAATCATCGCCAGCGCGCCGCGCACCTGGGTCAGCAGGTCGGGCAGCGGTTGGAGGTGCTGGCGGTCCCAATCGGCGTCGATGTAGTCGACGATCATGTCCTTGGCCTGTTGCAGGCAGATGCGCGCTTCCTTGATCACGATCTGGTGGATCTGTGTCAGGTCGGTGGTCGGCAGGCGCGCATCGTCGGCGCTTTGCGTCTCCACCGTGCCGACCATGCCGGCCAGCGTCGCTTCGACGTAAAGCAAGGCCCCGGCGACGTCCATGAGGATCGCGTCGTTCGGTTCGCGCTGGCCCTGAGCGAGGCTGAGCACCACCGCCAATTGGTCGATGATGACTTTGCGCGGCTGGCCGAAACCCAGCACCGCGAGGGTGTCGGCAATCTGCCGTAGCGGCGCGAGCAGGCTGTCCAGATCCGAGGCGTGCTGGCGGTCGCTGCGCACGAACAGATCGAGACGTTCCTTGACCCGCACCAGCTCTTCGCACAGCGCCGCCAGCACCGAGCGCATGGCATCGCGGTCGGGGCCGGCGAGGCGTGCGCGTTCTTCATCGACCATCGCGCTGTCGGGCAACGCGTCGTCCAGGGAGTAGCGATCTTTCATGGTCAGCATCTGCCCGGTGGGATGTTCGGCTTTGGCAATATAGAACAGCAGGCTTTTCAGCAGCTCGGCCGGCGCCGGTTGATTGAGCCCGACGATGCCCTGCTCGAGCAGGCGCTTGAGCTCTTTGTCGGCGTCCTTGAACAGGCTGCGCAGCGCCGGACTGTTGGCGATGACGCCCTCGCGCATGCCCTCGATCAACGCCGAGGCGACCTGCCACAACGGGCTCAACGGCGCGTCGCCGCTCAACGCTTCCAGGCGAACAAAGACCTTGGCCAGATAATCGAGGTGCGTCTGGTCATCCTGTTCGCGCAGCAGACCGACCAGGGCCATTTGCAGCATCTGCCGCAGTTTGCGCAGCACGTTTGGCAGCTCGGGCGGTTCCAGTGCGGCGAGTGCTTCGTCGCCGAGCGGCGCCAGCTCCGGCAATGGCGGGCTGAACAGGCTGGTTTCCGCCAACAGGCTTTCACCACGGGCGCTGCGCAGGTCGTTGATCAGCGGCAACACCACCAGCGGCAGGTCACGACGGGCGCTTTGCACGCGGTCGAGGTACGCCGGCAATTGCCCCAGCGCTTGCAGCATCAGGTGCAAGGCTTCATCGCGGTGCGGCACGCGATCATGTTGCAGAGCTTCGACCAACTGCTCCATTTCCTCGGCGAGCAATGCCGCGCCGTAGAACTCGACCATTTGCAGACTGCCGTGCACCTGATGAATGTACGCCAGGCATTCGTCCAGCCCGGGGAAGGCCTGCGGATCGTCGAGCACGGCTTCGATCGCCTGATGCGCGAGCTTCAGCGTTTCGGCAATTTCGCCCTTGACCCACTCCAGGGCCACATAGTCGTGCCGATCACCCATAACCACTCCACTCACGCTTTATCTGTCGCCGCCGGCAAGGTGAAACCGGACACCGAACGGCGCAACTGACTGGCCATTTTCGCCAGGTTGCCGATGCTCTCAGCGGTGGCCGTTGACCCCGACGAAGTCTGCGAAGTGATCTGCTGGATCACGTTCATCGTCAGCGAGATCTGCCCCGCCGAGGACGTCTGCTGCTGCGCCGCGTTGGAAATGCTCTGGATCAGCGCCGCGAGGGTCTTGGAGACGCCTTCGATTTCTTCCAGGGCCACACCGGCATCCTGCGCCAGTCGCGCGCCGCGCACCACTTCGGTGGTGGTCTGTTCCATGGAAATCACCGCTTCGTTGGTGTCGGCCTGAATCGCCCGCACCAGTGTTTCGATCTGCCGGGTCGCGGCGGACGAACGTTCGGCCAGCCGCTGCACTTCGTCGGCAACCACGGCAAAACCGCGCCCGGCATCACCGGCCATCGATGCCTGGATCGCTGCGTTGAGGGCGAGGATGTTGGTCTGGTCGGCGATGTCATCGATCAGGCTGACGATGTCGCCGATCTCCTGAGAGGACTCGCCGAGGCGCTTGATGCGCTTGGCGGTGTCCTGAATCTGCTCGCGGATGTTGTCCATGCCGTGGATGGTGTTGTGCACCACCTCGTTGCCCTTGTTGGCAATTTCCACGGAGCGCTCAGCCACCGCCGACGATTCGGCAGCGTTGGCCGATACCTGATCGATGGACTCGGCCATGTCGCTGATCGCCGTCGAAGCTTCGGAAATCTGCTGGGCCTGTTGCTCAGACGCTTGGGCCAGGTGCATGGCGGTGGCCTGGGTTTCCTGCACGGCAGCGGCAACCTGGCCGGCGGTGAGGTTGATGGTCGCCACCAGATCGCGCAACTGGTCGACGGAATAGTTGATCGAGTCGGCGATGGTGCCGGTGAAGTCTTCGGTCACCGAAGCGGTGACGGTGAGGTCGCCATCGGCAAGGTCTTCGATTTCGTCGAGCAGGCGCATGATCGCGTTCTGGTTGCGCTCGTTCTTCTCGGCAGTCTCGCGCAACTGGCGATTGGTTTCGCGCACCATGACCAGGCCGATGAGGATGATCGAGGCCAGTGCCAGCAAGCCCAGCACATAGCCGCCAATGGTGTCGGTGTTGCGCCCGCCGGCGAGATTTTCGAAACCGGTGGCCAGGTGCGAGGCTTCATCGAGCAGGGTTTGCGACAGGGTGAAGATGTTGCTCGCCGATTCGCGGACCTTGAACAGCTCCGGCGAGGTTTCGAGGATCTCGTCCACCGAGCCGGAAACGAACTGGAACAGCTCGGAGATTTCGCTCAAACGCGCACGGGCGTCGCGGTCTTCGACCTGGCTGATTTTCAGCGCCGGGTTGCCCTGCAACATGCCGTTGAGCACCAGACCGAAACGCGCCGCATCGCGGCCAAAGGCATCGGCGGCCTGCTGCGAATTTTCGTCACCGGCGAGCACGGTGTTGACCGCGCCAAGGATGCGTTCGGCCAGCAAAGATTGCCGTTGCGCCATCGCCACCTGCGCCGCCGGGGCGCCGCGCTGGAGCAGGATCTCCACGACTTTTTCGTATTCGATCTGCAACTGCGGCACGGTTTCGGCCAGCGTCGCGGCGACCTGATGCAGCGACAGCACGGTCTGTTCGCTGCTGAGGATCGCATCGGTGTTTTTCAGCAGGCGCTCCCAGTCCATCTGCACCGCGCGCATTTCCGGGCGCACGGCGACGGGTGCCGGCGGCAGGCCGGTGTTCGGGTCACCTTTCTTCAGGTAACCCCAGCGCTGGGCGAAATCGTTGCGCGCATCGCTGAGCAACTTGAACGCCGCCGCTTTGCCCGCCGCCGCTTCAGTGGCGTTCTTGGCGATGCGTTGCGAGAGCACGCGCAGCTCACCGGCGTGGCCGATGTACTGCTTGTCGTAGTTCGCCTGGGTGTTGAGGTACGCGAAGTTGGCGAACAGCAGCATGATGAACACGATCAGTGCGATAAACAGCACGATGATCTGTGCGCGACTGCGCGATGCTTCTGCCGACTTGCCTGTTTTTGCTTTTGTCATCGGTCCTCGCCTGTTTGAAGCTCGCCCGTTGAAACTGTAGGAGTGAGCCTGCTCGCGATTGAACGATAACGCGGTGTGCTTGATACACCGCGGCGCCTGAATCGCGAGCAGGCTCACTCCTACAAGGGATCTGTGTTGTGACGGCTATATTGCGACACCCATGAACACCGGGGATTTGGCCAGTGCGAACAGGCTGAACACCCGCCAGTTCTGCTCGCGGCGGAAATAGCCTTTGACGAACTCGGCCTTGGAGCCCTGGCGCTTGCTGATCGACAGCGGCTCGAAACTGCCCTGCTCGAAATGCTGCAAACCGATGACCTCGTCAACCATCACCCCGGCGAACACGTCTTCGTGTTCCACCACCAATACCCGCCGCTGTTTGCGCAGCGGCGACAGCTCGTGGCCGAAGAACCCGCACAGGTCCATGATCGGCAGCAGCCGCCCGCGCAGGTTGGCCACACCCTTGACCCACGGTTTGACCCCGGGCAACTGGGTGAAGCGCGGTTCATGCAGGACTTCGCTGACTTCGCCCATCGGCGCCACATACCAATGCTCGCCGAGGCGAAAGCCGATGCCGCTCCAGCGATCCGGGCGCGCCGCTTGCGAGGGCAGGTCCGCCGCCAGCAGGCGGCAGCGCTGGTCGATCTGCCAGAGCAGTTCGAACGCGGTCAGCGATTCGCTCATGATTGCGCGATCAGCCTTTGAGCACGTTGTTCAAGGTCTTGATCAGGGTGTCTTCGTCGACCGGTTTGGTCAGGTAATCCTTGGCGCCCTGGCGGGTGCCCCAGACCTTGTCGGTTTCCTGATCCTTGGTGGTGATGATGATCACCGGGATGTGCGCGGTGTCGGCATCCTTGGTCAGTTGCCGGGTCGCCTGAAAACCATTGAGGCCGGGCATGACGATGTCCATCAGCACGGCGTCGGGTTTTTCCTGACGGGCCAGGGCCACGCCGTCGGCGCCGTTCTCGGCCTTGAGCACTTCATGGCCGTGCTTTTCGAGCATGCCGGTGAGTTTGTACATTTCAGTCGGCGAATCATCGACGATCAGGATACGTGCCATGGTCTTCCCCATTTTTCTGGTCGACTGCCGGCCCGCTGGCCGAGCGTCACTGTGCGTGTCTTACTGCGGCAAAACGGCGGCGAAGCCCGGAACATGGGCCTGGATCGCGTTGAGCAGTTCTTCTTTGCTGAACGGTTTGGTCAGAAATTGATCAGAGCCGACAATCCGCCCCTTGGCCTTGTCGAACAAACCGTCCCTGGACGACAGCATGATCACCGGCGTCGCCTTGAAAGCGCTGTTGTTCTTGATCAGGGCACAGGTCTGATAACCATCCAGACGCGGCATCATGATGTCGACGAAGATGATCCCGGGATGGTGGTCGGCAATCTTCGCCAGCGCATCGAAACCGTCGATGGCGGTGATCACTTCGCAACCGACGTTCTTCAACAAGGTTTCGGCGGTGCGACGAATCGTTTTCGAGTCGTCGATCACCATGACCTTCAAGGCGCTGGACTGCTGTTCCATAAGAGGGTTCTACCGTCGCCTTTGCGAATCAAATTGTCCGATTTACTGTGAATAATGGCCTGAAACCCTTGATAGCCAAGGGCCGGCGCGATCTGCCAGCCTTTTTAGCACAGTCTCCAGATGCAATCTATCGACGGGTTTTTCCTTGACCCGAAACCCGCCCGGCGCCACTCTGGCGGCACTTTTTCAATACCGATCCGGTAGCCAAATTTCGAGGAAAACCCAATGAGCGTTCGCGTCGGGATTGTCATGGACCCTATCGCCAGCATCTCCTATAAAAAGGATAGCTCGCTGGCCATGCTGCTGGCCGCGCAGAAGCGCGGCTGGGAACTGTTCTACATGGAACAGAAAGACCTGTATCAGGCCGAGGGCCAGGCGCGGGCGCGGATGAGCCCGCTGAAAGTCTTCGCCAACCCGGACAAGTGGTTCGAACTGGACGCCGAGCAGGACAAGCTGCTGAGCGACCTGGACGTGATCCTGATGCGCAAGGATCCGCCGTTCGACATGGAATTCGTTTACTCCACCTACCTGCTGGAACAGGCCGAAGCCGCCGGCGTGCTGGTGGTGAACAAGCCGCAGAGCCTGCGCGACTGCAATGAAAAGCTGTTCGCCACGCTGTTCCCGCAGTGCACGCCGCCAACCATCGTCAGCCGTCGCCCGGATGTACTGCGCCAGTTCGCCGATCATCACGGCGACGTGATCCTCAAGCCGCTGGACGGCATGGGCGGTTCGTCGATCTTCCGCCACACCGCCGGCCACCCGAACCTCTCGGTGATCCTCGAAACCCTGACCCTGCACGGCAAGCAGCAAATCATGATTCAGGGTTACCTGCCGGCGATCGTCGATGGCGACAAGCGCATCCTGATGATCGATGGCGAGCCGGTGGATTACTGCCTGGCGCGAATCCCGGCAATGGGCGAAACCCGTGGCAACCTCGCCGCCGGTGGCCGTGGCGAAGCCCGTCCGCTGACCGAGAAGGATCGCTGGATCGCTGCCCAGATCGGCCCGACCCTGCGCGAGAAAGGCCTGCTGTTCGTCGGCCTCGATGTGATCGGCGAGCATCTGACCGAAATCAACGTCACCAGCCCGACCTGCATCCGCGAAATCGACAATGCGTTCGGTACTGATATCGGCGGCATGCTGATGGATGCCATTGAGAAGAAGCTGCAAGCTGCAAGCTCCAAGCCGCAAGCTTGAAGCCGAGCGACAAGCTTCTGACTTGCAGCTTGCAGCTCGAAACTTGCAACTGCCTCTATACAGCTTGTCGCTTGAAGCGCGTCGCTTGCAGCTAAAAACCAACATTGCGTTATCATGCCGGGCCCATGAAAACGCGATGTTGGTTTTTCTGTAATGACTCTCCCGTCCGATCTGCCCGCTGAACTCGCCCATCGTGGCGTGCGCCCGGCCGATCGCCTCGGTTTTACCCTGTTTCTGGCGGCGCTGATTCATTTGGCGCTGCTGCTGGGCGTCGGCTTTACCATGGTCGAGCCGCAGCAGATCAGCAAAACCCTGGAAATCACCCTCGCCACGTTCAAGACCGAGAAGAAGCCGGAGAAGGCAGATTTTCTCGCTCAGGAAAACCAGGAAGGCAGTGGCACGCTGGACAAGAAAGCCCTGCCCAAGACCACTGAAGTCGCGCCTTTCCAGGACAATCAGGTCAAAAAGGTCACCCCGCCACCCGCGGCCAAGCCAGAGGTGCAGGAAGCCGCACCGAAAGCAGCGGTGACCACCGTCGCGCCGAAACCGAAGAAAGCGCCGACCAAGAAAGAAGAAAGCAAAACCGAGGTCAAACCGACCGTCGACGCGCCGGCGTTCGACAGCTCGCAGCTGTCCAGCGACATCGCCAGCCTCGAGGCGGAACTGGCCAAGGAACAACAGCTGTACGCCAAGCGCCCGCGCATCCACCGCTTGAGCGCGGCCTCGACCATGCGCGACAAGGGCGCCTGGTACAAGGACGACTGGCGCAAGAAGGTCGAGCGCATCGGCAACCTCAACTACCCCGAAGAAGCACGGCGCAAGCAGATCTACGGCAATTTGCGCCTGATGGTCTCGATCAACCGCGACGGCTCGCTGTATGAAGTGCTGGTGCTGGAGTCCTCCGGCCAGCCGCTGCTGGATCAGGCCGCGCAGCGCATCGTCCGCCTGGCCGCGCCTTTTGCACCGTTTACCGGCGATCTGTCGGATATCGATCGTCTGGAAATCATCCGCACCTGGAAATTTGCCCGGGGCGACAAGCTCTCAAGCAACTGACACACCACATACCCCCTGTAGGAGTGAGCCTGCTCGCGATAGCGGTATGTCAGAACCTGAACATTTGACTGACGCCCCCGCTATCGCGAGCAGGCTCACTCCTACAGTTGATCGGTGTGTTGCTTACATCTCCGGCTTGTCAGTTCGCCCCCCGAACGCCACACTAGCGCTCATGAAAAACGTCAGCCCCACCTACCTCAAGCATCACTTCCTGATCGCCATGCCACACATGGCCGACCCGAACTTTGCCCACACCTTGACCTACATCGTCGAGCACACGGCCAATGGCGCGATGGGGCTGGTGGTCAACAGACCGCAAGAGTTGAACCTGGCCGACATCCTCGAACAGCTGCGCCCGGACATCGAGCCGCCGGCGCGCTGCCAGAATGTGCCGATCTTCATCGGCGGCCCAGTGCAGACCGATCGCGGTTTTGTCCTGCATCCAGCAGGCAAAACCTTCCAAGCCACCGCGCAACTGGACGGCGATCTGGCCCTGTCGACGTCGCAGGACGTGCTGTTCGCCATCGCTGACGGCGTCGGCCCCGCGCAGAGCCTGATCACCCTCGGCTACGCCGGTTGGGAAGCCGGGCAACTGGAAGCCGAACTGGCCGACAATGCCTGGCTGACCTGCCCGTTCAACGCCGACATCCTCTTCAACACCCGCAGCGAATTGCGTCTCGAAGCGGCGGCGCGGCACCTGGGCATCGACCTCAACCTGCTCACCAGTCAGGCAGGTCACGCCTGATGGCCCTGCGCCTGATTCTCGGTTTCGACTACGGCACCAAACAGATCGGCGTCGCGGTCGGCCAGGTCATCACCGGCCAGGCCCGCGAGCTGTGCACCCTGAAGGCGCAGAACGGCGTGCCGAACTGGGATCAGGTCGAAGCGCTGATAAAAGAATGGAAACCCGACGCCGTGGTGGTCGGCCTGCCGTTGAACATGGACGGCACGCCCAGCGAGATGTGCGTGCGCGCCGAGAAGTTCGCCCGCCGCCTCAACGGCCGCTACAACCTGCCCTTCTATACCCACGACGAACGCCTGACCACCTTCGAAGCTAAGGGCGAGCGACTGGTGCGTGGCGGGCAGAAAGGCAGTTACCGCGACAACCCGGTGGACGCCATCGCCGCCGCCCTGCTGCTGCAGGGCTGGCTCGATGAAAACACTGCATTGTTTGAATCCTGACAAGCGCTTCGGCGCTTTTCTTTTGGTTATAAACCGAGCTTCGTCCGGCAGGACGCAGCGCGGATTCACGAAGGAGCAACCATGAGCCTGCCCAATCCCGCCGATCTGATCAGCCAGATGGCGACCCGCCTCAAGGCGCACCTTGCCCAGCGTGACATCAGCGAACCGCGTTACATCGGCATCCGCACCGGCGGCATCTGGGTCGCGCAGGCGCTGCTCAAGGAACTGAACAGCGATGCGCCACTGGGCACGCTGGATGTGTCCTTCTACCGCGACGATTTCAGCCAGAACGGCCTGCACCCGCAAGTGCGCCCGTCCGCCCTGCCCTTCGAGATCGAAGGCCAGCATCTGGTGCTGATCGACGACGTGCTGATGAGCGGTCGCACCATCCGCGCGGCGATGAACGAATTGTTCGATTACGGCCGCCCGGCCAGCGTCACTCTGGTCTGCCTGCTGGATCTGGACGCCGGTGAGCTGCCGATCCGCCCGAACGTGGTCGGCGCCACCCTGGCCCTGGCCGGCAACCAGCGGGTCAAGCTGTCCGGCCCCGAGCCGCTGAGCCTCGAACTGCAAGACGTCACCCTTTAATCCGCCCTATTGAGAGTCCCCCTCGCGATGACGCCTCTAGATACCAAGCGCCCGCTGCAGCTCAATGATCAGGGCCAGCTGCGCCACTTCCTCTCGCTCGACGGCTTGCGCCGCGAGTTGCTGACGGAAATCCTCGACACTGCCGACTCGTTCCTCGAAGTCGGTGCCCGGGCGGTGAAGAAAGTCCCGTTGCTGCGCGGCAAGACCGTGTGCAACGTGTTCTTCGAAAACTCCACGCGCACCCGCACCACTTTCGAGCTGGCGGCCCAGCGGCTGTCGGCGGACGTGATCACCCTGAACGTGTCGACATCGTCGGCGAGCAAGGGCGAAACGTTACTCGATACCCTGCGCAACCTTGAGGCCATGGCCGCCGACATGTTTGTCGTGCGCCACGGCGACTCCGGTGCGGCGCACTTCATCGCCGAGCATGTCTGCCCGCAAGTGGCGATCATCAACGGCGGCGACGGCCGGCATGCGCACCCGACGCAAGGCATGCTCGACATGCTCACCATCCGTCGGCACAAGGGCGGTTTCGAAAACCTCTCGGTGGCGATCGTCGGCGACATCCTGCATTCGCGGGTGGCGCGCTCGAACATGCTCGCGCTGAAAACCCTCGGCTGCCCGGATATCCGCGTGATCGCGCCGAAAACCCTGCTGCCGATCGGCATCGAGCAATACGGCGTCAAGGTCTACACCGACATGGCTGAAGGCCTGAAAGACGTCGACGTGGTGATCATGCTGCGCCTGCAGCGCGAGCGCATGACCGGCGGCCTGCTGCCGAGCGAGGGCGAGTTCTACCGCCTGTTCGGTCTGACCACCGCGCGTCTGGCCGGGGCCAAACCGGATTGCATCGTCATGCACCCGGGGCCGATCAACCGGGGTGTGGAGATCGAATCGGCGGTGGCCGACGGCCCGCACTCGGTGATCCTCAATCAAGTGACCTACGGCATCGCGATTCGCATGGCCGTGCTGTCCATGGCCATGAGCGGGCAGACTGCCCAGCGCCAATTCGAGCAGGAGAACGCCCAGTGAAGCTCAGCATTCTCGGCGCACGCGTCATCGATCCCAGCAGCGGCCTGGATCAAATCACCGATATCCACGTTGAAGCCTGCAAGATCGTCGCTCTCGGCGCCGCGCCGGCGGGTTTCAGCGCAGTAGAAACCATCGATGCCCAAGGCCTGGTCGCCGCGCCTGGCCTGGTCGATCTCAACGTTGCCCTGCGCGAGCCGGGTTACAGCCGCAAAGGCTCGATCGTCAGCGAAACCCGCGCCGCCGCGGCCGGTGGCGTGACCAGTCTGTGTTGCCCGCCGAAGACCAGACCGGTGCTCGACACTTCTGCCGTGGCCGAACTGATCCTCGACCGTGCCCGCGAAGCCGGCAACACCAAGGTGTTCCCGATCGGCGCACTGAGCAAAGGTCTGGACGGTGAGCAACTGGCCGAACTGGTGGCCCTGCGTGACGCCGGTTGTGTGGCGTTCGGCAATGGTCTGGAGAGTTTCCGCAACAGCCGCACCCTGTGCCGGGCGCTGGAATATGCGGCGACGTTTGACCTGACGGTGATTTTCAACTCCCAGGATCACGATCTGGCCGAGGGCGGTCTGGCCCACGAAGGCGCGGTCGCCAGTTTCCTCGGCCTGCCGGGAATTCCGGAAACCGCCGAAACCGTAGCGCTCGCCCGTGACCTGCTGCTGGTCGAGCAGACCGGCGTGCGTGCGCATTTCAGCCAGTTGACCAGCGCTCGCGGCGTTGCCCTGATCGCGCAGGCCCAGGCCCGTGGCCTGAAGGTAACGGCGGATGTCGCGCTGTATCAGTTGATCCTGACTGACGAAGCGCTGATCGACTTCAACAGCCTCTATCACGTGCAACCGCCGCTGCGCACCCGCGCCGACCGCGATGGTTTGCGTGAAGCGGTGAAGTCCGGGGTGGTTTCGGCCATCTCCAGCCATCACCAGCCCCACGAGCGCGACGCCAAACTGGCGCCGTTCGGCGCCACCGAGCCGGGCATCAGCAGCGTTGAGTTGCTGCTGCCTCTGGCGATGACCCTGGTCGAAGATGGTTTGCTCGACTTGCCGACGCTGCTGGCGCGCCTGAGCGCAGGCCCGGCCGAAGCGTTGCGTTTGCCGGCGGGCAAGCTGGCGGTAGGAGGGGCGGCGGATATCGTGCTGTTCGATCCGAAAGCATCGACGGTGGCCGGTGAGCACTGGCTGTCGAAGGGCGAGAACTGCCCGTTCATCGGGCACAGTTTGCCGGGTGTCGTTCGCTATACGCTGGTGGATGGGCGGATTACGCACCAGGCTTGATAGCCAGTTGACCCCTTCGCGAGCAGGCTCGCTCCCACAGGTTTTGCGGTGATTCCTGTGGGAGCGAGCCTGCTCGCGAAAGCTTACTGGAAGGCGCCGCGATTCTGCGCGTTACGCACCGACACCTGATCGTTCAGCGTCCAGAAGTCATACAGCACACCAATAAAGAACAACCCGCCGGTCAGCAGATACAGCAAACCGCTGATCCATTTGCCCTGATACATGCGGTGTACGCCGAACACACCGAGGAAGGTCAGCAGGATCCACGCGACGTTGTACTCGATCGGCCCGGCGGCAAAGCGCAGGTCGGCCTCGCGATCCATCGCCGGGATCAGAAACACGTCGATGAGCCAGCCAATCCCCAGCAAACCAAAGGTGAAGAACCAGATCGTCCCGGTCACCGGCTTGCCGTAATAAAAGCGGTGCGCTCCCGTGAATCCGAAAATCCACAGCAGGTAGCCGATGACTTTGCTGTGAGTGTCTTTTTCTTTCACGCGGGGTAGCTGATAGCTGTTCATTAAGACCTCATTGCACTCGATAGATAAATATTCTTCATTTCTTTGTGACTTTTTTACAGGTGGCCGACGTATGGCAAATGTTACCGTTGCTAGCGCGAAACCCTTGTAGAACCTGACTTCTGTCGGACAATTGCGTACTTTTTAAGCATTTTTGGTTCCCTGGCCGGCGGAATGAATCGATGAACGGCCTCGGAACGGCAAAAAAAGCTGTTATAAAGTTGCGCGCTATCACTTACGAGCCACGCCTAATGCGACCATTTTTCAAGACATGGCTGACTATTTGCCTATTAATGCCACTGGCCGCCCACGCCACCAATCGTGAGCAACGTCTTCCAAACGTTAACGGCTTTACCCCTAAATCCCATGCTTCGGCTCCAGCGAGCAAAAGCAGCAAGAGCAAAACCACCACGCTGAGCAGCAAGAGCCGCAGCAAGCTGGTGCCACCGATGGCGAGCAAGGAAAGCAGCAATGTGCTGAGCCGTGCGGTAAACGTCCTCGGTACACCTTATCGTTGGGGCGGCAGCAGCCCAAGTAAAGGCTTCGATTGCAGCGGCTTGGTGAAATACGCGTTCAACGACGCTACGTTCGACCTGCCACGCACCTCCAACGCCATGGCCAGCGGTCACGGCGAGAAAGTCGAGCGCAAGGATCTGAAACCCGGCGACCTGATTTTCTTCAACATCAAGAGCCGTCGGGTCAACCATGTTGCCATCTACCTGGGCAACGACCGCTTCATCCACGCCCCGCGCCGTGGCAAAGCGGTGAGCATCGACACGCTGAACAAGCCGTACTGGGAAAAGCATTACGTCGTGGCCAAGCGCGTGTTGCCCAAAGAGCAACAGCAACTGCGTGTAGTCCAGCGTTAAAGACCGAAAGATCGAAAGATCGCAGCCCTCGGCAGCTCCTACATTGGGATCAGCGTTTCCCCGTAGGAGCTGCCGAAGGCTGCGATCTTTTGCTTTTGGCTGCTAGAAATTATCCGGTGTACGCGCTTTCTCGCGGGCATGCTCGCGGCTGATCAGGCCCTTGGTCACCAGATCCTTCAGGCACATATCGAGTGTCTGCATCCCCAACGACCCACCGGTCTGAATCGCCGAATACATCTGCGCCACCTTGTCCTCGCGGATCAGGTTACGGATCGCCGATGTCCCCAGCATGATTTCATGCGCCGCCACCCGCCCGCCGCCGATCTTCTTGATCAACGTCTGCGACACCACCGCCAGCAACGACTCCGACAGCATCGAACGCACCATCGACTTCTCGTCGCCGGGAAACACGTCGACCACGCGGTCGATGGTCTTCGCCGCCGAGGTCGTGTGCAGTGTGCCGAACACCAGATGCCCGGTCTCAGCGGCGGTCAGCGCCAGGCGAATGGTTTCCAGATCGCGCATTTCGCCGACCAGAATCACGTCCGGATCTTCACGCAGGGCCGAACGCAGCGCAGTGGCGAAGCTGCGGGTATCGCGATGGACTTCGCGCTGATTGATCAGGCATTTGCGTGATTCGTGGACAAACTCGATGGGGTCCTCAATGGTGAGGATGTGGTGATGGCGATGGGTGTTGAGGTAATCGATCATTGCCGCCAGCGTGGTGGATTTGCCGGAACCGGTTGGCCCGGTGACGAGCACCAGCCCGCGCGGCGCATCGGTGATCTTGCGGAAAACATCGCCCATGGCGAGGTCTTCCATGCTCAGCACTTTCGAGGGAATGGTGCGGAACACTGCGCCGGCGCCTCGGTTCTGGTTGAACGCGTTAACCCGAAACCGCGCCACGCCGGGCACATCAAAGGAAAAATCCGTTTCCAGATTTTTCTCGAATTCGATGCGCTGGGTGTCGTTCATGATGTCGTAGATCAGATCGTGCACTTGCTTGTGATCCAGCGCCGGCAGATTGATCCGTCGCACATCGCCATCGACGCGGATCATCGGCGGCAGGCCCGCCGACAGGTGCAGGTCGGATGCGCCCTGTTTGGCGCTGAAGGCCAGCAGTTCAGTGATATCCATAGCGTCCCTCAATTCCAGTAGAATGCCGCGAACCTACAGACCGCCGGCGCCTCTTGATGTCCACGATAGCAGACAACATCCTTCAGGTTGGTTCGCGCATCCAGGCAGCAGCCAAAGCTGCACACCGCGATGAAAACAGCATCCATTTGCTCGCCGTGAGCAAGACCAAACCCGCCCAGGCCCTGCGCGAAGCCTATGCCGCCGGCTTGCGCGACTTCGGCGAGAACTACCTGCAGGAAGCCTTGGGCAAACAGCTGGAGCTGGCCGATCTGCCCTTGATCTGGCACTTCATCGGCCCCATTCAATCGAACAAGACTCGCGCCATTGCCGAGCATTTCGACTGGGTGCACTCCGTGGATCGTCTGAAAATCGCCCAACGCCTGTCCGAACAACGCCCCGCCGAGCTGCCTCCACTGAACATCTGCATTCAGGTCAATGTCAGCGGCGAGGCGAGTAAATCCGGTTGCACCCCGGCCGATCTGCCGGCGCTGGCCGAGGCCATCAGCGCCCTGCCCCGGCTGAAACTGCGCGGGCTGATGGCGATTCCCGAGCCGACCGAGGCGCGCGCCGAACAGGACGCTGCTTTCGCCGCCGTGCAGACCTTGCAGGCGAGCCTCGCTCTGCCGCTCGACACACTGTCCATGGGCATGAGCCACGACCTCGAGTCGGCCATCGCCCAGGGCGCCACCTGGGTGCGGATCGGTACCGCGCTGTTTGGCGCCAGAGATTATTCCCAGTCTTGAACGTTTCCAGATAAGGACCACACATGAGCAACACACGTATTGCGTTTATCGGTGCGGGCAACATGGCGGCCAGTCTGATTGGCGGCTTGCGCGCCAAAGGTCTGGAAGCGGCGCAGATACGCGCCAGCGATCCGGGCGACGACACCCGCGCCAGGGTCAGCGCCGAGCACGGCATCGAAACCTTCGCCGACAACGCCCAGGCTATCGAAGGCGTCGATGTCGTCGTGCTGGCGGTCAAGCCACAGGCGATGAAAGCCGTGTGCGAGGCGATTCGCCCCAGCCTGAAGCCGAATCAACTGGTGGTGTCGATCGCCGCCGGGATCACCTGCGCGAGCATGACCGCGTGGCTCGGCGAACAGCCGATCGTGCGCTGCATGCCGAACACCCCGGCGTTGCTGCGTCAGGGTGTCAGCGGTTTGTACGCGACCAGCGAAGTGACCGCCGAGCAGCGTCAACAAGCCGAAGAGCTGCTGTCCGCCGTCGGCATCGCCCTGTGGCTGGACGAAGAACAGCAACTGGACGCAGTCACCGCCGTGTCCGGCTCCGGCCCGGCGTACTTCTTCCTGCTGATCGAGGCCATGACCGCCGCTGGCGTCAAACTCGGCTTGCCAAAGGAAATCGCTGAACAACTGACCGTGCAGACTGCTCTGGGCGCCGCGCACATGGCGGTGTCCAGCGACGTTGACGCCGCCGAACTGCGTCGCCGTGTGACCTCGCCAAACGGCACCACGGAAGCAGCGATCAAATCATTCCAGGCTGGCGGCTTCGAAGCGCTGGTTGAAACCGCACTCGGCGCCGCCGCGCACCGCTCGGCCGAAATGGCCGAACAACTGGGCAAATAAAGGAGCCTTACATGATCGGATTGAACACCGCAGCGGTTTACGTGCTGCAAACCCTCGGCAGCCTGTACCTGCTGATCGTGCTGCTGCGCTTCGTCCTGCAACTGGTGCGGGCGAACTTCTACAACCCGCTGTGCCAGTTCGTGGTCAAGGCCACCCAGCCGCTGCTCAAGCCTTTGCGCCGGATCATCCCGAGCCTGTTCGGCCTCGACATGTCGTCGCTGGTACTGGCGATTCTGGTGCAGCTACTGCTGATGGCACTCACCCTGCTGTTGACCTACGGCACCACCGGCAACCCGCTGCAACTGTTTATCTGGTCGCTGATCGGCGTTACCGCGCTGTTTCTGAAGATCTTCTTCTTCGCCCTGATCATCAGCGTGATTCTCTCGTGGGTCGCACCGGGCAGCCACAATCCGGGCGCCGAACTGGTCAACCAGATCTGTGAACCGGCGCTGGCACCGTTCCGCCGCTTCCTGCCGAACCTCGGGGGCCTGGATCTGTCGCCGATCTTCGCCTTCCTGGCGCTGAAATTGATCGACATGCTGGTGATCAACAATCTGGCGGCGATGACGATGATGCCGGAGATTCTGCGTTTGCTGATGTGAGGTGAGAGGGAGCGGGCGCTCGACTTGATATGGGGTCGCCTGCTCCCCTCACCCCAGCCCTCTCCCGAGGGAGAGGGAGCCGATCGGGTTGTTTTCAAGGCCTGAGTTCGACTCGATACCTCAGGTCAGCATCACTCTGAAGATCGCCGCGGTCAGTCCCCTCTCCCTCCGGGAGAGGGCTAGGGTGAGGGCCGCTTGCCGCTACCCCCCACGGTCTTTAGACTTACGCCTCATTTCAACGAGAGCAGGGTCGATGCCAACTGCCTTTCCCGCCGATTCTGTTGGTCTGGTGACACCACAAACCGCGCACTTCAGCGAACCGCTGGCGCTGGCTTGTGGGCGTTCGCTGGCCGCCTATGATCTGATCTACGAAACCTACGGCACGCTGAACGCCCAGGCGAGCAACGCCGTGCTGATCTGCCACGCCTTGTCCGGCCACCACCACGCGGCCGGATATCACAGCGTCGACGACCGCAAACCCGGTTGGTGGGACAGCTGCATCGGCCCCGGCAAGCCGATCGACACCAATAAGTTCTTCGTGGTCAGCCTGAACAACCTCGGCGGCTGCAACGGCTCCACCGGTCCAAGCAGCATCAACCCGGAGACCGGCAAGCCGTTCGGCGCCGACTTCCCGGTGCTCACCGTCGAAGACTGGGTGCACAGCCAGGCGCGCCTCGCTGACTTGCTCGGCATCGGCCAGTGGGCAGCGGTGATCGGCGGCAGCCTCGGCGGCATGCAGGCGCTGCAATGGACCATCACCTACCCGGATCGCGTGCGTCACTGCCTGGCCATCGCCTCGGCACCGAAGCTGTCGGCGCAGAACATCGCGTTCAACGAAGTCGCACGTCAGGCAATCCTCACCGACCCGGAATTCCACGGCGGTTCGTTCCAGGAAGCGGGCGTGATCCCCAAGCGCGGGCTGATGCTCGCGCGCATGGTCGGCCACATCACTTACCTGTCCGACGATTCGATGGGCGAGAAATTCGGCCGTGGCCTGAAGAGCGAAAAGCTCAACTACGACTTCCACAGCGTCGAGTTCCAGGTTGAAAGTTACCTGCGTTATCAGGGCGAAGAGTTCTCCGGGCGCTTCGATGCCAACACCTATCTATTGATGACCAAGGCACTGGATTACTTCGATCCGGCGGCGAACTTCGACGATGATCTGGCAAAAACCTTCGAAAACGCCACAGCCAAGTTCTGCGTGATGTCGTTCACCACCGACTGGCGCTTCTCCCCGGCGCGTTCGCGGGAATTGGTGGATGCGCTGATGGCCGCGCGCAAGGACGTCAGCTACCTGGAAATCGACGCACCGCAGGGCCACGACGCCTTCCTGATTCCGATCCCGCGTTACTTGCAGGCGTTCGGCAATTACATGAACCGCATTTCGTTGTGAGAAAGCCATGAGAGCTGATCTGGAAATCATCCAGGAATGGATCCCCGCCGGCAGCCGCGTCCTCGACCTCGGTTGCGGTGACGGCGAGCTGTTGACCTGGCTGCGCGACAACAAGAACGTCACCGGTTATGGCCTGGAAAACGACGCCGACAATATTGCCGAGTGCGTGGCCAAGGGCATCAACGTCATCGAGCAGGATCTGGACAAGGGCCTGGGCAACTTCGCCAGCAACAGTTTCGACATCGTCGTCATGACCCAGGCCCTGCAAGCGGTGCATTACCCGGACAAGATCCTCGACGAAATGCTCCGGGTCGGCCGCCAGTGCATCATCACCTTCCCGAATTTCGGCCACTGGCGCTGCCGCTGGTACCTGGCGAGCAAGGGCCGCATGCCGGTCTCCGAGTTCCTGCCCTACACCTGGTACAACACGCCGAACATCCACTTCTGCACTTTCGAGGATTTCGAAGAGCTGTGCCGCGAACGTGATGCCAAGGTCATTGATCGGCTTGCCGTGGATCAACAGCACCGTCACGGGTGGGCCAGTAAGCTATGGCCTAATCTGTTAGGTGAAATCGGTATCTACCGCGTCAGCAGCCCGCAGTTGGCGGACCACCGAGTCGCGGTCTGAGCCAGGCCATTTCGAGGAGCACGAACATGAGTCGTCCAGCGTTGCTGTTACTCACCGTCTGCCTGAGCGCTGGCGCCATGGCGGCAGACGTCATCAAAGGTGAACGCAAGGAAACCTTCGGCGATGTCACGGTGCACTACAACACTTTCAACTCGACGTTTCTGACGCCGGACATCGCCAAGGCGGCGGAACTGATCCGCAGCAAGAATCAGGGCGTGATCAATGTCTCGGTGATCAAGGACGGCAAACCGCAGATCGCCAGCGTCACCGGCACGGTCAAGGACCTGACCAGCAACAGCGTGGCGCTGAAATTCCGCCAGGTCACCGAACAGGGCGCGATCTACTACATCGCCCAGTACCCGGTGCCGCAGCAGGAGACCCGCACCTTTGAAATCAAGGTGCAGAACGGCGACAAGATCAACACCATCAATTTCAACCAAGAACTTTTTCCCGGCGAATGATGAACATCAAGCAGCTCGTACTGGCCAGCCATAACGCCGGCAAACTCAAAGAACTCCAGGCCATGCTCGGCGACTCGGTGCAACTGCGCTCGATTGGCGAATGGAGCAAGGTCGAGCCGGAAGAAACCGGCCTGTCGTTCGTCGAGAACGCGATCCTCAAGGCACGCAACGCCGCGCGCATTTCCGGGCTGCCGGCACTGGCCGACGACTCCGGGCTGGCGGTGGATTTCCTCGGCGGTGCGCCGGGCATCTACTCGGCGCGTTATGCCGACGGCCAGGGCGATGCCGCGAACAACGCCAAACTGCTCGACGCGCTGAAAGATGTGCCGGAAGCCGAGCGCGGCGCACAGTTCGTCTGCGTCTTAGCACTGGTGCGCCACGCCGATGATCCGCTGCCGATTCTCTGCGAAGGTCTGTGGCACGGCCGCATCCTCACCGCAGCCAGCGGCGAACACGGCTTCGGTTACGACCCGCTGTTCTGGGTGCCGGAGCGCGACTGCTCCAGCGCCGAGCTGAGCCCGGCCGACAAGAACCAGATCAGCCACCGCGCCCGTGCAATGGATCTGCTGCGCCAGCGTCTGGGCTTGAAATGACCACTGATTCTTCCGCGTCGTCGCTGATCATCGGCGGCGCCGCTTCCTCGCCTCGGGCGCCGCTGCCAACTCTGCCGCCCTTGGCGCTGTACATCCACATCCCGTGGTGTGTGCGCAAATGTCCGTATTGCGATTTCAACTCGCATACCGCCAGCCCGGTGCTGCCGGAGCAGGAGTACGTCGACGCGCTGCTGGCCGATCTCGATCAGGATCTGCATGCGGTGTATGGCCGTGAGCTGACCTCGATTTTCTTCGGTGGTGGGACACCGAGCCTGTTCAGCGCCGACGCCCTAGGGCGTTTGTTGCAGGGCGTCGAGCAGCGCATCCCGTTCGCCGCCGACATTGAAATCACCCTGGAGGCCAATCCAGGCACCTTCGAGCAAGAGAAGTTCGTCGCCTATCGCAAGCTGGGGATCAATCGCCTGTCGATCGGCATCCAGAGCTTTCAGCAGGAAAAGCTTGAGGCCCTCGGCCGTATCCACAACGGTGACGAAGCCGTGCGTGCGGCGGGCATGGCGCGACAGGCCGGGTTCGATAACTTCAACCTCGACTTGATGCACGGCTTGCCCGATCAGTCGCTGGACGATGCCTTGAGCGACCTGCGTCAGGCCATCGCGCTGAAGCCGACGCACATTTCCTGGTATCAGCTGACGCTTGAACCCAACACGGTGTTCTGGAATCAGCCGCCGGTGCTGCCAGAGGACGACACGCTGTGGGACATTCAGGAAGCTGGTCAGGCGCTGCTGGCCGAGCACGGTTACGCGCAATACGAAGTGTCGGCATATGCCCAGCCCGATCGCCCGGCGCGGCATAACCTCAATTACTGGAGCTTCGGCGACTTTATCGGCATCGGCGCGGGAGCCCATGGCAAATTGAGCCACCCGGACGGACGCATCGTCCGCACATGGAAAACCCGCCTGCCGAAGGACTATCTGAATCCAGCGAAGAGCTTTCAGGCTGGCGAGAAATCGCTGAGCAATGACGAGATGCCGTTCGAATTCCTGATGAATGCCCTGCGCCTGACTGCCGGGGTCGAATCGCGTCTGTATCCGGAACGCACCGGACTGTCGCTGGACAGCCTCGCCGAAGGCCGCCGCGAAGCCGAACAAAGCGGCCTGTTGCAGGTCGAACCGTCACGCCTGGCGGCCACCGAACGCGGCCAGCTGTTCCTCAACGACTTGCTGCAACAATTTCTGAACTGACTTCAGCTCAAAGGGAAAACGCATGGATTTGATACTCGACCTGCTGGCCACCGTCTCCCGCTGGAGCCGCAGCAATCTCTCGGAAATCGCTTTGGCGCTGGTCGGTTGCCTGTTGGTGCTGTTCGGCGCCGACTTCAAAGGCTGGGTCGAGCAACGCCTGGGCAGCATCGCCGGCGCCCTGCGCGTGCCCCTGATGGCCCTGCTCTGCCTGATCGGCAGCGGCGCTGCGCTGATCTACGCCACACCGTGGGTGATCAAGGGCCTGAGCCAGTTCAACAACTACAGCCTGGCGCCGGTGCTGCTGGTTGTGCTGGTGCTGATCGGCGTCGTCGCCGACCGCCGCTGATCTTTCAGCACACCCAAAACAACTGTAGGAGTGAGCCTGCTCGCGATTGCGGTCTGACAGTCACCGAAGAGGTTGAATGTCAGACCGCAATCGCGAGCAGGCTCACTCCTACATTTTTACCGCGTGATGCTCAGGACTGTTTTTCGAACTTCAGATCCCACACGCCATGGCCAAGGCGTTCGCCGCGGCGTTCGAACTTGGTGATCGGGCGTTCGGCCGGGCGCGGGACGCATTTGCCGTCTTCGGCGAGGTTGCGGTAGCCCGGGGCGACGTTCATCACTTCCAGCATGTACTCGGCGTACGGTTCCCAGTCGGTGGCCATGTGCAGAATGCCACCGACCTTGAGCTTGCTGCGCACCAGTTCGGCGAACGAGGCCTGGACGATGCGGCGCTTGTGGTGACGGCTCTTGTGCCACGGATCCGGGAAGAACAGCATCAGGCGATCGAGGCTGTTGTCGGCGATGCAGCGGTTGAGCACTTCGATCGCGTCGCAATCGTAGACCCGCAGATTGGTCAGCCCTTGGGTCAGTACGCCATTGAGCAGCGCACCGACACCCGGACGGTGCACTTCAACGCCGATGAAATCCTGCTCCGGCGCCGCCGCGGCCATTTCCAGCAGCGAGTGGCCCATGCCGAAACCGATTTCCAGCGAGCGCGGTGCCGAGCGGCCGAACACCTGGTCGTAATCGACCGGCGCATCGGCCAGCGGCAGCACGTACAGCGGCGCGCCCTGATCCAGACCGCGTTGCTGGCCTTCGGTCATGCGCCCGGCGCGCATCACGAAACTCTTGATGCGGCGGTGTTGGCGCTCGTCGCCTTCGTCCGGCTGGACAGGCGTGTCGTTCGATTCAGTCATCAATGGCTCTTACTTGATCAGACCATCCAGCGGCGAAGAGGCGCTGGCATAAAGTTTTTTCGGCATGCGGCCGGCGAGGTACGCCAGACGGCCGGCGACGATGGCGTGCTGCATGGCTTGCGCCATCATTACCGGTTGCTGGGCGTGAGCGATGGCCGAGTTCATCAGTACGGCGTCGCACCCCAGTTCCATGGCGATGGTCGCGTCGGAAGCCGTACCGACACCGGCATCCACCAGCACCGGAATCTTCGCTTCTTCGAGGATGATCTGCAGGTTGTACGGATTGCAGATACCCAGACCGGAGCCGATCAGACCTGCCAGCGGCATCACCGCGATGCAGCCGATTTCCGCCAGTTGGCGGGCGATGATCGGGTCATCGCTGGTGTAGACCATCACGTCGAAGCCTTCCTTGACCAGGGTTTCGGCGGCCTTGAGGGTTTCGATCACGTTGGGGAACAGGGTCTTCTGGTCAGCCAGCACTTCCAGCTTCACCAGGTTGTGACCGTCGAGCAATTCACGCGCGAGGCGGCAGGTGCGCACGGCTTCGATAGCGTCGTAGCAACCAGCGGTGTTCGGCAGGAAGGTGTAGCGATCCGGCGACAGCACTTCGAGCAGGTTCGGCTCGCCTTCGATCTGGCCCAGGTTGGTGCGGCGCACGGCGAAGGTGACGATCTCGGCACCCGAGGCTTCGATGGCCTGGCGGGTTTCTTCCATGTCACGGTACTTGCCGGTACCGACCAGCAAACGCGACTGGTAAGTACGACCGGCCAGCACAAAAGGCTTGTCGCTACGAACGATGCTCATGGGGAATCCTCTTGAGGGGTGAGGGTCTTGCAGAATTCTTTGCCCTTGCGGGCCGGGACAATCACCCGCCGCCGATGGCGTGGACCACTTCGACGCTGTCGCCGTCATTGAGCGTGGTATCGGCATGCTGGCTGCGCGGAACGATGTCCAGATTGAGCTCGACCGCCACCCGGCGTCCGGTCAGCTCCAGACGGGTGATCAGGCCCGCAACGGTTTCACCGTCGGGCAATTCAAAGGACTCACCGTTCAACTGAATGCGCATGCACAACGCCGCCATCATTTTTAGGGGCTGGCATTCTAGCCCGATCATGACCTAAAGGTCAGTACCAAGCGTCAAGCGGTTAGCTGCAAGCGCCAGGCAGCTAGCCCCAAACATAACCAACCGACCAGAAATGCGAGACCACCAAACGGGGTAATGATGCCTAGCTTGCTGATGCCGGTGGTGGTCAGCAGATACAGGCTGCCGGAGAACAACAGAATGCCGACGCTGAAGGACACGCCGGCCCAAGTAATCAGGCGCCCTTGAATTTGCGTGGCCAGCAGCGCCACCCCGAACAGCGCAAGAGTGTGCACCAATTGATAGGTGACGCCGGTATGGAAAATGGCCAGGTATTCCGGGGTAAGGCGGTTTTTCAGGCCATGGGCGGCGAACGCGCCCAGCGCAACACCGGTGAATCCGAAAAAAGCGGCCAGCATCAAAAAGCCACGCAGCATGGGGAACTCCAGTCAGACGCGATCGGCAGGGTCTGTATAATGGCCCGCTCCACGGGTTCGGCCAAGCCATCTCTATGCTGCGTTCAATTTTCCGTCGTCTCACGAAGGCCCTGCTCTGGTTCGCCGGCGGCAGTGTCTTGCTGGTGCTGGTGTTTCGCTTCGTGCCACCGCCGGTCACGGCGCTGATGGTCGAGCGCAAGGTCGAATCCTGGGTCGACGGTGAGCCGATCGACCTGCAGCGCACCTGGAAACCGTGGAATGAGATCTCCGATGACTTGAAGGTGGCGGTGATTGCCGGCGAGGATCAGAAATTCCCCGAGCACTGGGGCTTCGATCTGCGCGCGATCCAGGCTGCGCTGGCCCACAACGAGCTGGGCGGCTCGATTCGCGGCGCCAGCACCTTGAGCCAGCAAGTGTCGAAAAATCTGTTTTTGTGGTCCGGCCGCAGCTATCTGCGCAAGGGCCTGGAAGCGTGGTTTACCGCGTTGATCGAAGTGTTCTGGCCCAAACAGCGGATTCTTGAGGTGTACCTGAACAGCGTCGAATGGGATGACGGCGTGTTTGGCGCCGAAGCGGCGGCCCGCCATCACTTTGGCGTGGGTGCGAAGTCATTGTCGCGTCAGCAAGCGAGTTATCTGGCTGCCGTTCTGCCCAATCCGCGGGTATGGAGCGCGAGTCACCCGACCGGTTATGTGTCGCGTCGGGCTGGCTGGATTCGGCAGCAGATGAGTCAGTTGGGTGGGGACAGTTATTTGCTGGGGCTGAACGATTCGCGGCGGGCGCCTTGGGCTGAATAACACCGAAGATCTAATGTAGGAGTGAGCCTGCTCGCGATAGCGTTGTGTCAATCAACATCTGCTTTACTGACAAACCGCTATCGCGAGCAGGCTCACTCCTACAGGGGTTTTGTGTGGCAGTCGAAATGAAAACGCCCCGATCATCGCTGATCGGGGCGTTTTTTATTGCCGATGCGCCGGTTACGCGGCGATCGACAACTTGAGCTTGTTCATCGCGCTCTTCTCGAGCTGACGGATTCGCTCGGCCGACACGTTGTACTTCTGCGCCAGGTCGTGCAGCGTGGCCTTCTCTTCCGCCAGCCAGCGCTGGTAGAGGATGTCACGGCTGCGCTCGTCCAGCACTTCCAGTGCTTCGTGCAGGTTGGTGTTGGAGTTGTCGCTCCAGTCGGCATCTTCCAGCTGACGCGCCGGGTCGTACCGGTGGTCTTCCAGGTAGTTGGCCGGCGACTGGAAAGCGCTGTCATCGTCGGCTTCCGCAGCCGGGTCGAAGGCCATGTCATGGCCGGTCAGGCGGCTTTCCATCTCGCGCACTTCACGTGGTTCGACGCCGAGGCTTTCCGCCACACGGTGGACTTCCTCGTTGTTCAGCCACGCCAGACGTTTCTTCTGGCTGCGCAGGTTGAAGAACAGCTTGCGCTGGGCCTTGGTGGTCGCGACTTTCACAATGCGCCAGTTGCGCAGGATGAATTCGTGAATTTCCGCCTTGATCCAGTGCACGGCGAACGACACCAGACGCACACCCATTTCCGGGTTGAAGCGCTTGACGGCCTTCATCAGGCCGACGTTACCTTCCTGGATCAGGTCAGCCTGAGCCAGACCGTAGCCGGAGTAGCTACGGGCAATGTGTACGACAAAACGCAGGTGGGCGAGCACCATCTGCCGAGCCGCCCCCAAATCCTGCTCATAGTAGAGACTCTCGGCCAGTTCACGCTCCTGCTCCGGCGTCAGCAATGGAATGCTGTTGACGGTGTGCACGTAGGCTTCCAGGTTCGCACCCGGAACCAACGCATACGCAGGTTGCAAAGAATTGGTCATACGAAAAAACCTCCCACTCACATACTCGTGCCTCTCGGCACTGCGAAAAATTGACCGGGAACTCAAGTACAAGTTCCCATAAAAACCGCAAGGTCAATCACGCGCAAAAAAGATTCTACTTCGGCGCCAGCTCCCTGAGATGACGTGCGACTGCAATCCATGCACCGATATAACCCAACAGCACCGCGCCAAGCAAGAGCGACAGACCGTCGGCCACTGGCACGCCGGCCAGGGCGAAATCACTGCCGTACAAGCCGGCCAGTCCAACCACCGCATCGTTCAGCCAGTTCAGGCCGAACGCCAATACGCCCCAGGACAACAGCCCTGCACCGAAGCCATACAACGCGCCCATATAAAGGAAAGGGCGGCGCACATAACTGTCAGTGCCGCCGACGAGTTTAATCACTTCTATCTCGGTGCGGCGGTTTTCAATATGAAGACGAATGGTATTGCCTATCACCAAAAGTAATGCAGACACCAACAACACCGTCAGACCGAAGACAAAGCGGTCGCCAAGCTTGAGGATGGCGGCCAGACGCTCGACCCAGACTAGATCAAGTTGTGCCTGTTGTACCTTGGGCAGCTCGGAAAGTTTTTGTCTTAATGCTTCGAGTGTCGGCTTGTCGACTTCGTTCGGTGTCACCAGCACCACACCCGGCAACGGGTTCTCCGGCAACTCACGCAGGGCTTCGCCCAGGCCGGACTGCTGCTGGAACTCTTCCAGCGCCTGATCACGGCCGACATACTCGGCATCGGCTACCCCGGGCATGCCTTTGATCTGCTCGCGCAGCGCTTCGCCCTGTTCCGCGCTGGCATCGAGTTGCAGGTACAGGGAAATCTGCGCCGCGCGCTGCCAGGAACCGCCGAGACGCTCGACGTTGTTGAGCAACAGCGAAAGCCCCATCGGCAGACTCAGCGCAACGGCCATCACCATGCAGGTGAAGAAACTGCCGATCGGCTGCTTGCCGAGACGGCGCAGGCTGTCGAGCAGGCTGGCGCGATGGCTTTCGATCCAGGCGCGGAACAGCGTAGCGAAGTCCGGGCCGTCGTCATCGTCGTGCTTTTTCTTCTTCTGCGGTTGCGGATCAGCGGCTTTCGGGGCCACGCGCTCGGAAACCTTCGGACTGCGTGTCGCACTCATACCCCGGCCTCCCCGTCGCCGATCAAGCGACCGCGTTGCAGGGTCAGCATGCGGTGACGCATGCGCGCGATCAGCGCCAGGTCGTGACTGGCGATCAGCACGCTGGTGCCCAGACGGTTGATGTCTTCGAACACGCCCATGATTTCCGCCGCCAGTCGCGGGTCGAGGTTACCGGTCGGTTCGTCCGCCAGCAGCAAGGCCGGGCGATGGACGATGGCGCGGGCAATGCCGACGCGCTGCTGTTGACCAGTGGACAGGTCGCCCGGGTACAGATCGGTTTTGTCCGACAGCGCCACGCGTTCCAGCGCCGAATCGACGCGCTTGGCGATCTCAGCCTTGGACAGGCCGAGAATCTGCAGCGGCAACGCGACGTTATTGAACACCGTGCGATCGAACAGCAACTGGTGATTCTGGAACACCACGCCGATCTGCCGACGCAGGAACGGGATCTGCGCGTTGCTGATGGTGCTCAGGTCCTGCCCGGCGAGCAGCAGTTTGCCGCTGGTCGGCCGTTCCATTGCCAGCAACAGGCGCAACAGCGTGGATTTACCGGCACCGGAGTGACCGGTGACAAACAAGAACTCGCCACGACGGACTCGAAAGCTCAGCTCATGCAAGCCGACGTGACCGTTCGGGTAGCGTTTACCGACCTGTTCGAAACGAATCATGAACGCTCCCGCTCGGCAAACAGTGCCTGGACAAAGGGTTCGGCTTCAAAGGTGCGCAAATCGTCGATGCCTTCACCGACGCCGATATAGCGGATCGGCAGACCGAACTGCTTGGCCAGGGCGAAAATCACCCCGCCCTTGGCGGTGCCATCGAGCTTGGTCAGCGCCAGACCGGTCAGTTCGACGGTCTGGTTGAACTGCTTGGCCTGGTTGATGGCGTTCTGGCCAGTGCCGGCGTCGAGGACCAGCAGCACTTCGTGCGGCGCGTCGGCGTCGAGCTTGCCGATCACCCGGCGAACCTTTTTCAGTTCTTCCATCAGGTTGTCTTTGGTGTGCAGACGACCGGCGGTGTCGGCGATCAGCACATCAATGCCACGGGCCTTGGCCGCTTGCACGGCATCGAAGATCACCGAAGCCGAGTCGGCGCCGGTGTGCTGGGCGATCACCGGAATCTTGTTGCGCTCGCCCCAGACCTGCAATTGCTCAACAGCTGCGGCACGGAAAGTATCGCCGGCCGCCAGCATGACTTTCTTGCCTTCGAGCTGCAGCTTCTTCGCCAGTTTGCCGATGGTGGTGGTCTTGCCGGCGCCGTTGACGCCAACCACCAGAATCACGAAAGGTTTGTTCTGCGAGGCGATTTTCAGCGGCTGTTCAACCGGCTTGAGCATCGCGGCCAGTTCGGCCTGCAAGGATTTGTACAGAGCGTCGGCGTCGGCCAGTTCCTTGCGCGCAACCTTCTGGGTCAGGCGCTGGATGATCTGCGTGGTGGCCTCGACGCCGACGTCGGCAGTGAGCAGGCGGGTTTCGAGGTCGTCGAGCAGGTCATCGTCGATGGTCTTGCGGCCGAGGAACAGGCTGGCCATGCCCTCGCCGATGCTGGCGCTGGTCTTCGACAGGCCTTGCTTGAGGCGGGCGAAGAAACCGGCTTTGGTTTCTTCGCTGCGCGACGCTTCGACCGGCGTTTCTACAGGGGCTTCGACCGGCACGATCGGAGCGACAACTGGTGCCGCGGCAAGCGGTGCAGGCGCAGGCGCAGGCTCGGACGGCTGGACAACCGGCGCCACTGGCTCGGCAACGACCGGCACTGGCTCGACAACCGGTTCAGGCACAGGCGGCGCAGCCACCTCGGCAACCGGCGCAGGAATCACTGGCGTCACATGGGGCGCTGCTTCTTCGACCAGGGCCACCGGCTCTTCTGCCACCGGCAGGGTCAACCACGGCTCAACGGCGGGCGACAGCGGCAACTCGGCAGCGGTCGGCGTTTCAGGCTCGGCTTCAGCTTCCGGTTGCAGCACCGGTTCGGCGATCGGCAGCACAATCGGCGCCGGCTCTTCTTCTATTGCGGGTGCTGGCGCGGGGGCCGGCTCAGGAATCGCGGGCGGCTGTTCGACGACGGGTTCCTGCGGTTTTTTCCGCAGCCATCCGAACAGGCTTTTCTTCTCGCCAGCCGCAGCTGGGCTCTTCTTGTCGTCGTTGGAACCAAACATGGAGGACGGCTATCTCACGGTAGCGACGCGCCAACAGGGCGCCCCGGCAAATGAATATTCGATGCAGAACAGACTGTGTTTCATCCAGCTTGTTCACGCGCAACATTTTGTCGAGGCGCCGCAGGCACCTCAAGGATCGTTTTTACGATGGTCTAAACCGGCAAAGATCGGCGAAAACGCGGAGTTTAGTGGGAAAAACACAGCTTTGCGCCGCTAACCTAAACAGCCTTATCACACCCTCAGGCCTGATAGGCGTGGTCGCCGGTAAAACGGATCAGTATCCTAGGGCGTGTCATTGATCATTACCAGTACCGCGTGGCCGCCTGAAAACGGGCCAGACAAGGCGCAGGCCGCAGGGAATGTGCTTTCCTTGCCAAGGACTGCAACGCAGTATGGCCCGTTTTCAGGCGCCACCCGGAGGGCCGGGCCTGATAGTGTGCAGGGCTGCGTTGCTCGGAGTTTATTTGGAACAACCAAACCACACTCCTCGCGCCTTGCCCTGCACACTATCAGGCGCCGGCGCGGTACTGGTAATGATCAATGACACGCCCTACCTCTCGCCCGCCGACGCTAAGACCAAGCGGGCAGCCCAACAGGTTGAAAAACGAATGAATGCTCTAGCCCGCCGCGCTGCTGGCCTGCTGCTCAGCGCAGTCTGCCTGCCCCTTTCGGCCCTGGCGGCCGACCCGCAACCGACCCATGAATTCACCCTCGACAACGGCCTCAAGGTCGTCGTGCGCGAAGACCATCGTGCGCCTGTCGTCGTTTCGCAGATCTGGTACAAGGTCGGCTCCAGCTACGAAACCCCGGGCCAGACCGGTTTGTCCCACGCGCTCGAACACATGATGTTCAAGGGCAGCGAAAAAGTCGGCCCCGGCGAAGCCTCGCTGATCCTGCGCGACCTCGGCGCCGAAGAGAATGCCTTCACCAGCGACGACTTCACCGCTTACTACCAGGTGCTGGCCCGCGATCGCCTCGGCGTGGCCTTTGAGCTGGAAGCGGACCGCATGGCCAACCTGCGCCTGCCCGCCGACGAGTTCGCCAAGGAAATCGAAGTCATCAAGGAAGAGCGCCGCCTGCGCACCGATGACAAGCCGATGTCCAAAGCCTACGAGCGCTACAAAGCCATGGCCTACCCGGCCAGCGGCTACCACACGCCGACCATCGGCTGGATGGCGGATCTGGAACGCATGAAAGTCGAAGAACTGCGCCACTGGTACCAATCCTGGTACGCGCCGAACAACGCCACGCTGGTGGTGGTCGGTGACGTCACTCCGGACGAGGTGAAAACCCTCGCCCAGCGCTACTTCGGCCCCGTCGCCAAACGCGAGGTACCACCGGCGAAAAAACCGCTGGAACTGGCCGAGCCCGGCGAACGCCAGATCACCCTGCGCGTGCAAACCCAATTGCCCAGCCTGATGCTCGGCTTCAACGTGCCAAGCATTGCCACGGCTGAAGACAAACGCTCGGTCAACGCCCTGCGCCTGATCTCCGCGCTGCTCGACGGCGGCTACAGCGGACGCATTCCGACGCAATTGGAACGCGGTGAAGAATTGGTCTCCGGCGGTTCGTCGGACTACGACGCCTACACCCGTGGCGACAGCCTGTTCACCCTGTCGGCGACGCCGAACACGCAGAAGAAAAAGACCATCGCTCAGGCTGAAGCCGGTTTGTGGAAACTGCTCGAGCAGCTGAAGACCACCGCACCGTCTGCCGAAGAGCTGGAACGCGTGCGCGCACAGGTCATCGCCGGGCTGGTCTATGAGCGTGATTCGATCACCAGCCAGGCCACCGCCATCGGTCAACTGGAAACAGTCGGGCTGTCATGGAAGCTGATGGACACCGAACTGGCCGATCTGGAAAGCGTGACTCCGCAAGACATCCAGAACGCCGCGAAAAAGTATTTCACCCGCGAACGTCTCAGCGTCGCCCACGTCCTGCCAATGGAGACGACTCATGAGTGAGCGCAAAACCCCACGCCTGATGCTGCTCGGCCTGATTGCTGTCGCGGTGATCGGTTCGGCGGCGGTCTATCTGTCACCTGGCGCCGACAGCCACGCCAGCGAAGCACTGGATAACGCCAAGTCCAGCCAGAAACTGCAATCGCTGGCCGAACTCGACGGCAAGGCCCCGGCCAGCCGCAAGCTCGATGTGCAGACCTGGAACACCGCCGAAGGCGCGAAAGTGCTGTTTGTCGAAGCCCATGAGCTGCCGATGTTCGACATGCGCCTGATCTTCGCCGCCGGCAGCAGTCAGGACGGCAACGTGCCCGGCCTCGCGGTGCTGACCAACGCCATGCTCAACGAAGGCATCGCTGGCAAAGACGTCGGCGCTATTGCCCAGGGTTTTGAGGGCCTTGGGGCCGACTTCGGCAACGGTGCGTTCAAGGACATGGCGCTGGCCTCGCTGCGCAGCCTGAGCGCACCCGAGCAGCGTGAGCCGGCGCTGAAGCTGTTCGCCGAAGTCGTCGGCAAACCGACCTTTCCCGCCGACTCCTTCGCGCGCATCAAGAACCAGTTGCTCGCCGGTTTCGAATACCAGAAACAGAACCCCGGCAAACTCGCCAGCCTCGAGCTGATGAAGCGTCTGTACGGCGAGCATCCATACGCGCATTCCAGCGATGGCAATCCGCAAAGCGTGCCGAAGATCACCGTCGCGCAATTGCGCGAGTTTCACGCCAAGGCCTATGCCGCCGGCAATGCGGTGATTGCGCTGGTCGGCGATCTGTCGCGAGCCGACGCCGAGGCCATCGCCAATCAGGTCTCCTCTGCCCTGCCCAAAGGTCCGGCACTGGCGAAGATCGCTGCGCCGCAGGAACCAAAGGCCAGCATCAACCACATCGAGTTTCCGTCGAAACAGACCAACCTGATGCTCGCGCAACTGGGCATCGATCGTGACGATCCGGATTACGCCGCGCTGTCGCTGGGCAATCAGATCCTCGGTGGCGGCGGGTTCGGCACGCGCCTGATGAGCGAAGTGCGCGAGAAGCGTGGCCTGACCTACGGCGTGTATTCGGCGTTCAGCCCGATGCAGGCCCGTGGCCCGTTCATGATCAACCTGCAGACCCGCGCCGAGATGAGCGAAGGCACCCTGAAACTGGTGCAGGACGTGCTCGCCGACTACCTGAAAACCGGGCCGACACAAAAAGAACTCGACGATGCCAAGCGCGAACTGGCCGGCAGCTTCCCGCTGTCCACCGCGAGCAACGCCGACATCGTTGGCCAGCTCGGCGCCATGGGCTTCTATAATCTGCCGCTGAGCTATCTGGACGACTTCATGCGTCAATCGCAGAGCCTGACTGTGGAGCAGGTCCGTGATGCGCTGAACAAACACCTGAGCACGGAGAAAATGGTCATCGTCACCGCTGGCCCGACCGTGCCGCAAAAGCCGTTACCGGCCCCATCTGATAAACCTGCCGAGCAACCGCTCGGGGTTCCGGAGCATTAATGGCGACTCGATCACCGAAAAAACCTGTGCAAAACGTGCACAACGGCGTGAACCAACTGCGCATCATTGGTGGCCAGTGGCGCAGCCGCAAACTGAGCTTTCCTGACGCGCCGGGCCTGCGCCCGACCCCGGATCGTGTGCGCGAAACCCTGTTCAACTGGCTCGCGCCGTACGTCGAAGGGGCGAAAGTGCTCGACCCGTTCGCCGGCAGCGGCGCGTTGTTTCTCGAAGCGCTGTCCCGCGGCGCGGCCACGGCCCAGGCGCTGGACGCCAGTAACGTTGCGGTATCGAGCCTGAAAGAACACCTCGGCACCCTGCGCTGCAGCAACGGTCAGGTACAAACCGCCGATGCGCTGCGCTACCTGGAAACCCAGACCGCAACGCCGTTCGATCTGGTATTCCTCGACCCGCCGTTCAATCAAAACCTGCTGCCAGCGGTTTGTACTTTGCTGGAAGAGCGCCAATGGCTGGCGGCCGACTCGTGGATCTACACTGAAAGCGAAACCGCGCCGTCGACGTTGGGCCTGCCGGGCAACTGGCGCCTGCATCGCGAACAGAAATCCGGTCGCGTGTACTACGCGTTATGGCAGCGCACGGCGGACATCGCCGGCTGACAAGGTCGCAAGCAACCTGCGGCGAGGGGGCGTGCTTCCTCGCCACAAGCCCATCGAGAATCATCGTGCCCCCTTCGCCAGAACGCTTCATCCCCGCCTTCGGCCTCGGCAATCCTCATCTGCAGACCCTGTGGGGCCCGCTGTGGCGCAAAACCGTGCACATCAAGCGCGAGCGCGAACGCCTGTGGCTCGAGGACGGCGACTTCCTCGACCTCGACTGGCACGGCCCGCACAGTGCCGAGGCGCCGCTGGTGCTGGTGCTGCACGGGCTGACCGGTTCTTCCAATTCACCCTATGTGGCGGGCATCCAAAAGGCTTTGGCCGACCAGGGCTGGGCCAGCGTCGCGCTGAACTGGCGTGGTTGTTCCGGCGAGCCGAATCTGCTGCCGCGCAGCTACCACTCCGGCGCTAGCGAAGACCTTGCCGAAGCCATCCAGCACCTGCGCGCGAAACGTCCGTTGGCACCGTTGTATGCGGTCGGCTATTCCCTGGGCGGCAACGTGCTGCTCAAACACCTCGGCGAAACCGGCAGCCAGAGCGGCGTGCTCGGCGCAGTGGCAGTGTCGGTACCGTTCAGGCTGGATCAGTGCGCGGACCGCATCGGCCAGGGATTCTCGCGGGTATATCAGGCGCACTTCATGCGCGAGATGGTCGCCTACATCAAGAACAAGCAGCGCCAGTTCCAGCATGACGGGCGCGAAGACGGCCTGGCGAAACTGGCCGCACTCGGCTCGCTGGAAAACATGCGCACGTTCTGGGATTTCGATGGCCGGGTCACCGCGCCACTGCATGGTTTCAATGATGCCGAGGATTACTACCGCCGCGCTTCGAGCCGCTACTACCTTGGCGAGATCCGCACGCCGACGCTGATCATTCAGGCGGCGGACGATCCGTTCGTATTTCCCCACAGCCTGCCGCAAGCCGATGAGTTGTCAGCCTGCACTCAGTACGAATTGCAGGCGCGGGGCGGTCATGTCGGCTTCGTCGACGGCTCGCTGCGCCGGCCCGGGTATTACCTGGAGCGGCGCATACCGCAATGGCTCGCTGCAACCAGTCAGTGAACGCCACATATCCCTTGTAGGAGCGAGCCTGCTCGCGATGGCGGTGTGTCAGTCGACGCGATGCTGAACGTGCCGACGCCATCGCGAGCAGGCTCACTCCTACAGGGGGACTCGGTGATTATTCGCCGGTGGCAATGCCGCGCGAAGGCTGATTGATCCATTCGCTCCACGATCCGGCATACAGTGCGCCCAGCGGATAGCCGGCCAGACACAGTGCAAACAGGTTGTGACACGCCGTCACCCCGGATCCGCAGTACGCGACCAGCTCCGACGGCGAGCGATCGCCCAGTTTCGCAGCGAAACGCTGCTTGAGCTGCTCCGCCGGCAGGAATCGTCCGTCACTGCCCAGGTTATCGGTGAACGCCGCACATTGCGCCCCGGGAATGTGCCCGGCGACCGGATCGATCGGTTCCACTTCGCCCTTGAAGCGCGGCAAGGCGCGGGCGTCGAGCAGGGTCAGCGTTGGCTGGGTGAGGCGTTGCTGCAATTGCTCGGCGCTGAGCAGCAGGCTCATGTCCGGCTGACCGCTGAAGTTACCCGGCGTCACGCTCGGCGGATCCAGGCTCAGGGGCAGACCGGCGGCGTGCCAGGCCTTGAGCCCGCCATCGAGAATGAATACGCCGTCGCGCTTGCCCAACCATGCAAGCAACCACCACGCCCGTGCCGCGTAGGCACCCGGGCCGTCATCGTACAAAACCACATCGCTGTCGTTGCTGATGCCCCAGGCTTGCAGGCGTTCGATCAGCGCCGCCGGCTCGGGCAACGGATGACGTCCGGTCACGCCCCTCTCGACCTTACCGCTCAGATCACGCTCCAGATCGGCGAAACTCGCCCCGGCAATGTGCCCTTCGGCATAGCTGCGCTGGCCATAGTCCGGATCTTCAAGGGCGAAACGACAATCGAGAATCACCAGCCCCGGCTGCTCTTTGCGAGCGTCCAAAGCTTGTGGGCTGATCAACTGCGCAATCGACATATCGGGCTCCTGTGGCATTCGGCTGAACGGTTTATTTCACGTCTTCAAGGGCCTGCGCCAGCGGCACATAGAACTCGTCGAACAAAGCATTGACCTCATCACGCGCCTGATCGGTGACAAACCCCGCTTCCAGCACCAGCACCTGATACACGCCGCGCTTCACGGCCTGTTCGCTGAGGTGGTTGGAGTTTTCCCGTGTGGTGCACAGAAAGCGTACCCACGAGGTCAGGATGATCCAGGCGTTGAGGGTCAGCGATTCGATCTGTACGCGGTCCATTTTCAGGATGCCGGCGGCGACGAAGCCTTCGTAGATGGCTGCGCCCTGGATCACGCAACGCTGGGAAAAGCGCCGATAACGCGCGGCCAGTTCCGCATCGCTGTCGAGCAGATGCTCGAGGTCGCGGTGCAGAAACCGGTAGCGCCACATGGCCGAAAGCAGTTCCTTCAAATAGAAACGCTTGTCCTCGACCGTTGCCGGGCGGCCCTGGGGCGGACGCAGAAAGCTGTCTACCAGGGCTTCGTACTCACTGAACAACACGGCGATGATCGCCTGCTTGTTGGGGAAGTGGTAGTACAGGTTGCCCGGAGAAATCTCCATGTGCGCGGCGATGTGGTTGGTGCTGACGCTGCGCTCGCCCTGCTGATTGAACAGCTCCAGGCTGTTCTGAACGATGCGCTCGCTGGTTTTTATTCGTGGGGCCATGGCTTGAGCTTTAATTCAGAGTGCGTAGACGGCGCATCTTACGACCTAACCGGAAATGGATAAAACACTGACGTGCGCGGAAGTCGTTTGACTTTCTAGAGCATCGACTCTAAAAAGTGCTCATTACAACAAAATCCGGAGCCTGCGATGACTGCCGACATTGCCTACCTGCAAACCCTGCAACAACCTGCTGAAACCCTTGACCGGCAGTTCCAGGCGCAACGGGCGGCGTATGCCGCCAACCCGATGCCGCCGGCCGCGCAACGTCAGCAGTGGCTCAAGGCTTTGCGCGACCTGCTCAACGCCGAGCGCCAGGCATTGATAGAGGCGATCAGCGCCGATTTCAGTCACCGCAGCGCCGACGAAACCCTGCTCGCCGAACTGATGCCGAGCCTGCACGGCATTCACTACGCCAGCCGTCATTTGAAGAAATGGATGAAGCCCTCGCGGCGCAAGGTCGGCATGGCGTTCCAGCCGGCTTCGGCGAAAGTGGTCTATCAGCCGCTGGGCGTGGTCGGTGTGATCGTGCCGTGGAACTACCCGCTGTATCTGGCCGTGGGGCCGATGGTCGGCGCGCTGGCGGCGGGCAATCGGGTGATGCTCAAGCTCAGCGAATCGACCCCGGCGACCGGGCTGCTGCTCAAGCAATTGCTCGCGCGGATCTTCCCTGAAGACCTGGTCTGCGTGGTGCTGGGCGAAGCGGATGTCGGCATGGCGTTCTCGCGTCTGCCTTTCGATCATCTGCTGTTCACCGGTTCCACCAGCGTCGGCAAACACGTCATGCGTGCGGCGGCGGAGAACCTGACGCCAGTGACGCTGGAACTGGGCGGCAAGTCGCCGGCCATCGTCTCCAGAGACGTGCCATTGAAGGACGCCGCCGAACGCATCGCCTTCGGTAAAACCCTCAACGCCGGGCAGACCTGTGTCGCCCCCGACTATGTGCTGGTGCCGGAAGACCGCGTCGGCGCTTTCGTCGAGGCCTATCGTCAGGCCGTAAAAGGCTTTTACCCGACCCTGGCGGACAACGCCGACTACACGGCAATCATCAACGAACGCCAGTTGGCGAGGCTCAATGCTTACATCAGCGACGCGACCAGCAAGGGCGCGCTGCTGATCCCGTTGTTCGAACAAGGCCAGGGCCGGCGCATGCCGCACAGCGTCCTGCTGAATGTCAGCGACGAGATGAGCGTGATGCAGGACGAAATCTTCGGCCCGCTGCTGCCGATCGTGCCTTATCGCGATCTGGAGCAGGCATTCGCTTACATCAATCAGCGCCCTCGTCCTCTGGCTCTTTACTACTTTGGCTACGACAAGCGCGAACAGCATCGCGTGCTGCACGAGACCCATTCCGGCGGTGTGTGCCTGAACGACACCCTGTTGCACGTCGCCCAGGACGATATGCCCTTCGGTGGCATCGGTCCGTCAGGCATGGGCCATTACCACGGCCATGAAGGTTTCCTGACCTTCAGCAAGGCCAAAGGCGTGTTGATCAAACAGCGGTTCAACGCGGCCCGGTTGATCTACCCGCCATATGGCACGTCGATTCAGAAACTGATTCAGAAACTGTTCATCCGCTAAATGCTGTCGACCCGGGTAATAACAACAATGCACCCAAGCCTGACTGAAACACCCGCCCTGTCGCGCCGTGGCCTGCTGAAATTCAGCCTCGGCGCCACGGCGTTTCTCGCCACCGCCGGCCTTGGCGCCAGCCTGACTGGCTGCTCGTCGAGCGTCAGCGCCAACGGCTTTGTCAGTTTGCGCGACGGCGATCTGCTGTTTCTGCGCGCGCTTATCCCGGTGATGCTCGACGGTGCTGTGGCGGCGGAGAAAATGCCCGCAGCGGTCGACGGCACACTGAAGTCGCTGGACTACAGCCTCGATCACCTGTCGCCGGAAATGCTCAAGCTCACTCGACAGCTGTTCGATGTGCTCGGCATGGCCGTGACCCGTGGGCCGCTGACCGGAATCTGGGGCAACTGGGAAAACGCCAGTCCCGACGCGATGCGGCAGTTCCTTGAACGCTGGGAGAACAGTTCCCTGAGCCTGCTGCGCATGGGCCACAGCTCGTTGCAGCAGATGGTGATGATGGCCTGGTACACCCGCGCCGAATCCTGGGCGCATTGCGGTTATCCCGGGCCGCCTAAAGTTTGAGATCGGCGTCGCGCCCTTCGCGAGCAGGCTCGCTCCCACAGGAAAATGCATTTCAAATGTGGGAGCGAGCCTGCTCGCGAAGAGGTCGGCCGCCACACCGCCGCATCCAAAATAATAAAGAGAACCTGATCGATGCCCGTACCCGACCCCTTCCGCGAAGGCCTCGCCCGAGGCTGGAAAACCTACAACGGCGCGCAACTGAGCGACGACCTCACCCTCCAAGCCGATGTGGCGATCATCGGCAGCGGCGCCGGCGGCGGCACCACAGCGGAAATCCTCAGCGCAGCCGGCTACAAAGTCCTGCTGATCGAAGAAGGCCCGCTGAAAACCAGTTCGGATTTCAAACTGCTCGAGGACGAGGCCTACAGCAGCCTGTATCAGGAAGGCATCGGGCGGATGAGCAAGGACGGCGCAATCACTATCCTGCAGGGCCGCGCAGTCGGCGGCACGACACTGATCAACTGGACCTCAAGCTTTCGCACACCCGAACCGACCCTCGAACACTGGGCCAGGGAACACAACGTCAAAGGCCATAGCCCGGCAGAGATGGCGCCGTGGTTCGAAAAAATGGAGCAGCGCCTCGGCGTCGCCCCATGGATGGTGCCGCCTAACGCCAACAACGACGTGATCCGCAAAGGCTGCGAGCAACTCGGCTACAGCTGGCACGTGATCCCGCGCAATGTGCGTGGCTGCTGGAACCTCGGCTATTGCGGCATGGGCTGCCCGAGCAACGCCAAGCAATCGATGATGGTCACGACCATCCCGGCGACGCTGGAAAAGGGCGGCGAGCTGCTGTATCTGGCGCGGGTGGAGAAGCTGCTGATCAGCGGCGACAAGGTTACCGGGCTGCATTGCGTGGCAATGGACGAACGCTGCGTCGAGCCGACCGGGCGCAGCATTACGGTCAAGGCGCGGCATTACGTGCTGGCCGGCGGCGGCATCAACAGCCCGGCGTTGCTGCTGCGCTCGGACGCGCCGGATCCGCATGCGTGCCTGGGCAAGCGTACCTTCCTGCATCCGGTGAACATGTCCGCCGCGCGTTTCGCCGAGGTGGTCAATCCGTTTTACGGCGCGCCGCAGTCCATCTATTCCGACCATTTCCAGTGGAAGGACGGCACCACCGGCCCGATGGCTTTCAAGCTCGAAGTACCACCGCTGCACCCGGCGCTGGCGGCGACGCTGCTCGGCGGTTTCGGCCGCGAGAACGCGCAACACATGGCCGACCTGCCGCACACCCACGCCATGCTGGCGCTGCTGCGCGACGGCTTTCACCCGGACAGCAGCGGTGGCTCGGTGGAACTGCGCGGCGACGGCTCGCCAGTGCTCGACTATCAGGTCTCGCAGTACGCCTGGGACGGTTTGCGCCAGGCCTTTCACGTTATGGCGGAAATCCAGTTCGCCGGCGGCGCGCAAGCGGTGATGCCGATGCATGCCGACGGTCGCTATGTGAAGACACTGTCTGGGGCCCGCTCGCTGATCGATGGATTGAGCCTGGAGTTGTACCGCACGCGACTGGGCAGTGCCCACGTCATGGGCGGTTGTGCGATGGGTGAAGATCCGAACAGTGCGGTCGCCGACAGCCTCGGTCGCCATCACCAGCTCAGTAATCTGTCGATCCACGACGGCTCGCTGTTCCCCACCAGCATCGGTGCCAACCCGCAGCTGTCGGTGTATGGCCTGACCGCGCAACTGGCAACGGCCCTGGCGGATCGACTGAAAAATCCATGAAAAAGCAGCCTGTTCCTATCGTCTATAGTGCTTTCTTACCGAACAGGCGACTTGGCCGACCGGGAAGGCTGCGATACCATCCGACTCCCCAACGGACTCCCGCCAGGACGACGCGATGAACCGAGTGTTGTACCCAGGTACCTTCGACCCTATTACCAAGGGCCATGGCGATCTGGTCGAACGCGCCTCGCGCCTGTTCGATCACGTGATCATAGCGGTCGCCGCCAGCCCGAAAAAGAACCCGCTGTTCCCGCTGGAACAACGGGTCGAACTGGCTCGCGAGGTCACCAGACACCTGCCGAACGTGGAAGTGGTCGGTTTCTCGACGCTGCTTGCGCATTTCGCCAAAGAGCAGAACGCCAATGTGTTCCTGCGTGGTCTGCGCGCGGTGTCGGACTTCGAATACGAATTCCAGCTGGCCAACATGAACCGTCAACTGGCGCCGGATGTGGAGAGCCTGTTTCTCACACCGTCCGAGCGTTATTCGTTCATTTCCTCGACGCTGGTGCGGGAAATTGCTGCGCTGGGCGGTGATATTAGCAAGTTCGTCCACCCGGCCGTGGCCGACGCACTGACCCTACGCTTCAAAAAGTAGGAGCTGTCGAAGGCTGCGATCTCTGTTTTGCAGCCCTTGATCGCCCCCGCGTGCACTGCGCTCGCCAATGCGGCACAATTGCGCGCATTGATTTATAGCGCCCGGGCCTGCTGCCCCGGCTGGAGTTAGCATGTCCCTGATCATCACCGACGATTGCATCAACTGCGACGTCTGCGAACCCGAGTGCCCGAACGCCGCCATTTCCCAAGGCGAAGAGATCTACGTGATCGACCCGAACCTGTGCACCCAGTGCGTCGGCCACTATGACGAACCGCAGTGCCAGCAGGTCTGCCCGGTGGATTGCATTCCACTGGACGAAGCCCATCCGGAGACTGAAGAGCAGTTGATGGAGAAATACCGCAAGATCACCGGCAAGGCCTGATCTCTTCGGTGCCCGTCTGGCCCTCTTCGCGAGCAGGCTCGCTCCCACATTTTGCAATGCATTCCCCTGTGGGAGCGAGCCTGCTCGCGAATGGGCCATCAGCCACACCGCTGAAATCCGATCAGCTCACTCGCGCTGTTCGAACCCCTCCCCCGTACACCCCAGACACCGCACAAACGCTGCTTTCGCCGGGTCGACCACCAGCGCCTGTCCGGCATCGCCAACACCGCCACCCAGCGCGGTAAACGGCAGCGACACCACAAACGCTCCCGCACCGATCACCGTCGCCACCACCAGCAAGGGTCGAGCAATCAGCAGGTCGCCGAGCATGGCGTACGCCGGGGGATTCTGGATGGTGTAACGGGGGTCACCGCTGCCGCTTTCCGAGGCCTGAACGAGCAGGCTGGAACACAGCAGCAGCGTGACGAAGAAGACTTGCAGGACTTTCATGGCACGATCCTTCGGGCTGAACAGTGAGACTTCTCACTATAGACCCAAGGATTTTTCAGGTCTGGCAGCGCGGGCAAAACACGCTGGCGCGCTGGCCAAGCTTCACTTCGCGCAGGCCGGTGCCGCAGACCTTGCAGTGCTGACCACCCCGACCATAAACAAACAGCTCCTGCTGGAAGTATCCCGGCTGACCGTCACCGCCAATGAAATCGCGCAATGTCGTGCCGCCCCGCTCGATGGCAGCGGCAAGGATGCGTTTGATTTCGATCGCCAGTTTCAGATAACGCCCGCGGGAAATGCCCCCCGCTTCGCGGCGCGGATCGATACCGGCGGCGAACAGCGCTTCGGTCGCGTAAATATTGCCGACTCCGACCACCACCGCGTTGTCCATGATGAACGGCTTGACCGCCATCGCGCGGCCGCGTGACAGCTGGAACAAGCGCTCGCCATCGAACAGATCAGTCAGCGGCTCCGGCCCGAGGCGAATCAGCAGCTCGTGATTGAGCGGGTCGGTGCTCCACAGCATCGCGCCGAACCGTCGCGGATCGGTGTAACGCAGGGCCAGTCCCGATTCCAGTTCGATGTCGACGTGTTCGTGCTTCAACGCCGGCAACCCCGCCTCGACCAGGCGCATATTGCCCGACATGCCCAAGTGACTGATCAGCGTGCCGATCTCGGCGTTGATCAACAGATACTTGGCCCGCCGCTCGACCAGCACGATGCGCTGCCCGGACAGGCGCACATCGAGGTCTTCCGGGATCGGCCAGCGCAGGCGCCGGTCGCGGACGATGACCCGGCTGACCCGTTGGCCCTCAAGGTGCGGGGCAATTCCGCGACGGGTTGTTTCGACTTCCGGCAGTTCAGGCATGGTGTCCTCGGATCAATGCGCGCCGAGGTCGCGAATTGTTTGTTTGAGCGTTTCGAAGTCGTAGTCCGACAGACCGACGTAATCCAGCACCAGCGGGCCAACGGCATTCCACTCGAAATCTTCGCTCTGGTTGCCGAGCACCCGATACGAGGCGCAGATGTGCTCGGCCATTTTCAGGATCGCCAGGAGATTTTTCAGTTGGCTGTTCTTCGACGATTCATCGTTGAAAATCGCCAGCGCGTTGTGGTGGTTGGCGATGGCGGCGCTGACATGTTCCGGCAGGCGCCAGGACTTGGCGGTGTAGTAACCGACCACGGCGTGGTTGGTGTTGAATACGCGGTTTTCCGTATCCACCACACGGCAGTCCGGGCTGGCGCTGGCGTAAGCCTCTTCCAGCACGGTCATGTAATTGGGGAAGCGCTGCAGCATCAACGGCACGCCGCAATCGTGGAACAGGCCCAACGCATAGGCTTCATCACCGGCCTGGGTGCCGATGCGCTTGGCCAGGGTCAGGCAGGTCATCGCCACATCCTGCGCGGTGTCCCAGAAACGGTTAAGGGTGACGATGGTGTCGTCGTTCATCTCGCCCTTGATCGACTGCGCGTTGATCAGGTTGATGATCGAACGGCTGCCCAACAGGTTCACCGCCCGCTGGATCGAGGTGATCTTGTTGCTCAGGCCGTAATACGGCGAGTTGACGATTTTCAGCAGCGCGCCGGACAGGCCGGGATCCTGGGAGATCAGTTTGGCGATCACCTCCAGGTCCGGGTCGGGCATGTACTGCTCCATTTGCAGATCCACCATGATCTGCGGTTGCGCCGGCACACTGATGCCTTGCAGCGATTGTTGAATCTGTTCGGTGGTCAGCTCTTGGGACATAAGTACACACTCCGGGGCAGGCGGCGATTCTAACCGCTGAAACGGCAGGGCGACACACCGATGGGCACATCGTCGGAACTTTCATCCGCGCTCAGGCTTCGGACTCTGTAGGGCGCATCGGACCTCGATGGTTCGCTGCGAAGGCAAAATCTCCACAGACTCAGGAGCTTACCGATGGCAACTTCCCTCAATGGCAAACGCGTCGCTATTTTGGTTACCGATGGTTTCGAACAAGTCGAGTTGACCGGTCCCAAGGATGCCCTGGAACAGGCCGGCGTGCAGGTCGATATCCTGTCGGCCGAGACCGGTACGGTCAAAGGCTGGAACCATGACAAACCGGCGGACGACTTCCCCGTCGCCAACACCTTCCAGGCGGTGAGCATCGATCAATACGATGCAGTGCTGCTGCCGGGCGGTGTGCAGAATTCCGATACCATCCGCATTGATCAGGATGCTCAGCATCTGGTCAAGACTGCCGCATCGGCGGGCAAGCCGATCGCCGTGATCTGTCATGGCAGCTGGCTGCTGATCTCGGCGGGGCTGGTCAATGGCAAGACCATGACCAGCTACAAGACCGTCAAGGACGATCTGGTCAATGCCGGCGTCAACTGGGTCGATCAGGAAGTCGTCAAGGACGGCAACCTGATCAGCAGTCGCCAGCCGGATGATGTCCCGGCGTTCAGCCAGGCCCTGATTGACGCACTGGCTGCGTAATCTTCGCGGTCCCGTTCGCGAGCAGGCTCGCTCCCACACTTGAAGTGCATTCCCCTGTGGGAGCGAGCCTGCTCGCGAAGGCATGATCAGCGTTTCATCGCATCCTCAGCCCGGCGCAAACCGCAACACGCTATACTCCCGCTCTTTTTTCCGGAGCGACGTCATGTCCCTGCCTAGCCTGCGCCTCAAAGCCAACGCCGACCGTCGCCTGCGCAACGGCCACTTGTGGGTCTACAGCAACGAAATCGACGTGGCCGCCACGCCTCTGCACGGCTTCAAGGCCGGCGATCAGGCGGTGCTCGAAGCCGCCGGTGGCAAGCCGCTGGGCATCGTAGCGATGAGCCCGAACAACCTGATCTGCGCGCGCCTGCTCTCGCGCGACATCAAACTGGCACTGGACAAGTCGCTGCTGGTGCATCGCCTGAACGTCGCGCTGTCGTTGCGCGAGCGTCTGTTCGACAAGCCGTTCTACCGTCTGGTCTACGGCGATTCCGACCTGCTGCCAGGTCTGGTGGTCGATCGTTTCGGCGACATCCTCGTGGTGCAAATCGCCTCGGCGACCATGGAAGCGCACAAGGACGACGTGATCGCAGCGCTGACCCAAGTGCTCAAGCCAAGTGGCATTCTGTTCAAGAATGACTCCGCCGCCCGCGACGCCGAAGGTCTCAACCGCTACGTCGAAACCGTATTCGGTCTGGTACCGGAGTGGGTCGCGCTGGAAGAAAACGGCGTGAAGTTCGAGGCACCGGTCATTCAAGGTCAGAAAACCGGCTGGTTCTACGATCACCGTATGAACCGCGCGCGTCTGGCGCCCTACGCCAAAGGCAAACGCGTGCTGGACCTGTACAGCTACATCGGTGGCTGGGGCGTGCAGGCCGCGGCGTTCGGCGCCAGCGAAGTGTTCTGCGTCGACGCCTCCGCATTCGCCCTCGACAGTGTAGAGCGCAACGCTGCGCTGAACGGTTTCGCTGACAAGATGACCTGCATCGAAGGCGATGTCTTTGAAGCGCTGAAGGAACTGAAAGCCAGCGAAGAGCGTTTCGACGTAATCGTTGCCGATCCGCCAGCGTTCATCAAACGCAAGAAAGACATGAAGAATGGCGAAGGCGCCTACCGTCGTCTGAACGAGCAAGCCATGCGCCTGTTGACCAAGGACGGCATTCTGGTCAGTGCTTCGTGCTCCATGCACCTGCCGGAAGATGATCTGCAGAACATCCTGCTGACCAGCGCCCGTCACCTGGACCGCAATATCCAGATGCTCGAGCGTGGCGGCCAGGGCCCGGATCATCCGGTGCATCCGGCCATCGCCGAAACCCGCTACATCAAGAGCATCACCTGCCGTCTGCTGCCCAACAGCTGAATGCAGTTGAACACGGGGAGCCACTGAGCTCCCCGTTTTTTTGCGTCACCTTCCCGCCTTTCTTCACACTCGCCATGAGTGTCTTGTCGTGTTCCTACAATTATCTTCCAACTTTCTTGCAGGACGTTTCGCCACGCCTGTTAGTTATGGAAAATTAACCTACACGATAGATATCCAATACTAGATCACTCCGACAGAATTACTGGAATATTCCTACTTAATAACCCCTTGCCAATATTCGATTACAAACTATTATGAAGTTGTCGCCATGAGGCGACTTCAACTACTTATGAACAAGGAGTTCACATCATGAAAACCATTTATCTGGAAACAAACAAACTCGCCAACCTGGCCTTCCTGGTTGCAGCCAAAACCCGCTAAGCAAGTCTGGACGCCGGAGAGTGCCGGCACTCCGGCGTCCTTCAGACTTCCCTTGAGTGAATTGAATAAATGTATATCAGTCCTTTTCTATTTATATTGCCGCGCCCACCCGGACAGGTTGTATGGAACTATAAGACACATACTCAACACGAGCTTGATCTTGACTACTCCACTCGCCTCGCCCAACTTATAAACAACCCGAATCTGTATGACCCGCAAAACATAATAGACATACAACTTCTGCACGCAGGCATTCTAACCATTGCAAAAATAGACAGTCCCAATTGGGGCTGGGATGAGCTGTCGAAGATCTTTCACATCGGCACACAAAACATCCCTTGCGAACATGTGCCGCAAAACATTCATGAGTGGTCAAGACAATACCTGGCGCACTGCCGCGAAGTATTGGCAACCCCGGAACCCGCCAATCCCAGAACGCGGCAATCAGCAGCAGCGCTTATCGTCCTGCCTGCACCGTGTGATGTGAATGCTGACAGCCTGACTCAGGCATTGCTGCAGCGGAAGACCTGCCGATCCTATACCGGTGCTGCGGTGACCCTGGACGAGGTCGGCACGCTTCTGTATTTCACCCTCGGCTATCTCCCCGCGCGGGAAAACGCGCACGACGACCCCGTCGCGCCAGGCCTCGGCGAGCGTCGGAGCAGTCCGTCAGGCGGCGGCCTGAACGCCTGTGAGGGCTTTCTTCTCGCTCAGAATGTCTCCGGGCTCGAACCCGGCATCTATGCCTATCACCCTGCGGAGCACGCCTTGAGCCGGGTCAATCCGCTGCCCGACCCAGAGCTGGGGCAATTGCTCGGCGGCCAGCATTTCATCAATAACCTGCCGCTGGGCCTGTTCATCACCGCGCGATTCGATCGACTCTGGTGGAAGTACGAACATTCGCGCGCCTACCGCATGGCGTTCATTGATGCGGGTCATCTCTCGCAAACCTTCCAACTGGTGGCGACAACACTGGGGCTGAGTACCTGGCTGACGGGAGCGTTTGCCGACGCCCGGGTCGAAACCCTGCTCGGTCTCGAAGGCAGCGCCGAGCAGCCTTTGTTCTTCGTTGGGTGCGGAGAAAGCGATGGTCAGGCCATGTGCCAGGAAATGCGCGATCTGCTGTGCGGGGTACCGTCATGATTTCGACAGCGCTGGATGAGGGCGAAGCCCCGGTGTCATGGTCGCTTAAATTTACCCTTCCCGATTGGGAAAGCCGCGCGTCGGTTCGCAGCAGCACTCATGACTACCGGCTGCCGGCGAATGTCGAGCAGCAATTGCAAACGCGCTACTGGTTTCCCCCGGCCTTCCTGCCCTATCTGGCACATCCCGCCATCCAGGCCAAGGGTCGCGAAACGCTGCATCGCCTGACCGCCAATCACCTTGTGTATTTCCTCGATTACACCACGCTGCTTGAACATCGCATCGTCAACCGTGCGGTGGAAGTCATCGTGCACCGGGAGCTGCCCATCTACATACCACTGCCGATGAAGCACGCGGCGCTGCAGCTGTATACCGACGAGGGCTATCACGCACTGTTCTCAAACCAGATTGCCGAACAGATCGCCGCGCTCTACAACATCACCCGACGCCCTGTCATCCCCAGGCGCATCACCCGCATGAACGCCCTGATCGCGCGCGCACCGGAGAAGAACCGCGCACTGGCCTGGTTTCTACTTGGATTCGTCTCGGAAACCATCATTGCCCGGGAGCTGCTGGAGGTGTGTCGCGACACGCTGGTTTCCAGCGTGAACGACATGCTGCGCGATCACCTCGCCGACGAGGCCCGGCACAGTCGTTATTTTGCTGAAGCCTTCCATTACTTCTGGATCGCCATGAACAGTCGGCAGCGCCTGTTCGTCAGCAAGACGCTGGTGGAGATCATTTCGATTTTCTTCGAAGCCGACGAAAGCTGGCTGCAACAAAGCCTGCGTTCAGTCGGTATCGCTGACAGCGACGTGATGGAAATCGTCGGCGGCATGGCGACGGTGCCGGCCAACCGCGCCCGTGCCCGCGCTGGCTGCAAACCGACACTGGAGGCATTGCACAAGGCCGGTTTCTTTGCACTGCCCCACAACCAGACACTGTTCGCCAAGGCAGGATTGATCGATGGATAAACACAGCCGGGTAGTTACCCGCCGCCAACAGCGCGGCGCCGTCAGCCTGTTGCTGGCAATGATCCTGCTCGGCGTGTTCCCGCTGGATGTGCTCTTGCCGTCCTTCCCGGCGCTGGCGGCACACTTTGATCGATCCCCGAGCGACATCGCACTCTCGATCAGTCTGTTCGCCGTGGGCATTGCGTTTGCCCAGTTGCTGATCGGTCCGCTGTCCGACGTGGTCGGCCGCAAGGGTCTGCTGCTCGCCGGCATGACTGTGTCGCTGCTCGGCGCCCTTGGCTGTGTGCTGAGCAATGACTACACGCTGTTTCTGATTTTTCGGGTGATGCAGGCACTGGGATGCGGGTGCTTCGTGCTGTCCCAGGCTCTGGTGCAGGATCTGTTTGCAGGGAACGAGCGTGACCGCCTGCGAATCCTGATGGTCACCGCGACGGGGATCTTCATTTCGGTATCGCCGCTGGCGGGTACGTTTCTGCAAGCCACGTTCGGCTGGCGCGGCAGCTTCTGGGTGTTCATCGCCTTGGCCGCCGTGGTTCTGCTCAAGACCTGGCGACTGCTCGATAACAGCCGTCCTCCTCATGATGCCAACCGCCTGGGCTTCATCCAGTCCTACCAACGCGTCCTGGGCAATTTCGAATTTGTCAGCTGTTGGCTGATTTCCGCGTTCGCTTTCGCTTGCCACTTTTCCTTCATCGTCATTTCGCCGCTGATCTTCATGGAGCAGCTGCAAATGGCCCCCTACGATTTCGCCTTGATCCTGCTGATTTACGGCGCCTCCTATGTCTTCGGCGGCTTGCTCGCCAACGTGTTGAACCGGCTTATCAATGCCCAACAGCAGATTTTCACCGGACAGAGTCTGATCCTGATTTCGGGTCTGGTGATGCTCTACCTGGCCGCCAACCATGAGCTGTCAGCTGCGACGGTGCTTGTTCCGATGCTGATCTGCACGGCGGGCACCACCATTTCCCGGCCACCGGCCACCTCCCGGGCCATGAGCCTGTTCACCGAAAACGCCGGCGCATCGGCGTCTGCCGGCAGCACCATCATCTTTATCTGTGGCGGGCTGGTCAGCGCCCTGATCAGCCTTGGCCCGACCAACCTGCAAGCGACGCTGGGCTACGGATTTGTGGCGCTGAGCGGCATATCCCTGCTGCTCAACAGCGTGATCGGCCGTCGCACCCGCAACCTGCGCAGTGATCCGGTAATGCCGGGGGGCGACCATTGACCGTGCCAGTCGTCATTGAGCGAGCGCCTTGGGCACGGGAACAATGCTTTGCGCCATTCCCTCAGAACGCCAGCGGTGTAGAATCGCCTCATTCATCGCCATTCATCCCCGGCGGGTTTATGAGCTCAGGCTGAGACCAGCGGCGATCCCGCAACGTCATCGGCAGCTTCCGGACACACGGCCATTTTTCGGGTGTTTCAGAGGTCAACAGAAGCTCACTCCCCTTTAGTACGTGATTAGCCGCCCGGAGTGCTCCATGCCAGATTACCGCTCGAAAACATCCACCCACGGCCGCAACATGGCCGGCGCCCGCGCACTGTGGCGCGCCACCGGGATGAAGGATGACGACTTCAAGAAGCCGATCATCGCCATCGCCAACTCGTTCACCCAGTTCGTCCCGGGCCACGTGCACCTGAAGGACCTGGGTCAACTGGTCGCCCGCGAGATCGAACGCGCCGGTGGCGTGGCCAAGGAATTCAACACCATCGCCGTCGATGACGGCATCGCCATGGGCCACGATGGCATGCTGTATTCGTTGCCGAGCCGCGAGATCATCGCCGACTCCGTCGAGTACATGGTCAACGCCCACTGCGCTGACGCCATCGTGTGCATTTCCAACTGCGACAAGATCACCCCGGGCATGCTGATGGCTGCACTGCGCCTGAACATCCCGGTGATCTTCGTTTCCGGCGGTCCGATGGAAGCCGGCAAGACCAAACTCGCCTCCCACGGTCTCGACCTCGTCGACGCCATGGTGATCGCCGCCGACTCCAGCGCTTCTGACGAGAAAGTCGCCGAGTACGAGCGCAGCGCCTGCCCGACCTGCGGTTCGTGCTCCGGCATGTTCACCGCCAACTCGATGAACTGCCTGACCGAAGCACTGGGCCTGGCCTTGCCGGGCAACGGTTCCACCCTGGCCACCCACAGCGACCGCGAACAACTGTTCCTGCAGGCCGGGCGCACCATCGTCGAGCTGTGCAAGCGTTACTACGGCGAGAACGACGACTCTGTGCTGCCGCGCAACATCGCCAACTTCAAGGCGTTCGAGAACGCAATGATGCTCGACATCGCCATGGGCGGTTCGACCAACACCATCCTGCACTTGCTCGCTGCTGCCCAGGAGGCCGAGATCGATTTCGACCTGCGCGACATCGACCGTCTCTCGCGCAGCGTGCCGCAGCTGTGCAAAGTCGCGCCGAACATCCAGAAATACCACATGGAAGACGTGCACCGCGCCGGCGGCATTTTCAGCATCCTCGGTTCGCTGGCCCGTGGCGGGCTGCTGCACACCGACCTGCCGACCGTGCACAGTCGCAGCATGGAAGAAGCCATTGCCAAGTGGGACATCACCCAGACCAGCGACGAAGCCGTGCACCACTTCTTCAAGGCAGGTCCTGCGGGTATTCCGACCCAGACCGCATTCAGCCAGTCGACCCGCTGGGAAACCCTGGATGACGACCGTGAAAACGGCTGCATCCGCAGCTTCGAGCACGCTTATTCGAAAGAAGGCGGCCTCGCCGTGCTCTACGGCAACATCGCGCAGGATGGTTGCGTGGTGAAAACCGCCGGTGTCGATGAGTCGATCCACGTTTTCGAAGGCAACGCGAAGATCTTCGAAAGCCAGGACAGCGCCGTGCGCGGCATTCTTGCCGACGAAGTGAAGGAAGGCGACATCGTCATCATTCGCTACGAAGGCCCGAAAGGCGGCCCGGGCATGCAGGAAATGCTCTACCCGACTTCGTACCTGAAATCCAAAGGCCTGGGCAAAGCCTGTGCGCTGCTCACCGACGGCCGTTTCTCCGGCGGTACGTCCGGCCTGTCCATTGGTCACGCTTCGCCAGAAGCTGCGGCCGGTGGCGCGATCGGTCTGGTGCAGGATGGCGACAAAGTGCTGATCGACATTCCGAACCGCTCGATCAACCTGTTGGTCAGCGACGAAGAACTGGCGGCACGCCGCGCCGAGCAGGACAAGAAAGGCTGGAAACCGGTAGAGGTGCGTCCACGCAAAGTGACCACCGCCCTCAAGGCCTACGCTCTGCTGGCGACCAGTGCCGACAAGGGTGCTGTGCGTAACAAAGCGATGCTGGATGGGCTGTAAGCTTTAACCGTCGTACAAAAAAATGCCCCGCCAAGTGCGGGGCTGATCGTTCCCACGCTCTGCGTGGGAACGATCAAAAACAAGATCAAAAGATCGCAGCCTTCGGCAGCTCCTACATGTGATCGTGGCTTACTGGATTTCTTCAGGTTTGACGACCACCCAGTTCTTGTCCGCCGTCACCGGCAATCCTTCCTTGGCCTGCGCCGCTGCGTGCTTGGCCATCATGCCGTTGATCTGCGCCATGTACTTGTCCTTGCGGTTGATCCACAAGTGGATGCCGCCCTTGGCCACGTCGACATCATGGAACAGCATGTAACCGTCGCTGGTCGGGGTATCGCCGCCAACCAGTACCGGTTTTTTCCATTCGTCGATGTAGGTGAGAATCGCTGCGTGCTTACCGGCCATCCAGGTTGCCGGAGTCCACAGGTACGGAGTCAGTTCGAGGCCGAGGTTGGCCTTCTCGTCATATTTGCCGGCGGTGATCTGCTTGCGCGCGGTGGTCAGCTCGCCAGTCTTCTGATCCTTGAGCAGCAGTGAAACGCCAATGACGTTCTGCGGTTTGACGTTGTAGCCGTACTTGGGATCCGCCGCGACCATGCGCACCAGTTCCTCGGAGGCGGCGGTCATCACGTAGACCTCGATGCCATTCTCCATCAGCTTGTTGTACAGCTCCTGCTGACCGGTGAAGATCTTCGGCGGATTGACGTCCAGCTGCTTCACCACATCGCCTTCGTAATACGTCGCGGGCACCGGTTTGCCCGACGCCATCAACTCGTCGACATAGCCCTTGAGTTCCTTGAGGGTGAAGCCGGAAAACACCTGCGCCACCCATGGGTAGCAGACCATGTCGTCGACTTCACAGAGCCGGTAGTAATAACTGAACAGGCTCTCCTTGTGCTCGGCGGTGTCCTTGAACGGCATCAGTTTCAGCGAGGGATCGAGCTTGTCGCGGGTGATCAGGCCCTTGTTTTCCATGAACGGCAACAAAGACTCTTCGAGGTCGTAGCGGTAACTGGTGTTGTCCATGTCGAACACCGCGTAGTTACCCTTGTTGGCGTTGGCGGCGATCATCGCGTCGAGCGCCTTGGCCTGATCCGCCGGCCAATGCTTGAGCTCGGTGGCGTAAGCCTGACCAGTCAGGCCCGCAGCCAATGCCACAGCCAACAACGTGCGTGCAATTCTCATAGCGCTACTCCCCGATCCAAAGAGTTCGACGCTAACAAATAAGTGTGACAACCCTGGCCTGTCAGCGACCGCGTACGTCCCCTGCGCGTCAGCTGCATTGCCGACAGCGACACGCGCTTATTCCAAAAACGACGGACACCCTGCCATTTCGGTATTAAATCATTGCAAATCAAGCTGTTAGGCTTGCCGGTTCGCAGCAGCCCCGGATGGCTGTTGGCACAGTCTTTTCTGGAGTCCTCATGAATCTACCGCTGATTCTCAACCTGCTGGTGTTCCTCGCCCTGCTCTTCGGTCTGGCGCAAACCCGCCACACCACCTGGAGCCTGGCGAAAAAAGTCCTGCTTGCACTGGTCCTCGGCGTGGCGTTCGGCGTCGCCCTGCACACGATCTACGGTGCTGGCAACCCGGTACTGAAAGCCTCGATCGGCTGGTTCGATCTGGTCGGCAACGGCTACGTGCAGCTGCTGCAGATGATCGTGATCCCGCTGGTGTTCGCTTCGATCCTCAGCGCCGTGGCCCGTCTGCACAACGCCTCGTCGCTGGGCAAGATCAGTTTCCTGACCATCGGCACGCTGCTGTTCACCACCGCCATCGCGGCGCTGATCGGCATCGGCCTGACCAACCTGTTCGGCCTCACCGCTGAAGGTCTGGTCGCCGGCACTCAGGAAATGGCGCGCCTGCAAACCATTCAGAACGACTACGCCGGCAAGGTCGCCGACCTGAATGTGCCGCAGCTGCTGCTGTCGTTCATCCCGCAGAACCCGTTCGCCGACCTGGCCCGGGCCAAGCCGACCTCGATCATCAGTGTGGTGATTTTTGCCGCGTTCCTCGGGGTGGCTGCGCTGCAACTGCTCAAGGACGACGTCGAGAAAGGTCAGAAAGTGATCAACGCCATCGACACCCTGCAAGCCTGGGTGATGCGTCTGGTGCGTTTGGTGATGAAGTTGACCCCGTACGGTGTGCTGGCGCTGATGACCAAAGTGGTCGCCGGTTCCAACCTGCAGGACATCATCAAACTCGGCAGTTTCGTCGTGGTCTCGTATATCGGCCTGGGTCTGATGTTCGTGGTGCACGGCGTGCTGGTTTCGGCCGCCGGGATCAACCCGTTGCGCTTCTTCCGCAAGATCTGGCCGGTGCTGACGTTCGCCTTCACCAGCCGCTCCAGCGCCGCGACCATTCCGCTGAGCATCGAAGCGCAGACCCGTCGTCTGGGCATTCCGTCGTCGGTCGCCAGTTTCGCCGCATCGTTCGGCGCAACCATCGGCCAGAACGGTTGCGCCGGCCTCTATCCGGCGATGCTGGCGGTGATGGTCGCGCCAACGGTCGGCATCAACCCGCTGGATCCGCTGTGGATCGCGACGCTGGTGGCGATTGTCACGTTGAGTTCGGCCGGTGTTGCTGGGGTTGGTGGCGGTGCGACGTTCGCCGCCCTGATCGTGCTGCCGGCGATGGGCCTGCCGGTGTCACTGGTGGCATTGCTGATTTCGGTCGAGCCGTTGATCGACATGGGCCGCACGGCGTTGAACGTGAGTGGTTCGATCACCGCTGGGGCGATTACCAGCCAAGTCATGCAGCAGACGGATAAAGCGCTGCTAAATGCGGATGAGCACGCAGAGTTGGCCCAGGCTTAAGTAGCGCCTGACAGACCGCTATCGCGAGCAGGCTCACTCCTACAATTGGAATGCGTTCCCCTGTAGGAGTGAGCCTGCTCGCGATGCTTTTTAGGCTTTCTCCCAAACCTCGAAGTTGTACGCGGGTTTATCACCCTCTGCCGGATTCGGCACATTCGACACCAGTTTCCACTCGCTCAAATCAAACTCCGGAAACCACGCATCCCCTTGCGGGCTCAGCGCCACGCGGGTCAGGTACAGACGATCGGCCTGCGCCAGCCCTTGCGCGTACAACTGCGCGCCGCCAATCAGCATCAGTTCATCAACGCCCTGGGCTTTCGCCCATTCCTCGGCGCGCGCCACGGCGGCTTCCAGTGACGGGTAGACCTCGGCGCCTTCGAGCTGCAGATCCGGCTGACGGCTGACCACGATATTCAAGCGACCAGGCAACGGCCGACCGAGCGAATCCCAGGTCTTGCGGCCCATGATGATCGGCTTGCCGAGCGTGGTCGCCTTGAAGTATTTGAAGTCCCCCGGCAGGTGCCAGGGCATGCTGTTGTCGACGCCGATCACGCGGTTTTCACCGAGGGCTGCGATCAGGCTGAGGGGGAGTGATTTAGTCATGGCGGCGAGGATACCAGAGCCGCGCTTACCCCGATAAGCGCCACAGCGGTTATGCTCAGCGCTCGATTTAGCGACGGGACGCCGCGTGACTGAACTGACTCCACTGCAAAACCTCTGGCTCACCGAAACCATCCGCCTGCGCGAAGAACACGCGGGGCCGCTGGATGATCTGGAAGCCAATCGTCTGGCCCGCGCCGCTGGTGGCGATCTGCCGAGCCGCATTCAGTGCCGGGCGTTATGGCTGGCCGAGCGTGACGGACTGACTGCCGCCCTCAAGCATTGGCTGCAAGGCGCGCGGCTGGCGCTGGTGTTGTTGATGATTTTTGCCGTGCTCAGCGGCGCCGGTCTGGCTTTCGCCGCGCTTGGGCAGACGCCAGTGAATGTGTTCTGGGCGCTGGGCAGTCTGCTCGGGATCAATCTGCTTCTGCTGTTGAGCTGGGCGCTGGGGTTGATCTTCGCTGGCGAACACGGCGCCAGCCTTGGGCGCTTGTGGCTGTGGCTGAGTGAAAAATTCGCTCGCGACGCCAAAGCCGCGCAACTGGCGCCCGCCCTGCTGTTGCTGCTGCAACGCAAGAAACTCAATCGCTGGGCACTCGGCGCGCTGGTCAATGGCTTGTGGCTGCTGGCGATGCTCAGCGCGCTGATTTTGCTGCTGACGCTGATGGCCACCCGGCGTTACGGCTTTGTCTGGGAAACCACCCTCCTCGGCGCCGACACCTTTATCCACGTCACCCACGCCCTCGGCTATCTGCCGTCGCTGCTGGGCTTCAACGTGCCCAGGCAGGAGATGATTCGCGCCAGCGGCGATGGCGCCCTCGATATTGAAAGCGCCCGGCAGGCCTGGGCGACCTGGCTGGTCGGCGTGCTGGTGGTCTACGGCGTGCTGCCACGCCTGCTGCTCGCGCTGTTCTGTTTTTGGCGCTGGAACAGCGGCAAAGCCGCGCTGCGCCTGGATTTGAACCTGCCCGGCTACGCGCATTTGCGCGAACGGCTGATGCCGACCAGCGAGCGCCTCGGCGTCAACGACCCGGAGCCGGCGCAGCTGCATCGCGTCGAAAGCAACGTCGGCGAACTCGCCAGCGAAGGCGCGCTGCTGGTAGCGATCGAGTTGGACGAACAGCGCCCATGGCCACCCGCGCTGCCGAAAAACGTCAGCAACGCGGGCATCCTCGACAGTCGCGAATCGCGGCACAAACTGCTCGAGCAACTCAGTCGCTTCCCACCGGCGCGGCTGGCGATCGCCTGCGATCCGCGACGCTCGCCGGATCGCGGCAGCCTCGCGCTGATCGCCGAACTGGCACGCAATGCCGGCGCCACCCGCATCTGGCTGCTGCAAGCGCCGCCCGGCGAAGCGCTGGATGGCCAACGTCTGGGCGACTGGCACGCTGCGCTGCAACAGCTGGAACTGCCGTTCGCCGATTGCGCGCCGATGAACTGGCTGGAGAGCGGACATGACTGATGCACGCAAAGCCCCGTTGAAACTCGCGGTGGTCGGCCACACCAACGTCGGCAAGACCTCGCTGCTGCGCACACTGACCCGCGATGTCGGCTTCGGCGAAGTCTCGCACCGGCCGAGCACCACCCGGCACGTCGAAGGCGCGCGCTTGTCGGTGGACGGCGAGCCGTTGCTCGATCTGTACGATACGCCAGGGCTGGAAGATGCCATCGCCCTGCTGGATTTTCTCGAACGTCTGGAACGTCCCGGCGAACGCCTCGACGGCCCGGCGCGGCTGGCGCGGTTTCTCGACGGCAGCGAGGCGCGCCAGCGTTTTGAACAGGAAGCCAAGGTGCTGCGGCAATTGCTCGCCTCGGACGCCGGTCTGTATGTGATCGATGCCCGCGAACCGGTGCTGGCGAAATATCGCGACGAGCTGGAAGTGCTCGCCAGTTGCGGCAAACCGCTGCTGCCGGTGCTGAATTTCGTCAGCAGCGCCAACCATCGCGAGCCTGATTGGCGCGAAGCACTGGCGCGGCTGGGACTGCACGCGCTGGTACGGTTCGACAGCGTCGCACCGCCCGAGGATGGTGAACGCCGACTGTATGAAAGCCTCGCCCTGCTGCTGGAAAATGCACGGCCGCAACTGGAGCGGTTGATCGCCGATCAACAGGCCCAGCGCCGAGCCCGTCAACACAGTGCCGCGCGCTTGATTGCCGAATTGCTGATCGATTGCGCGGCGTGCCGGCGCAGTGTGGTCAGCGAGCCTGAACAGGAACAGCAGGCGGTCAGCGAATTGCGCAAAGCCGTGCGCCAGCGCGAGCAGAAGTGCGTTGAGGCGCTGCTCAAGCTCTACGCGTTTCGCCCGCAGGACGCGGCGGCCAGTGACTTGCCGTTGCTCGACGGGCGCTGGGGTGATGACCTGTTCAACCCGGAAACCCTGAAGCAGCTCGGCGTGCGCGTCGGCGGCGGCATTGCTGCCGGTGCAGCGGCCGGGGCTGGCGTGGATTTGTTGGTCGGCGGCATTACCCTCGGCGCAGCAGCACTGGCCGGGGCGATTGCCGGTGGCGCGCTGCAAACCGCGCGCAGTTATGGCAGTCGCCTGCTCGGCAGGCTCAAAGGCCAGCGGGAATTGACGGTGGATGACGCCGTGCTGCGCTTGTTGGCGTTGCGTCAGCGGCAATTGGTGTTGGCGCTGGATCAGCGCGGGCATGCGGCGATGGACAGCATCCAGGTGGCCACGCCTGTGGATAAGACCTGGCGCGAGGGCAAGCTGCCCGAAGCCTTGAGCAAGGCCCGGGCGCATCCGCAGTGGTCATCGTTGAACCCGCATGCGAAGTTGAATCAGGGGGAAAGGCAGGAGCAGATTGAGGCGTTGGTTGATCGGGTGCTTGAGCTTTAGATCGCTCCCCCCTCACCCCAGCCCTCTCCCGGAGGGAGAGGGGGCAGACTGTGTTGCTCTTGGGTCATACACCGACCTGAGATATCCAGTCGAACTCAGGTTTGAAAAGCATGGAGATCAGCTCCCTCTCCCTCCGGGAGAGGGCTGGGGTGAGGGCTGCAATCACTCAGCCGACAACAATTTCTCAGCCTTGCGCTTTAACACACTCAGATCCACCAGCGGCACTGCAACCTCCTTCGCCAACTCATCCCAGCGCCGTATACGCAGACTCAGCGCACACAACGGATCAGCCGCAAACGCATCTGCCTCAGCCGCGCTCATCACCCCGCCCTGATATTCCAGCGTGCGCCGACTCGCCTCACTCAACTGCGCGTAATACCCCGGCTCACGCAACGTCAGATAACGCTTGGCCTGCACGTGATACTCCACCAGCCGCGCCAGCCGCTCGCTGAAACCCGCCTCACGAAGATAATCCGCACCGAGCCGTTCATGGCTGACCACGCCATAACCGCCCATGTTGTCCGCGCCTTCGGCACATAGATGGCCGATGTCATGGAAAAACGCCGCGAGCACCACTTCATCATCACAGCCCTCGGCCATCGCCAACTCGGCGGCCTGGGACATGTGCTCGAGCTGCGACACCGGCTCGCCGATGTAATCGCTGGCACCGAAGCGTTCATACAGACCAAACACCCGCGCCACCACCTGCTGGTGATTCATGCCTCCTCCAGCAACTGCGCAATGTTGCGCTCGGCCAGCGCCGGGCCGACGCTCATGCCGACGCCGGTGTGCATCAGCGCCACGCTCAAACCCGGCGCCGGGCGCAGGAACGAGAACGGGCCGGGGCCGCGAGCGCCATAGACGCCCTGCCAGCGTTCGACCACTTGCACCCGGCAGCCCAGGGTCTGCTCGGCGAGTTCCAGCATCCAGTCGTCAATCTGCTCGGCATTGAACGGTGAAGCGTCGCTGCCGTAGTGATGTGAATCGCCAATGATCAGTTCGCCATAGGGTGTCGGGCTGATCAGCAGGTGAATGCCGTTGGCGTGCAGGTGCGGTTGTTCACGGAGGATCTGTGCCTGCACCGCCGCGGCTTCCGGCAAATCGGCGAAGGCGCCGTAGTGCACGCAGCTCAGACCGGTGAGCACGGCGTGTTGCAGATTGAAATCGATCTGCGGTTTGGCCCGGAGCATTTGCAAGCGGCAGACTTGCGGCTCAAGCGCGGCAATCGGCTCGGCGAGCAGAGTCTGATAATCATGGCCAGAGCAGACGATGATCTGCTTCGCGGCAAAACTGCCGGCGGTGCTGTGCAGATGTCCCGGCTCGACGTCGCGCACCAGGGTGGAAAAGTGAAACTCGACGCCGAGGTCGCGGCGCAGGTAGTCGATCAGTGCCGGGATGGCTTCGCGCGAGTACAGCTGTTGATCGTCAATGCCGTGCAGTGCGGCGCGGTGATGGCTGAACTGGCCGCCGTACACATCACGCAACGCGGTTGCGCGAAGCAGTTCGACGTTGTAGCCGTGCTCGATCGCGCGTCCGGCGCAGAACGCTTCGAGCAGGTGTTCTTCGGCTTCGCTGCGGGCGAACAGATAGGAGCCGTTGCGCTTGATCTGCAGTCCGGCGAGTTGCGCCCAGTCGCCCCAGATTTCTCGGCTGGCCTTGGCCAGTGCGAGCATGGTGCCGGGCGGCTGACCGGTGACCAGTGCCTGACCGAAGTTGCGCACCGAAGCGCCGAGGGGCGTAGCGGTGCGTTCGAATACCGCGACCTTGAGACTGCGTTTGGCAGCGGCGTAAGCGTGGGACAGGCCGAGGATGCCGGCGCCGACGATGAGCAGGTCTTTGGGTTGTGTCATAGAGTCAATCCCGCTTTTGTGGCGAGGGAGCTTGCTCCCGCTCGGCTGCGCAGCAGTCGCAACTTCCGCAGATGTGGAGTGCCTGACACTACTCATTTGCAGAATTTGGCACCGCTTCGCGCTCCAGCGGGAGCAAGCTCCCTCGCCACAGGATGTGTGGGTCAGTTATTTCGCGACAACCTTCTCGGATTTGCCGTCATACCGCTTGCGCCATTCAGCCAGGATCTCGTCGCGATTCTTCGAGGCCCAGGCAAAGTCGTTCTTGATCAGGCGCTGCTCATAATCGGCTGGCAATTCGGTCTGCGGCTTGGCAATCCCCGGCTGTGCAAGAACAGCGAAGTTCTCTTTGTACAAGTCCATCGCCTCGGCGCTGGCGGAAAAGTCGGCGAGTTTCTTCGCCGCTTCTTCATGCGGGGTGCCTTTGATCACCGCTGTCGCCTCGATCTCCCAGCCCAGGCCCTCCTTCGGCAGGATGATGTCCAGCGGCGCGCCCTGGCGTTTCAGCTGCACGGCAGGGTATTCAAAGGAAATCCCGATCGGAAACTCCCCCGCCGCTGCCAGTTTGCAAGGCTTGGAACCGGAGTGAACGTACTGGCCGATGTTCTGGTGCAAGCCATCCATGTAGGCCCAGCCCTGCTTTTCGCCGAAGGTTTGCAGCCAGGCGCTGACGTCGAGGAAACCGGTGCCGGACGACGCCGGATTGGGCATGACGATCTTGCCCTTGTATTCAGGCTTGGTCAGGTCCTGCCAGCTCACGGGTTTGCTCAGCCCCTGCTTTTCGGCTTCGACGGTGTTGAAGCAAATGGTCGCCGCCCACACGTCCATGCCGACCCAGGCCGGCGGGTTGGCGGCGTCGCGGTAGTTCGCGCCAATCTTGCCGAGATCCTTCGGCGCATAGCTTTGCAGCATGCCTTGCTGATCGAGGATCGCCAGGCTCGACGCCGCCAGGCCCCACACCGCATCCGCCTGCGGCCGGGCTTTTTCGGCGAGCAGTTTGGCGGTGATGATCCCGGTGGAATCGCGCACCCATTTGATCTCGACGTCCGGGTTGGCCTTTTCGAAGGCTTCCTTGTAGGACTTCAACTGTTCGGCTTCGAGGGCGGTGTACACCGTCAACTCGGTTTTCGCCGCGAAGGCATTCAGGCTGAAAGTCGCGAGCACAGCAGCGGCCAGGGCCATAGGCTTGAACATGAGCGTTTTCCTGTAGGTGAGTTGAATCAGTGACCGGGGGCGGTTTGCCGCCAGGCCTGGGAACGGCGCAACAGGCCGCGCGAAGCCCACGCCAGCAGCAAGGACACGCCCGCCGAGGTGAACAGAATCAGGGTCGACATCGCCGCCGCGCCGCCGACGTTGCCGGCGTCGTCCATGTTCAGCACAGCGACCGCCGCGAGGATCGTGTCAGGGCTGTAGAGGAAGATCGCAGCGGAAACCGTGGTCATCGCCGAGACGAACAGGTAGCGCACGATGTCCAGCAGCGCCGGCAGGCAGATCGGCACGGTCACGCGCAGGTAATGCCGGTACAGCGGCGCCTTGAGCGACAGCGCCGCCGCTTCGAACTCGGCGTCGAGCTGGCGCAGCGCGGTGGTCGCGGTCATTTGTGCGGTGGTCAGATAGTGCGCAATGGTGCAGACGATCAGCAGCGTCATCGTCCCGTAGAGCACGTGCAGCGGATTGCCGCTGAGGTTGAAGAAGAAGACATAACCCAGGCCAAGCACCAGCCCAGGCACGGCCATCGGCACGAAACTGAGCAGGCGCAAGGTCAGGTTGAGGCCGCGCTGGGTGCGGGTTTTCTCCATCAGATAAGCGCCGGTGAAGATCAGCACGCTGCCGATCAGCGCCGTGCCCAACGCCATCGTCAAGCTGTTGCTGTAGGCGAGCCAGCCACCGCCGGCGGTCTCGTTGAACTGATAGTGGTTGAGCGACAGCGACAGGTTGTATGGCCAGAACTTCACCAGCGACGAAAACACTGCCATGCCGAACACCAGCAGCAGCGCGGCGCAGATCAGCAAAACAATCGCCAGATAGCAGCCGTCGCGCCATTTCGATGGCAGCGGTTTGAACACCTGCGCACGGCCGCTCATCGAGTCGCCTTGGCGGCGACGCAGCCAGGCATCGACGCCGAAACTGAACAGCGCCGGCAGCAACAGCACCATGCCGATCAACGCGCCGCGACCAAATTGCTGCTGACCGACCACGGCTTTGTAGGCCTCCAGCGCCAGCACTTGATAGTCGCCACCGACCACCACCGGCACACCGAAATCGGTGATGGTCAGGGTGAACACCAGACAGAACGCCGCAAACACCGCCTGCCGGGTCGCCGGCCAGGTGATGCTGCGAAACGCCTTGGCCGGACTGGCGCCCATGCTCGACGCAGCATCGAACAGACGCGCATCGGCCAGCGACAATGCCGAGAGCAGAATCATCAGCGCATGGGGGAAGGTATAAATCACCTCACCCAGCACAATCCCCCAGAATCCATAAATATTGTCCGAGAGCAGCCCACGCAGCATGCCCTGGTTACCGAACAGATAGACCAGCGCAATTCCCGGCAACATCGACGGCGCCATCAGCGGCAATAACGAAATCCCGCGCCAGATGCCCTTCGCCGGAATCAGCGTGCGTTGCAGCGCATAGGCAAACAGGTAGGCCAGCGGTACGACAATGGCGGCGACGCTGAGGGAAACTTTCAGGCTGTTGCCGAGCAGCCAGTGGAAATTGGCGCTGGTCACCAACTCCTTAGCCGCGAGCCAGCCACCGCCCTGCCCGGCGTCATTGCTGAAACCGCGCCAGAAGATCGCCAGCAAGGGCAGCAGCACCGCGAGGCCGAGCAGCACCAGCAGGAGGATTTTCCCGCCGACCACGAACAGGCGATCACCGATCTCGGCTTTCGAGGACTGTCGCACCTGCTTGTGCGGTAGCGGCAGCGCGAGGTTGCTGTTCATCAGGCAAACACCTGCAGGCTGCGCGGCGGCAAGGCGACCATGATTTGCTGGGCGCCGAGGCGCGGCATGGCTTCCGGCGCGAGTTCGGCGAGCAGTGCGTGGCCCGGCAATTGGTCGAGTTCGAAGCTCATACGGCAGCGGTTGCCGAGGAAAGTGATCTCGCGAACCTTGGCCGGGAACAGGTTTTCTTCATGCACCAGCGGATTGACATTGATCGCCTCCGGGCGGCAGAACAGCCGACCCGAGGCTCCGCTGACGCTGCCGTCGGCCAGACGCACATTCATTCCGCCAACCCGGGCGTGGCTGTCGCTGCTGCGCTGGAACGGCAACCAGTTGCCCTGGCCGACAAACTCGGCCACGAACGGCGTGGCCGGGCGGTCGTAGATTTCCTGCGGGGTGGCGTACTGCTCGACGCGGCCGTTGTTCATCACCGCGATGCGGTCGGCCATCAACATCGCCTCGTCCTGATTGTGCGTAACCATCAGGGTGGTAATGCCGAGGTTGCGTTGCAACTGGCGCAGCTCGGTGCACAGATGCTCGCGAACCCGAGCGTCGAGGGCCGACATCGGTTCATCGAGCAACAGCAGCGACGGCGCCGGCGCCAGGGCACGAGCCAGCGCTACTCGCTGTTGCTGACCGCCGGACAATTGGCCGGGGTACTTTTTCTCACTGCCGGTGAGGCCGACCAGTTCCAGCATCTGACCGACGCGACGGCGCACTACATCGCGCCCGCTGCCGGCGAGGCCGTAGGCAATGTTCGCCTCGACGGTCAGATTGGGGAACAGTGCGTAGGACTGGAACAGAATGCCGTAGTCGCGAGCTTGCGGGGCGAGGTGCGAGACGTCGCGCCCACCCAGATACAGCTCGCCGCTGTCCTGCTTCTCCAGCCCGGCGATGCAGCGCAGCAGCGTGGTCTTGCCACAGCCCGACGGGCCGAGCAGACACACCAGTTCACCGGCGGCGACGTCGAGGGAAACGTTATCCAGCGCAGTGAACGCGCCGAAACGCTTGTGCACGCCGCGCACTTTCATCGGCGCACCGGGGTTGGTCAGGGCAGTTGCGATGGCAGGATTCATGGACAGACCTCATCAAGCAGATGGGGCCAATCCTAGAGTTGTAATGCATCCGTCATGTGGCAGCGAGGCCAAAATGGCTGATAGTGGTATTCGGGGATTTTGGTTGGAAGTCAAAAGATCGCAGCCTTCGGCAGCTCCTACATTGGAATGCGTCCACCTGTAGGAGCTGCCGAAGGCTGCGATCTTTTGATCTTCAGGCCGGGGACATTTCCTGTGCGAGTCCCAAAAAAGCCGCCGGCAACCGCGCGCCCTTCCTTTCCTTGAGGCAATACAGATATTCCGGAATCTGCGGTGCATTCTCGATGGTCAGCACGCGCAACTGCGGATCATGCGGCACTTCCTGACGCGCAATGATGCTGATGCCGATATTGCGCAGCACGGCTTCACGAATCGACTCGCGACTGCCGATCTCCAGCAGCGGCCCGAAGCTGACCCCGGCGCTGGCGAGCAACTCTTCGGTCAAGCGCCGCGTGGTTGAACCCGACTCCCGCATCAACAGCGTATGTCCGGCCAGTGCACTCAACGTCACATGCGCTTGCGCCGCCAACGGATGATTGCGATGCACCGCCAGCACCAACGGATCGGTGCCGAGCACCCGGCGAATCAATCGCGCATCCTCGAGCAACTGTGACGACGCCGCGACATCCACGCGGTAATCCTCCAGCGCTTCCAGCACTTGCTGCGAATTGCCGATTTCCACCGACACTTCCACCTGTGGCAAACGCTCGCGGAAGGTTTTCACCAGATCGAGGATGTAATACGGCGCGGTAGCGGCAATGCGCAACGTGCCCTGCACTTGGCCGCTGTTACGCAAAAAGAACTCGATGTCCGCTTCTTGCTGCAACAGCGTCTTTACCATCGGCAGCAAGCGCGCGCCTTCATCGCTGACACTCAGGCGTCGACCGCCGCGATAAAACAGCTCCACCGAATACTGACTTTCCAGGTTACGGATCTGCGTGGTCACGGTCGGTTGGCTGAGGCCGAGTTTTTTCGCCGCCAGCGTGATGCTGCCTAGGCGGGCGACCATGTAGAACGCTTTCAGCTCAGCACTAAGCACAACCATTCCTCATCGTTATTTACGCAACAGGCGCAACCCGTTGAATACCACCAGCAGGCTCACGCCCATATCGGCGAACACCGCCATCCACATGGTGGCAAGCCCGGCGAAGGTTACCGCAAGAAAGATCGCCTTGATCACCAGCGCCAAGGCAATGTTCTGTTTCAGGATGCTCGCGGTATTGCGCGACAGGTTGATGAACGCGGGGATCTTGCGCAGATCGTCGTCCATCAGGGCGACATCGGCAGTTTCGATCGCCGTGTCGGTGCCTGCGGCAGCCATGGCGAAACCGATCTCGGCGCGGGCCAGTGCCGGCGCGTCATTGATGCCGTCGCCGACCATGCCGACGCGATGGCCCTGCTTGTACAGGTCTTCGATGGCCTGCAGTTTGTCCGTCGGCAGCAAGTCGCCTCTGGCTTCATCGATGCCGACTTGTGCAGCAATCGCCTGGGCGGTGTGGACGTTGTCGCCAGTGAGCATCAGGGTTTTCACCCCGAGTTCATGCAACTGACGAATCGCTTCGCGGCTGCTTTCCTTGACCGTGTCGGCCACGGCAAACAACGCCAGCGGGCCAGAACTGTCGAGCAGCAGCACCACGGATTTGCCCTGTTTCTCCAGCGCGAAGAGTTTTTCCTCCAATTGCGGCGAGCACAGACCGAGTTCCTCGACCAGACGATGGTTGCCCAGGTGATAGGTCTGGCCATCGATATCGCCTTTAACGCCACGCCCACCCAGCGCTTCGAAGTTATCCACAGCGGGCGCCGCGGAATCTTTATCCACAGCAGCGTTGGCAATGGCCAGCGATACCGGGTGATCGGAGCGCCCGGCCAACGCTGCGGCGATGGCGGGTGCAGTTTGCTCGGCGGTTGCCTCCAGGCACAAGTAATCGGTCTGCACCGGTTTGCCATGGGTGATCGTGCCGGTTTTATCCAGCGCCAGATAATCGAGCTTGAAGCCGCCCTCCAGATACACGCCGCCCTTGACCAGAATGCCTTTGCGCGCCGCCGCTGCGAGGCCGCTGACGATGGTCACCGGGGTGGAAATCACCAGTGCACACGGGCAGGCCACCACCAGCAGCACCAGCGCGCGGTAGATCCAGTCGAACCACGCCGCACCCATGAACAGCGGCGGAATCACCGCCACGGCCAAAGCGAAGACGAACACCGCCGGGGTGTAGATTTTCGAGAATTGATCAACGAAACGCTGGGTCGGCGCCCGTGCACCTTGCGCCTGTTCGACGGCGTGGATGATCCGCGCGAGTGTCGAGTTGTTAGCCGCAGCGGTGACCGTATATTCCAACGAACCGGCCTGATTGATGGTGCCAGCGAAGACTTTGTCACCGACGGTTTTCTCCACGGGCAGGCTTTCCCCGGTGATCGGCGCCTGATCTATGGTCGAGCTGCCGCTGACCACCGCGCCGTCCAACGCGATGCGTTCGCCCGGTTTTACCCGCACGCGGGCGCCGAGTTCGACGCTTTTTACCTCTTGTTCGAGCCAATTGCCGTCGGCCTGCAATACCGTGGCTTGCTCAGGGGTCATCTGCATCAAGCCGCTGATCGCGTTGCGCGCGCGATCCAGCGAGCGTGCTTCAATCAGCTCGGCGACGGTGAAGAGGAACATCACCATCGCCGCTTCCGGCCACTGGCCGATGAGGATGGCACCGGTTACGGCGATGCTCATCAGCGCATTGATGTTGAGGTTGAGGTTCTTCAGGGCGATCCAGCCCTTTTTGTAGGTGCCGAGGCCGCCACTGAGAATCGACACCAGCGCAACGATCGCCACCACCCAATCGGGTGCGGCGCTGGTGAAGTGAATGACTTCGGCGCCCAGTGCGGTGAGGCCGGACAGCGCCAGCGGCCACCAGTGTTTTTTCACGGGTGCCGGGGCCTGTGCGTCGACGCCCGCCTCCAGCGGCTCGGCGTGCATGCCGAGGGATTTGATCGCTTCGGTAATGGGCTCGGTGCCCGGCAGATTGTGGGTCACGCCAAGTACGCGGTTGATCAGGTTGAATTGCAGCTGCTGCACGCCGGCCAGTTTGCCCAGCTTGTTCTGGATCAGCGTCTGCTCGGTCGGGCAATCCATCGCCTCGATGCGGAAACTGCTCAGGCGCGCATCGGCGCTGGTCTTTTCGCTCAGTTGCACCAACGCAGGCGCTGCGGCTTTCGACCCGCAGCAGGAATCGCCACCGTGGTCATGTTTGTGCACGGGCTGCAATTTATGACTGTGATCGTGGCCGTCGCCGGGCTTGTGGGTGTGCAGGGAATCGCTCATTGGTCGCGTCCATGAAGGTGCCTGTTGCCAAGTAAAGACCCTGTAGCCACTATAGGGTCAAGCACCCATTTGGAGATGGCCGTCATGAAGATCGGCGAACTGGCGAAACTCACCGACTGCGCCGTGGAAACCATCCGCTACTACGAGCGCGAAAACCTCCTCCCGGAACCGGCGCGCAGCGACGGCAATTACCGTGTCTACACCCAGGCCCACGCCGAGCGCCTGACGTTCATCCGCAACTGCCGCACCCTCGACATGACTCTCGAAGAAATCCGCAGCCTGCTCGCGCTGCGCGACAGCCCGCAGGATCAGTGCGAAAGCGTCAATGCGCTGATCGACGAACACATCCAGCATGTGAAGGCGCGGATTGACGGATTGCTGGCCTTGCAGGCACAACTGCTCGACCTGCGCCAACGCTGTGGCGAAGGCCCGGAGGCGGATCAATGCGGGATCTTGCAGCGGCTGGAAGTGAGTGGCGGGGTTGTTGCAACGGAGGTTGAGCATTCCCACGTAGGCCGTAGCCACGGCCATTGAGCACACCACAAAAGCAAATGTGGGAGCTGCCGCAGGCTGCGATCTTTTGATCTTATAAACAGCAAGATCAAAAGATCGCAGCCTTCGGCAGCTCCTACAGAGGGGTCCTGCGTTGTGGTTTAGACCGCCATCGGCGCGGTCATTGGCGGATGGTGCTCGTAACCTTCCAGCGAGAAGTCGCTCGGCTCGACCAGCTCCAGCCATTCCGGCTGATAGACACCAGTCTTGGCAAACTCCGGCACACGATCGGAGATCTTCAGCTTGGGCATGGCAAACGGCTCGCGCTTGAGCTGTTCGTTGAGCATGTCCAGGTGGTTCTCGTAGACGTGCGCATCACCAATGAAATAGGTGAACCAGCGCGGCGTGTAGCCGGTCAGGCGACCGATCAGGCTCAGCAGCGCCGCGCCTTCGGTGAGGTTGAACGGCGTGCCCAGACCCAGATCGTTGGAGCGGATGTAGAGGGTCAGAGAAATTTCCCTGGTCTCGACATTCGGGTGGAACTGATACAGCAGGTGGCACGGCGGCAGGGCCATTTCATCCAGCTGAGCGACGTTCCAGCCGTGGAACAGGATGCGCCGGCTGCCCGGATCCTTGATGATCGTGTCGACGCACTGGCGCACCTGATCGATCGCCTTGTACAGCACGACGTAAGCCTGGCCGTCTTCTTCGCCCTGAGCGATCTGCTTGTAGCCGTTGCTCAAGGTTTGCTCGATGGCGGCGGTGTTGCTCAGCGGGATCTGCTTGTACGCCGGCCATTTGCGCCATTGCACCCCGTAGATTTCGCCGAGGTCGTCGTCGCCCTGACGGAACGGGTTGGCCAGCCACTGCGCGTTTTCGTTGGCGTTCTGGTCCCAGACCTTGCAGCCCAGCGCGCGGAATTCAGCGGCGTTGTTCACGCCACGCAGAAAACCGCACATCTCGCCGATGGCCGATTTGAAGGCCATTTTGCGCGTGGTGATCGCCGGAAAACCTTCCTGCAGATCGAAACGCAGCATCGCCCCCGGAAAACTGATGGTGTTGATGCCGGTGCGGTTGGCCTGTTTGCTGCCGTTCTGGATGACGTGCGAGACCAGTTCGAGATATTGCTTCATGAGTTACCTGTGTCCTTTGAGCCCCGGCGTCGCGCGCCGGGGTTCGTAGTTTAAGCCGTCGGCGCGAGCGGCGCTGCCGGGGCGCGACGATAGGCCAGCCAGATCAGCAACAGCCCGCCGACAATCATCGGCACGCAGAGCACCTGGCCCATGGTCAGCCAGTTCCACGCCAGATAGCCCAACTGTGCATCCGGTACGCGGACGAACTCGACGATGAAACGGAAGATGCCATAGAACAGCGCGAACATGCCCGAGACCGCCATGGTCGGGCGCGGTTTGCGCGAGAAAATCCACAGGATCAGGAACAGCGCCACGCCTTCGAGGGCGAACTGATACAGCTGCGATGGATGGCGCGGCAACTGCGCCGGATCGCTGAACGGCGGGAACACCATGGCCCATGGCACGTCGGTTGCCTTGCCCCACAGCTCGGCGTTGATGAAGTTGCCGATGCGCCCGGCGCCCAGACCGATCGGCACCATCGGCGCGACGAAGTCCATCAACTGGAAGAACGACTTGCCATTGCGCTTGCCGAACCACAGGGCCGCGAGCATCACGCCGATGAATCCGCCGTGGAACGACATGCCGCCCTTCCACACTTCGAAAATCAGCGTCGGATTGGCCAGGTATGCGCTCAGGTCGTAGAACAGCACGTAACCCAGACGGCCGCCGACGATCACGCCCATCGATAACCAGAACACCAGATCGGAGAGCTTCTCCTTGGTCCAGGTCGGGTCGAAGCGGTCGAGCCGGCGCGACGCCAACAGCCACGCGCCGCCGATGCCGATCAGGTACATCAGACCGTACCAGTGGATTTTCAGCGGACCGATGGCCAGGGCCACCGGGTCGATCTGCGGGTAAGGCAGCATTGCGACTCCTTGTTAGAGTTGAAAGCGAAATTCCCGGGTGACGCTGCCACCTCAGGATTAAGCCAGGATTGCCACGCGGTCAGAGCAGAAAGCTCAAACCCACGCAGAACAGCAAAGCGGCGAACAGCCTTTTCAGCAAGCGCGGCGACAACCTGTGCGCCAGACGCGCGCCGAGCCGGGCGAATACCATGCTGGTCAGGGCGATGCCCAACAATGCCGGCAAATATACAAAACCGAGACTATGGGCCGGCAGCAACGGATCGTGCCACCCCAGAATCATGAAACTTGACGCGCTCGCCAAAGCGATCGGCAGGCCACAGGCCGACGAGGTCGCCACGGCCTGCTGCATCGGCACGCTGCGCCAGGTCAGAAACGGCACCGTCAGCGAGCCGCCGCCAATACCAAAAATCGCCGAGGCCCAGCCAATCACCGTACCGGCCGCAGTCAGACCGAGCTTGCCCGGCACCGTTCGGCTGGCCTTGGGTTTGACGTCCAGCGCCAATTGCACGGCGATCACCAGAGCAAACACGCCGATGATCTTTTGCAGGTTCGGCCCCGAGATCGCTTCCGCGGTCAGCGCACCGAAACCGGCACCGAGCAGAATGCCCACGGTCATCCAGCGGAAAATCGCCCAACGTACCGCGCCACGGCGGTGATGTTCACGCACGGCGTTGATCGAGGTGAAGATGATCGTCGCCAGCGACGTACCCACCGCCAGATGCGTGAGAATCGACTGATCGAAGCCTTGCAGGGTAAAGCTGAACACCAGCACCGGGACGATGATGATCCCGCCGCCGACGCCAAACAGCCCGGCGAGCACGCCCGCGCAGGCGCCGAGCGCCAGGTAGAGCAGAAATTCCATGACCGTCTCCAGCACGCGTCGGCAAAACAGGACCGGCATGGTAACGGATGCGCAGCCTTCTGCTCCACTGGCGATGGATGCACGGACGCCGGATGCGTAGAGTGGGCAAAAAACACACAAGGACCACCTTATGTGCCTGATTGTTTTCGCCTGGCGCCCGGGCCATGCCCAGCCGCTGATCGTCGCGGCCAACCGCGACGAGTTCTACGCCCGCCCCAGCCTGCCATTGGCGCCGTGGCCGGAGGCGCCGCAGGTGCATGCCGGGCGCGATCTTGAGGCCGGCGGCACCTGGCTGGGGATCGGCGCCAACGGACGCTTCGCTGCACTGACCAATATTCGCGACCCGCAGCAGCCGCCCGCGACCAAATCCCGGGGCGAGCTGGTGGCACGCTTTCTCACGGGTGATCTTTCGATTGATGATTATTTGAGCGATGTAGTGGACCGTGCGGCGGAGTACGCCGGGTTCAACCTGCTGCTGGGCAATACCCATGAGCTTTGGCATTTCAATGCACGGGCGTCGGAGCCGGTGATGCTCCAGCCCGGGGTTTATGGGTTATCCAATGCCGGGCTGGACACGCCGTGGCCAAAACTGCTCAAGGCCAGGGCGACGTTGAGCGCAGTGCTGGACGATCCGCAGCCTGAACGATTGCTGGCCTTGTTGAGCGATGCGCAGCCCGCACCAGAGGCCGAGTTGCCGGATACCGGGGTGGGCATGGCGACGGAGTCATTGTTGTCGAGCGTGTTTATTGCCAGCCAGAGTTACGGCACGCGGGCGAGTACGGCGTTGGTTGTGCAGGCGGACGGGACGCGGCGAATGGTGGAGCGCAGTTTTGGGCCGTATGGCGGTCATCTAGGGGAAGTTGAGGTTTGTGTCTAACAGCAGCCCCTCACCCCAGCCCTCTCCCGGAGGGAGAGGGGGCCGACCGAGGTGTCTTTGCGGTATACATCGACCTGAAAGATCGAGTCGATTATGGATTCAGCAAAGCACTTACAGGTCGAGTCGATTATGGATTCAGCAAAGCTCTTTCAGGTCGACGGAGTTCTGCAGCATCCCCCGATCAGTCCCCTCTCCCTCCGGGAGAGGGCTAGGGTGAGGGGCTTTTGATCTTAGAGAGATTTGTTCACAACCGGCGAATTCATCTTGGCCAACCCAAGATTCTTCAGCGCCAACTGCAGCGAGCTATGGATAACTTGCGGGTTATCGATCTTCATCAGCTCCGCCAGCATCTCCTGTGCCTTGCTCAGGTTCACCTGGCGCAACATCCACTTCACCTTCGGCAGGTTGGTGGCGTTCATCGACAGGCTGTCGAAGCCCATCGCCATCAACAGCACTGCTGCCGCCGGATCACCGGCCATCTCGCCGCAGATGCTCACCGGTTTGCCCTCGGCGTGCGCATCGGTGACCACGGTTTGCAGCGCTTGCAGCACTGCCGGGTGCAGGTAGTCGTAGAGGTCGGCGACGCGCGGGTTGTTGCGATCGACCGCCAGCAGATACTGGGTCAAATCGTTGGAGCCGACCGAGAGGAAGTCGACCATCCGCGCCAGTTCCTTGGTCTGGTACACCGCTGCCGGGATTTCGATCATCACGCCGATCGGCGGCATCGGCACGTCGGTGCCTTCGTCGCGCACCTCGCCCCAGGCACGGTGGATCAGGTGCAGGGCTTCTTCGAGTTCATGGGTGCCGGAGATCATCGGCAGCAGAATCCGCAGGTTGTTCAGGCCTTCGCTGGCCTTGAGCATCGCGCGGGTCTGCACCAGGAAGATTTCCGGGTGGTCAAGGGTGACGCGAATACCGCGCCAGCCGAGGAACGGGTTGTCTTCCTTGATCGGGAAGTACGACAGCGACTTGTCACCGCCGATGTCGAGGCTGCGCATGGTCACCGGTTGCGGGTGGAACGCGGCGAGCTGTTCGCGGTAGATCGCCAGCTGTTCCTTCTCGCTCGGGAAGCGCTGGTTGATCATGAACGGCACTTCGGTGCGGTACAGACCGACTCCCTCGGCGCCGCGCTTCTGCGCCCGCGCCACATCGGCGAGCAGGCCGGTGTTGACCCACAGCGGCATGCGGTGACCATCGAGGGTCACGCACGGCAGGTCGCGCAGGGTGTCGAGGCCCAGCGCCAGTTGTTTCTCTTCTTCGACGACTTCGGCGAACTGCTTGCGCAGCACTTCGCTGGGGTTGGTGTAGACCTCGCCTCGGGTGCCGTCGACGATCATTTCGATGCCGTCGACCTTGGCGTACGGCAGGTCGACCAGACCCATGACGGTCGGAATGCCCATGGCCCGGGCCAGAATCGCAACGTGTGAGTTACCCGAACCGAGTACCGACACCAGGCCGACCAGCGTGCCTTCCGGCACCTCGCCGAGCATCGCCGGCGTCAGTTCTTCGCTGACCAGGATGGTTTTTTCCGGGTAGACCAGGTTCTGCTGGCGCTCTTCCTGCAGATAGGCGAGCAGACGGCGACCGAGGTCTTTGACGTCCGACGCACGCTCACGCAGGTAAGCGTCGTCCATCAATTCGAAGCGGTTGACGTGTTCCGTGACCACCTGACGCAGCGCGCCCTGGGCCCATTGGCCGGTCTTGATCACGGTGGTGATTTCGCTGCCCAGCGAGGCATCGTCGAGCATCATCAGGTAGACGTCGAACAGCGCGCGCTCTTCCGGGCGCAGCTGGGTCGCCAGTTTGGCGGACAACGCGCGCATGTCGGCGCGCACGCCTTCGATGGCGGTCTTGAACAGCGCCAGCTCAGCGTTGATGTCGGTGATGGTCTTGTCCGGCACCACGTCCAGGTCGGCCGGCGGCAGCATGACCACTGCGGTACCGACAGCAGCACCCGGTGAGCCCGGCACGCCGACGAACTTGGCTTCCTGAATGCCCTTGCCCTGACGGCCCAGGCCACGGATCGAACCGGTGGCCTCGGCATGGGCGATAACGCCGGCGAGCTGCGCGCTCATGGTCACGAGGAAGGCTTCTTCACCTTCGTCGAATTGGCGGCGCTCTTTCTGCTGGATGACCAACACGCCGACGACGCGGCGGTGGTGAATGATCGGTGCGCCGAGGAACGAGGCATAACGCTCTTCACCGGTCTCGGCGAAGTAGCGATAGCGCGGGTGAACCGAGGCGTTTTCGAGGTTCAGGGGTTCTTCACGCGTGCCGACCAGACCGACCAGACCCTCGTTGGGGGCCATGCTGACCTTGCCGATCGAGCGCTTGTTCAAGCCCTCGGTGGCCATCAGGACGAAGCGATTGGTTTCCGGGTCAAGCAGGTAGACCGAGCAGACCTGGCTGCCCATGGCCTCTTTGACGCGCAACACAATAATCCCCAACGCCGCCTTGAGATCCTTGGCGGAGTTAACTTCCTGGACGATCTTGCGCAGCGTATTGAGCATGGCTCGGGGTCGAACTCCGTCGTCAGTCGCGCGCTAAAAGGCGCGGGGCAAGCTCTTTGAGAGCGCGTCGATACACCTCGCGCTTGAATGTCACCACCTGGCCCAACGGATACCAATAGCTGACCCAGCGCCAGCCATCGAACTCCGGTTTACCGGTCAGATCCATCCGCACCCGCTGCTCGTTGGAGATCAGGCGCAGGAGGAACCATTTCTGTTTCTGGCCGATGCACAGCGGTTGGCTGTGGGTACGCACCAGGCGTTGCGGCAAACGATAGCGCAACCAGCCTCGGGTACAGGCCAGTATTTCAACATCTTCACGTTCCAGGCCAACTTCTTCGTTCAGCTCGCGGTACAAGGCGTCTTCCGGCGTCTCCTCGGGGTTGATCCCCCCTTGCGGAAACTGCCAGGCGTCCTGATTGATACGGCGAGCCCATAGCACCTGGCCGGCGTCATTCGTCAGAATGATCCCGACATTGGGGCGGAAACCATCGGGGTCGATCACGGCAACAACCTCGCAAACGCATGTCGCCGCATTGTTCCACAAAGCTTGATCAGGCGGCAACGAAGGTTCCTACCTTATGTGCACTCTTGTGAAAAGACCGTATTCTTGTCGCCTTTTTACTGACTTTTCAGCGGGTAACTGCAATGCGCCTGGCTCTATTCGATTTGGACAATACCCTTCTGGGCGGCGACAGCGATCACGCCTGGGGCGATTATCTGTGCGAGCGCGGCTTCCTCGACCCGATCGCCTACAAGGCGCGCAACGACGAGTTCTATCAGGATTACCTGGCCGGCAAGCTGGACAACGCCGCGTACCTGAACTTCTGCCTGGAGATTCTTGGCCGCACGGAAATGACTGTGCTCGACGCCTGGCACAGCGATTACATGCGCGACTGCATCGAGCCGATCGTCCTGCCCAAGGCTCTGGATCTGCTGAAAAAGCACCGCGATGCCGGCGACAAACTGGTGATCATCACCGCCACCAACCGTTTCGTCACGGCGCCGATCGCCGTGCGTCTGGGCGTGGAAACCCTGATCGCCACCGAATGCGAGATGGTTGATGGCCGCTACAGCGGGCGCAGCACCGATATCCCATGCTTCCGTGAAGGCAAGGTCACGCGCCTGAATCGGTGGCTGGAGGAGACTGGTTATTCGCTGGAGGGCAGCTATTTCTATAGCGACTCGATGAATGATCTGCCATTGCTGGAGCAGGTGGCGAATCCGGTGGCGGTGGATCCGGATCCGAATTTGCGTGCTGAAGCCGAAAAACGCGGCTGGCCGGTGATTTCGTTGCGCGGTTGATATTGCTATCGCGAGCAGGCTCGCTCCTACATTTGGAATGCGTTCCCTGTAGGAGTGAGCCTGCTCGCGAATGGCCGCAACTCGGTCGCAAACCTTAAACCGGCTTGGCCCCCATCAACGCCGCTATGGCGACAAACCCGACGCCGCTGACAATCGCCAGCGCCAGATTGAATGTGCGGTTACCCCGCCCGGTTGTCCAGAGCCGATCCAGCCGAACCAGCAGCCAGACCGCACTGAACGTGGCCACGGCATAGATCACGCTCGATCCCAGAATCCACAATTGTCCCAAGGGCCAGCCAATCAGGTGCACCAGCCACCAGCCGGTGAACGGCATGCTGAGCATGCCGATCAGCATCAGGCACCAGATGAACAGCCCCGGACGGCGCATCGTGCTGGCCGGGCCTTCGCTGCGATTGCGCCAGGTCAGGAAGGCCAGCCCCAGCCCACTCGCGAGGATGACCACGGTCGCTGCGACGTGAAGGACTTTCAGGGTGGTCAGGGTTTCCATGTCGTTCTCTTCCGTAGGTCCATGCCCATCAGCGTAGCCGTTCAGCCGAGAAACAGCTGATAGGCCGGATTGTCGCTTTCGTCCCAGTACGGGTAGCCGATTTCCGCCAGCGCCGCGGGCACCAGATGACGCTCGTCATGGGGCACTTGCAGGCCGGCGACCACACGGCCGTCCGCCGCGCCGTGGTTGCGGTAGTGGAACATCGAGATGTTCCAGCGCCCGCCGAGCTTGTTGAGGAAGTTGAACAGCGCGCCCGGCCGTTCCGGGAATTCGAAGCGCAGCACCACTTCATCGACCACCTGCGCGGCGCGGCCACCGACCATGTGGCGGATGTGCAGCTTGGCCAGTTCATTGTCGGTCAGGTCGATAACCGGGAAACCCTGCTCGGTCAGGCTCGCCAGCAAGGCGCTGCGCGGGTCGTTGTCCGGGTGGGTCTGCACGCCGACGAAGATGTGCGCTTCGCTGCCGGTGTTGTAGCGGTAATTGAACTCGGTGATCTGGCGCTTGCCGATGGCTTCACAGAACGCCTTGAAGCTGCCGGCCTGCTCGGGAATGGTCACGGCGATGATCGCCTCGCGACCTTCGCCCAGCTCGGCGCGCTCGGCAACGTGGCGCAAGCGGTCGAAGTTGACGTTGGCGCCAGAGTCGATGGCGACGAATGTCTGACCGCTGACGCCGCGCTGCTCGACGTATTTCTTGATCCCGGCCACGCCCAGCGCGCCGGCAGGTTCGGTGATCGAACGGGTATCGTCGTAGATATCCTTGATTGCCGCGCAGATCTCGTCGGTGCTGACAGTGATCACTTCATCGACGTAATCCTTGCAGATCTCAAAGGTATGCTGGCCGATCTGTGCCACCGCCACACCGTCGGCGAAGATCCCCACGGTCGGCAGGACGACGCGCTCGCCCGCTGCCATCGCGGCCTGCAGACAATTGGAGTCGTCCGGCTCTACGCCAATCACCTTGATGTCGGGCCGCAGGTATTTCACGTACGCCGCGATACCGGCGATCAGCCCGCCGCCGCCGACCGGGACGAAAATCGCGTCCAGCGGCTGCGGGTGCTGACGGAGAATTTCCATGGCCACGGTGCCCTGCCCGGCAATGGTGTGCGGATCGTCGTACGGATGGATGTAGACGTAGCCTTTTTCATCGACCAGTTTCAGCGAATAGGCCAGTGCTTCCGGGAACGAATCGCCGTGCAGCACCACTTTGCCGCCGCGCGAACGCACGCCTTCGACTTTGATTTCCGGGGTGGTCTTGGGCATGACGATGGTGGCTTTGACGCCCAGCACTTTCGCCGCCAGGGCCAGACCCTGCGCATGGTTGCCCGCCGAGGCGGTGACCACGCCACGGGCGCGTTCTTCATCGCTCAGTTGCGTCAGTTTGTTGTAGGCGCCGCGAATCTTGAACGAGAACACCGGCTGCAAGTCTTCGCGCTTGAGCCAGATGTCGTTGCCCAGCCGCTCGGAGAGCTGGCGAGCGTTCTGCAGCGGGGTTTCTACGGCAACGTCATAAACGCGCGAGGTGAGGATCTTTTTGACGTACTGTTCGAGCATCGGAAAGCATCACTGAGCGGGTTGGGCAGGGCCAAGGAGTCTAACCCGGCTTTCGGGCGCACGACCACACGAATCCAGAGGTTTTAGCCACGCTTGCGGCTATAATGCCGGCCTTTCTGCCCACCCCTTGCCCGCTTCGGAGCCCGCATGACCCAGGATCAACTCAAACAGGCCGTGGCCCAGGCCGCCGTCGACTTCATCCTGCCGAAACTCGACGACAAGAGCATCGTCGGCGTCGGCACCGGCTCCACCGCCAACTGCTTCATCGATGCCCTGGCCCAGCACAAGGGCGCGTTCGATGGTGCGGTCGCCAGCTCCGAAGCCACCGCCGCGCGCCTCAAGGGCCACGGGATTCCGGTGTATGAGCTGAACACTGTCAGCGATCTGGAGTTCTACGTCGACGGCGCCGATGAAAGCGATGCGCACCTGAACCTGATCAAGGGCGGCGGCGCGGCCCTGACCCGCGAGAAGATCGTTGCCGCCGTGGCCAAGACCTTCATCTGCATCGCCGACGCCAGCAAACTGGTGCCGGTGCTCGGTGAATTCCCGCTGCCGGTGGAAGTGATCCCGATGGCCCGCAGCCACGTTGCCCGCCAACTGGTCAAACTCGGCGGCGACCCGGTGTACCGCGAAGGCGTGCTGACCGACAACGGCAATATCATCCTCGACGTGTTCAACCTGCAGATCACCAACCCGGTGGAGCTGGAAGCGCAGATCAACGCCATCGTCGGCGTGGTCACCAACGGCCTGTTCGCCGCACGCCCGGCGGATCTGTTGTTGCTGGGCACGAGTGAAGGTGTGAAGACCCTGAAGGCTGAGTAAATATTCTTCAGGCGCTGAAATCCCCCTGTAGGAGTGAGCCTGCTCGCGATAGCGGTCTGTCAGTTGATATTAATGTTGACTGACAGACCGCTATCGCGAGCAGGCTCACTCCTACAGGGTTTTGTGGTGATGGTTAGTCTGAAGTTGGCTTTTTGAAGACGTAGAAAAGATTCGGCTCACTCACCAGATACAACGTGCCGTCATCGTCCATCGCAATCCCCTCGGCCTGCGGCACGGTTTTCTGCAAACCCTGGCGTCCGCCGCTGATCGACATGGTGCTCAACGGGCGGCCGTCGACATCCAGTTCGATAATCAAGCGCGACTCGTCCGACAGCGCCAGCAAGTGCCCGCTGCGTTCGTCGTACTGCAGACTCGACAGGTCACGCACGAACATCCCGGCATCGCGCTTGGGGTTGTTGATCACGTGCACGGCGTAGGTCTTGTCCGGTTTGAAATGCGGAAAACCGTGGACCTCATAGATCAGCATGGGGTCGCGTTCTTTCGCCACGAACAGGCGTTTGCCCACCGAGTCGTAAGCCAGCCCCTCGAAACCCTTGTTGCTGGCCATGTGCACGCCCAAGGTCATCTGCTCGGCATCTTCGGCGTCGAGGAACGTGGTGTCGGCGTCGAGGTGGATCTTGATCAGGCGTTGCTGGCGCTCGTCGGTGATGACGTAGGTGTCGGCACTGATGTACTCGACCGCTTCAGGATCGCCGAACCCGACCAAAGCAATGCGCCGCAGGATCTTGCCTTCCAGCGACAGTTCGATCAGTTCGGAATTCTTGTTGGTCACGGTGAACAGGCTTTTGCGCACCGGATCGTAGGTCAGCGCCGAAACGTCATCGTCGAGCCCGTCGATCGGCCGCGCTTCGATGGTCACCCGATATTGATCCAGGCCAATGGCCTCGCTGCTCAACGGCTGCCACAGGGTGTGCAGGTTGAACCAGGCGCGCTCGAACAGGCGCAGGTACTGGCCGATCGCGAGCAACGCGATCAGAGAAATCATCAACAGGACAAGAATCAACGGTTTGGGACGGGCAAGTCGACGCATTCAGGCAGGCTCGGGTTCAAGACAGGCCGATGAAATATCACGCCCGTCTGAATTGAAGCTTAATGGCCAGTTGCCTGCCAGGACAACCACACGATTCCGCGTTTGTCGTAGGGAAAATTACCTGTGCTTCTCAAAGCGATAAAACAGGTTCGGCTCGCTGACCATGTACAGCGTGCCGTCTTCGTCCATGGTCAGGCCTTCGGCGCGGGGAATGGTGTCTTTCAGACCGTTGAAATTGCCGAGCAAGGTCATGAAGCTGACTTGCTCGCCACGCTCGTCCAGTTCCAGCAACAGGTGCGAATCGGCCGACAACACCAGTAGATGGCCAGTGCGCGGATCGACCGCCAGCGCCGAGAGATTGCGAATGTCGAGCTCGTCACTGGCCAGCTTCTGCTTGTCGCCGATCAGCGTCTGACTGCCATCGCTCTTCCAGGTGAACAGCGCTGGCGGGCGTTCTTCACCCAGCACAAGCTGATGATTGCGCGGATCCCAGGTGATGGCTTCAAAGGCCTTGTTCTGGTCTTTCGACGGCCCGAGGTCGTATTTAGGGAAGTCGGCCATGTTCAGCTCGCGGGTACCGGCGTCGACCTTGACGATCGACAACGTGTGCTGGCGCTCATCGACAATCGCCATCAGGCCGTTTTCCATGACCGTCAGACCTTCGGGATTGCTCCAGCCCACCAGCGGCATCTTGCGCAGCACCTCGCCCTGCAGTGTCAGCTCAGCGAGGAACGGATTTTTGCCCATCACCGAAAACAGGGTTTTGGTCTGCGGGTTGTAAGCCAGGTCGGAAGCTTCGTCCTTCTCCATGCCCGGCAACGGTTTGGCATCGATCACCACCTGATAGTCCGGCAGCCACACGCTCTCCTTCTGCTCGGCCTTGCTCTCGAAGCGCTCCAGCACCCACAGCACACCACGATCATCCCAGTGCATGGCAAACGCCAGCCCATAAGCCGCCACGATGGCCAGCAACAGCCAGACATACCAGCGCAGAGCGAAGCGGGAACGGAGGGTGGGTTTCTGCTGAGTTCGAGATGCCATCAAGGGACGCGTTCCGTAAATTCAGGCCAAGGGTAATAGCACAAAGAGGCCGGCTGAGACGCCGCAATCGCGGAAATTATCCAGAGAGGATGTGAAAAAAACGGGAAATGGTGGGATTGGCGTGTGCGTTTGCGGGCCACAACACATAACCAAGATGGCAAGGGGCAATTGTGGCGAGGGAGCTTGCTCCCGCTGGGGCGCGAAGCGGCCCCGCTTTTTTTACTGCAAAAAGCAGGGGCCTGCTGCGCAGTCCAGCGGGAGCAAGCTCCCTCGCCACAGGTGCAGTGGACATCCCTACAAGTTAGCGCACGCTACTGCTGAAGCTGCTCGCCCCCGGCAGTTCAAGGACGATCTCGTCCCCGACGTTCAGCGGGCCGACACCCACCGGCGTACCGGTAAGGATCACGTCGCCGGCCTGCAGCGAGAAGCAGCCGGCCATGTGCTGGATCATCGGCACGATCGGATTGAGCATCGCGCTGCTGTTGCCGTCCTGGCGCACTTCGCCGTTGATGGTCAGGCGGATGCCGATGTCGGTCAGGTCAGCGAAAGTGCTACCGACCACGAACGGCGCGATCACCGCCGCGCCGTCGAACGACTTGGCGATTTCCCACGGCAGGCCCTTGGCTTTCAGCTCGGCCTGCTTGTCGCGCAGGGTCAGGTCCAGCGCCGGGGCGAAACCGGAGATCGCATCGAGGACTTCTTCGCGGCTTGGTTTGGTCGACAGCGGCTTGCCGATCAACACAGCGATTTCCGCTTCGTAGTGCACCGAACCGCGCTCGGTCGGAATGCTGAAACCGCCTTCCAGCGGCACCACGCAACTGCCCGGCTTGATGAACAGCAGCGGCCCGGTCGGCACCGGGTTGTCCAGTTCCTTGGCGTGTTCGGCGTAATTGCGGCCAATGCACACGACTTTCCCGATCGGGAAGTGGATGCGCGTGCCGTCGACGTACTGGTGCTGATAGCTCATTTACCGACTCCTGCCTTCATTGATTCAACAGAGATTACCGATCACACCGGGAAAATCTTCCCCGGGTTCATGATGCCGTTCGGGTCGAACACTGCCTTGACCGCTTTCATGTACTCGATCTCGGCCGGTGAGCGGCTGTAGGTCAGGTAATCACGCTTGGTCATGCCCACGCCATGTTCGGCCGAGATCGAGCCGTTGTACTTCTCGACGGTTTCGAACACCCACTTGTTGACGGTGGCGCACTTGGCAAAGAACTCGTCCTTGCTCAGGTTTTCCGGCTTGAGGATGTTCAGGTGCAGATTGCCGTCGCCGATGTGGCCGAACCAGACGATTTCGAAATCCGGATAGTGCTCACCGACGATCGCGTCGATTTCGCGCAGGAACGCCGGCACCCTGGAAACGGTCACCGAGATGTCGTTCTTGTACGGCGTCCAGTGGGAGATGGTTTCGGAGATGTACTCGCGCAGCTTCCACAGATTATGCAGTTGGGTTTCGCTCTGGCTCATCACGCCGTCGAGTACCCAGCCTTGTTCGACACAGTGTTCGAAGGTTTCCAGCGCGCTGTTGGCCACTTCTTCAGTGGTCGCTTCGAATTCCAGCAGGGCGTAGAACGGGCACTCGGTGTCGAACGGCGCCGGCACGTCGCCGCGGTCCATGACCTTGGCCAGGGCCTTGTCGGAGAAGAATTCGAACGCGGTCAGGTCGAGCTTGCCCTGGAAGGCGTGCAGCACCGGCATGATCGAATCGAAATCGGCGGTGCCGAGGACCATGGCGGTGAGGTTTTTCGGTGCGCGATCAAGGCGCATGGTCGCTTCGACGACGAAGCCGAGGGTGCCTTCGGCGCCAATGAACAGCTGACGCAGGTCATAACCGGTGGCGTTCTTGATCAGGTCCTTGTTCAGCTCGAGCACGTCGCCCTTGCCGGTGACGACCTTCATGCCGGCCACCCAATTGCGCGTCATGCCGTAGCGAATCACTTTGATCCCGCCGGCATTGGTGCCGATGTTGCCGCCAATCTGGCTGGAACCCGCCGAGGCGAAGTCGACCGGGTAGTACAGGCCGTTTTCTTCAGCGATGTTCTGCAGATGCTCAGTGACCACGCCCGGCTGGCATACAGCGGTGCGGTCGGTGAGGTTGACGTCGAGAATCTGGTTCATGTAATCGAACGACACCACCACTTCGCCATTGGCCGCCACCGCAGCGGCGGACAACCCGGTGCGCCCGCCGGACGGCACCAGCGCGACCTTGTGGGTGTTGGCCCAACGCACCACGGCCTGCACTTGCTCGATGGTCTTGGGAAACACGATAGCGCTCGGCGCCGGGGCGAAGTGCTTGGTCCAATCCTTGCCGTAAGCATTCAGGGAGTCGGCGTCGGTGAGGACTTTGCCGGGCTCAACCAGGGTCTTCAGTTCATCAATCAGCGCAGGATTGGTCATCGACAGAACTCTCGAACAATTCATGGTCATCCTGAGAACGCTTCACGTCGCAGGAATGAGTGTTTAGCGGGGTGGCTATGCTAGCATACCGACCCCGCAGGACAGTGCCCAAGGCCAGATCCGCGGTGACGGCTTTCCTGCCGTTTGGGTCAGCTCCAGGCTGCGCCCCTCCCTGCCATTTTTCTCCGGGATACAGGTTTACGCAGATGAGCAAGACTTCTCTCGATAAGAGCAAGATCAAGTTCCTTCTTCTCGAAGGCGTCCACCAATCGGCTGTCGACGTCCTCAAGGCGGCGGGCTACACCAGCATCGAATACCTGACTGGCTCCTTGCCGGAAGCCCAGCTCAAGGAAAAGATCGCTGACGCTCACTTCATCGGCATTCGCTCGCGCACGCAACTGACCGAAGAGATCTTCGATCACGCGAAGAAACTGGTCGCGGTCGGCTGTTTCTGCATCGGCACCAACCAGGTTGACCTCAGTGCGGCCCGCGAGCGCGGTATCGCCGTGTTCAACGCGCCGTACTCCAACACTCGTTCCGTAGCGGAACTGGTACTGGCCGAAGCGATCCTGCTGCTGCGCGGCATCCCTGAGAAAAACGCTTCCTGCCACCGTGGCGGCTGGATCAAATCCGCGGCCAACTCGTTCGAGATCCGTGGCAAGAAGCTCGGCATCGTCGGCTACGGCTCGATCGGTACGCAGTTGTCGGTTCTGGCGGAAGGCCTGGGCATGCAGGTGTTCTTCTATGACACCGTGACCAAGTTGCCACTGGGCAACGCTACCCAGGTCGGCAATCTGCATGAGCTGCTGGGCATGTCCGACATCGTCACCCTGCACGTCCCGGAAACCGCGGCGACCCAGTGGATGATCGGCGAGAAGGAAATCCGCGCCATCAAGAAGGGCGGCATCCTGATCAACGCTGCACGCGGCACCGTGGTCGAGCTCGACGCCCTGGCGGACGCGATCAAGGACAAGCACCTTATCGGCGCAGCCATCGACGTGTTCCCGGTGGAGCCACGCTCCAACGACGAAGAGTTCGAAAGCCCGCTGCGTGGCCTCGACAACGTGATCCTGACCCCGCACATCGGTGGCTCGACCGCCGAGGCGCAAGCCAACATCGGTCTGGAAGTGGCGGAAAAACTGGTCAAGTACAGCGACAACGGTACTTCGGTGTCGTCGGTCAACTTCCCGGAAGTGGCCCTGCCGGCTCACCCTGGCAAGCACCGCCTGCTGCACATCCACGAGAACATCCCGGGTGTGATGAGCGAGATCAACAAGGTCTTCGCCGAAAACGGCATCAACATCTCCGGTCAGTTCCTGCAGACCAACGAGAAGGTCGGCTACGTGGTGATCGACGTCGACGCCGAGTACTCGGAGCTGGCGCAAGAGAAGCTGCAACACGTCAACGGTACTATCCGTAGTCGCGTCCTGTTCTAGAAAAGCAGCGGCAAGCTTCAAGCTACTAGCGGCAAGTGAACAGCGCTCTTGTTTTAACTTGCCGCTTGCAGCCAGCCACTTGTAGCTGAATAAAAAAGGGAGCCCCGAAGGGCTCCCTTTTTTTATTTCACGTTAACCGTGATTTTTTCCGAAACGATCGATGGGTCGAACGGCATGTGGCCGCTGTCGCCGAGGATCAATTGCAAGGTGTGCTTGCCGGGGGCCAGTTTGATCGTGGCTTCGGTCTGCGCCTTGCCGAAATGCATGTGGTGCGCGTCGGTCGGGATCGGCGCGCCTTCGGCCGGCAGGTCGTCGACGTCGATCAGCAGATGATGGTGGCCGGTGTTCTTGGTGGTATCACCCGCCGGGGCCAGCGCAATGTTCTTGACGCCGAACTTGACTTTGAATTCCTGGGAGACCGTAGCGCCGTCCTCGGGAGAAACGATGAACACTTCAGCATCCTTGGGAGCCGGCGTTGCCGCACTGGCCAGCACCGAAACACCCATCAGCACACCGGCCAACGCTGCACGTGACATAAAGCTTTTCATTTTCTTCTCCAGTTTTTCCGTAAAATCCGCACGGTCATGACAACTTCATGACCATTCGTTGTCGAAGGCACTCGACAACCATAGCAAAGCGAGCCTGAATCAGAGCGTCGCGATAATGATTTCAAAGGAGTGACCATGCGCTTGCTGCCTGGCCTGATCTGCCTGCTACCCCTTTTAAGCCCGCTGGCTCACGCCGAACTGATTGATGACGTCAACGACCGTGGCGAGTTGCGCATAGCCATTGAGGCTAATACACCGCCCTTCAATTACAAGGAAGGCGACACACTCACGGGGTTCGAGGTCGAGCTTGGGCAACTTCTTGCCAAGGAGCTGGATGTACGCGCCGATTTCATCGTCACCGACGAGGGCGATCTGCTCCAGGGCGTAGAAAGCGGCAAGTACGACGTCGCGCTCAACCACATAGCACTGACACCCGAACTCAAGGATCGTTTCGACTTCAGCGAGCCGTACGGCGAGGTCGATGGGCAACTGCTCGCGAAGAAGGACGAGACGCCACGGCCGATGGTGCTGGTGCAGGCGTTGACCGAAGAGAAGCCGAAAGCGGCGGCGCCGGTGGAACTGGCGATTCCGTTTCAAAAGGGCAATCCGGCGTTTCAGGCCAGCCTCAAGAGCGCGCTGGAACGGATCAAGGCGGATGGGCGGTTGGCGGCGTTGTCGCAGAAGTGGTTGAAACCGTAAGAGCCCCCTCACCCTAACCCTCTCCCGGAGGGAGAGAGAACTGATCCGGGAATGCTTTAGAGGTACGCCGACTTGGGATTGCTATACCGAATCCGAAATCGACTGATCATGGCTTTGCCGAACCCATAATCGCCAAGGTCTTTCAGGTCGATGGACAGCGCCAGACACCTCGGTCGGCCCCCTCTCCCCCCGGGAGAGGGCTGGGGTGAGGGCAACTATTGCGGATCAGTCCAAAGCTGCCAAAGCCACCGCCGCCTCATCCAGCTCTAGCTCATTGAACACCCGAACACCATGACGCCTGAGCAACGCCGCCGTCACCCCTTCGCCACTGACCTTGACCCCACTGAACGTCCCGTCATACGTCAGCAGATTCCCGCACGAAGGGCTGTTGGCCTTGAGCACCGCCACCCTGATGCCGTGCCGTTGCACCAGTTCCAGCGCTTGCCGCGCACCTTCGAGAAACTGCGCACTGACATCCTCGCCTTCGGTAGTGATGACAGCAGCATTGCCATCCAGCACCTCACCGCCCTGCCCGCCGGGAATCTCCGCCGCCGCCCTCGGCGTCGGCAAACCACCGGCCACCTCAGGACACAACGGCACTACGCGGCCCTCGGCAATCCACTGCTCAAGCAGATCAAACGGACCACTCGCGCCACCGTCATAACGCACGCGATGGCCCAACAGGCAGCGGCTGACCAGAATCTTTTCCATGCTCAGAACGGCTCGTTGCCACGGCGACGAAACCACCCGGTCAACGACAGCCGCTCGCGATGGGCCGGCAGCACCTCGTGGGGCACTTCGCCGGAGAGAAACACCACCAGGCAGCCGCCGGTAGGTTGCACATCGTGCACACGCTCATCGTTCAAGTACATGCGCAACTGGCCGCCGTCCTCCGGCAGCCAGGCGTCGTTGAGGTAGATGACCGCCGACACCATGCGTCGGTCGTCATCGCGAAAGCGGTCGACGTGCTTGCGATAAAACGCGCCGGGCGGGTACAGGGCGAAATGGCATTCGAAATCTTCGAGGCCCAGAAACAGACCGCGATTGAGCGCCTCGCGCAGACTGTCCATCAGGCTCAGATAGCGGTCGGTAGCGTCGGCCTGGCCGGGGTCGATCCACTGAATGTGATCGCCACGAATACCCTCGCGAATCTCTGAAAACGGCCCGCGCCCGACCGCCGCCGGCGCCAGTTCACCTTCGGCCTCACGTTTACGGCACTCGGCCGCCAGCGCCCGGGTCAGATCGGCGGGCAGGAAGATGTTCTGCTGCGACCAGCCGTGTTCGGCCAGGTCATCGACAATGCGTAACAGCAGTGGGTGTTCAGAGGATATCGGCATGGCGCGCATAGTATGCCGACGGCAATAAATCCGACAGAGCCACGCAGCGGCTTGCTACGAATTCTCGACAAGTACCGGCACCGCACGGACAATAGTCCGCTGCTGACAGGAGTCCCTATGCGCCGTTTGCTTTTTTCACTGTTGATGTTCTGCGTATTGCCCGCCTGGGCGGACGGCCACGATCAGTTGTACAAGGTCGCCGGCTGGCCAGAACAACGCGCGCATTTCAACGATGCCCTGAGCGCCGCCCAGCAGCGCTATCAGAACAGCCTGCCGCCTGCGGTGTTTCAAGCACTGGTCAACAACAGCAACCAGCGGTTCGCCGCGCAGGCCATGGATCAACGCGCCGAAGCGCAACTGCGACAGAAACTCGCTGATCCGAAACCGGCGCTGACCTTTTTCCAGTCACCGCTGGGCAAGAAAATCGTCGCCGCCGAACTGCTCGCGACCCGCCGCGATCAACTGGCGAAAAATGCCCAGGGCCTGCCAAAAATGCAGGCCAGCGACAGTCGTTTGCTGATCATCGGCCACCTGGCGCAAGCCTTGCCGGCCCGGGAGGCTGGCGCCGAGGTCAGTCTGGCGATTGCCGGCGTCGCGGCGGACAGTTTGAGTTCGATGATCCCGGGATTGCTCGGTGGCGGTCAGGCGCAGGGCATGTTGAATGGTCAGCGCCAGCGGCTGATGGATCAGATCGGCGCCGATCTGAACAACACCCTGCTCTACGTTTATCGCGATTTGTCGGATGAAGAGCTGGAAGAGTTTGCGACGTTTGCCGAGTCGACCGAGGGCAAGGCTTACTATCAGGCGGCGCTGGCGGCGATTCGGGCGGGGTTGGCGGTCGGCCAGTGATCGTCGTTGCCTGAATGATCGCATCGCGAGCAGGCTCGCTCCCACATTGAGTCCTCAGCGGACACAAAATTTGTGCCCCCCCGACTTCCCCGTGGGAGCGAGCCTGCTCGCGAAGAGGCCCGCCCAGCGGCTACAGATTCCGGCCCCTGATCCGCTTGCTCAAGAACTCGAAATACTCCTCACGCATCTCTACCGTCTCATTGGCCAGGTGATGCCGCGCCTCGGCCAGCAGCAGAATCTGCGGGCGGTCGAACTTCCACTTCAACACCTGCAGATTGTGCTGCCAGTCGACGGTCATGTCCGCCTGTCCCTGAATGATCAGCGGCCGTCGCGGACTTTTTTTCGCGTGCTCGACACGGATGATCCAGCGCGACAACGCGCCCACCCATTTCGTTGGCAGACGTCTTGGCTGTAACGGATCGGCCTGCAGAAACGGCAGAAAGTCCGGATCGTTGGAATTTTCGCTGAAGCGCCGCGCGACGCCGCGAACAAATGGCCGCAGCAGGTAATAACTCAACTGCGACCAGCCCCAGGCCCGTGGTCGCACCAGCGGCGCCAGCAGAATCACCTGCCCCTGCGCCGGGCTGTTCTCGCCATGGTTGAGCAGGTGATCGACGACAATCGCGCCCCCGGTGCTCTGCCCGCACAAATGCCACGGCTGCGGCAGCGCGATCGAAGTCGCTTCAGCGAACAACGCTTGCAGCATGTGCTGATATTCAGCGAAATCGCGGATGCTCGCCCGCGGCCCGCTCGACAGCCCATGCCCCGGCAAGTCGCAGGCAATCACCGCGAAATCCTGATCCAGCGCCCACTCGATCACATGCCGGTACAGGCCGATGTGATCGTAGTAACCGTGCAGCAGAAACAGCGTCGCCTTGACCTTCTCCGGCCACCAGCAATGGCTGACCAGTTCGTAGCCATCGACCTCGAAACGACCCATGCCGCGCCAGACATCGCGCTCGGCGAAGTCGGTCTTGTAGAAGCGCTGATAAGCCTTCGCCTCATCCGATAACGGCTGCCACTCGGCCAACGGCTTGAGGCTCGCGCGTAAATGATCGGGGTCGAAAGTATCGGGCATGCGCACATTCCAAAGCGGTTAACGGACTTTATCGGCCTGCGATATTCATCTGTCGGAGCAAGCATGGCAAGCTAGCCAACCTTTTCAGATTCCGAAACCATGCGTTCGCCCTACCGCACCGCACTGTTCGCCAGCCTGCTCGCGCTGATCTGCGCCGGGGTGCTGTGGGCGGCGTATGACTGGTTTCAGGGCCGCTATCTGCGTGCGTTCGGTGAACACACGGCGGTGTTTTCCGGCGATCCGCTGCGCCTGCCGGACGACCTCGCCGGGCCGGGCAATATCCGTCTCGTGCACTTCTGGGACCCGGCCTGTCCGTGCAACGTCGGCAATCAACAGCACCTGAGCGAGATGGTCGAACAGTTCGGCGCGCGGGGCGTGGAGTTCTTCGCCGTGCAAAAACCCGGCAGCCACGGTCAGTTGCCCGCCACCCTCGCCGGCCTGAAAACCATCATCGTCCTGCCCGGCTCCGAACAGATTCCCGCCAGCCCCGCCGTGGCGATCTGGGATCGCAGCGGCAAACTGGCCTACTTCGGCCCGTACAGCGAAGGCCTGACCTGCAACTCCAGCAACAGCTTTATCGAACCGATCCTGCATGCCCTGACGGAAGACCGCCCGGTGAACGCTACGCACACCTTGGCGGTGGGTTGTTATTGTCCGTGGCCGGCGGATGCGCGGTAAGGCATTCCGGACTTTTCAAGGACAGCGCTGCACCGCACAGATGCTCTGTGCTAAATGTTTGCAGCCCGACGGGCGGCCCTCCCGCCTGCACAAGGAGTCACCATGAAGCGTGCGTTGATCGTCGTTGCCCTGCTGGTCGTTGTCCTGCTCTGCGCCGCTGGCGGGTATATCTACAGCAAGCAGCCGACGCGCCAGGGCCAGGTCCAGCTGCATAACCTGCAAGGCTCGGTGACCGTGCGCTATGACGAGCGCGGTGTGCCGCATATCCGCGCCGAGAACGAAACCGACCTCTATCGCGCCCTCGGTTATGTGCACGCGCAGGATCGCCTGTTCCAGATGGAAGCCCTGCGTCGCCTCGCCCGCGGTGAGCTGGCCGAAGTGCTCGGGCCGAAACTGCTCGACACCGACAAGCTGTTTCGCAGCCTGCGCATCCGCGAGCGCGCCACCAGTTACGTCGCCAGCCTGGATAAGCAGTCGCCGGCGTGGAAGGGCCTGCAAGCCTATCTGGATGGCATCAACCAGTATCAGGACAGCCACGCTGCGCCGATCGAGTTTGACGTGCTGGGCATCCCCAAGCGGCCGTTCACCGCCGAAGACAGCATCAGCGTCGCCGGTTACATGGCCTACAGCTTTGCCGCCGCGTTTCGCACCGAGCCGCTGCTGACCTACGTGCGCGATCAGCTCGGCGCCGATTACCTCAATGTGTTCGATCTTGAATGGCAGGCCAAAGGCGTACTTGCCACGGATCACACCAGGCATCCGCCAGCCCTCGCCGCCGGCGACTGGCAGGACCTCACCGCCCTCGCCCGCCTCAGCGAACAGGCACTGATCGACAACGGTCTGCCGCAGTTCGAGGGCAGCAACGCTTGGGTCATCGCCGGCAGCCGCAGCCAGAGTGGCAAGCCGTTGCTGGCCGGCGATCCGCACATCCGTTTTTCGGTGCCGTCGGTCTGGTACGAAGCGCAGCTGTCGGCGCCGGGCTTCGAGTTGTACGGCCATCATCAGGCGCTGGTGCCGTTCGCGTTTCTGGGGCACAACCTCGATTTCGGCTGGAGCCTGACCATGTTCCAGAACGATGACCTCGATCTGATCGCCGAGAAGGTCAACCCTGACAATCCCGATCAGGTCTGGTATCGCGGCCAATGGACCGACCTGCTCGTCAGCAAGCAACAGATCAATGTGAAGGGTCAGGCGCCGGTGACGATCACCTTGCGCCAGTCGCCGCATGGGCCGATCGTCAACGATGCCCTCGGCAGCGCCGCCGGCAAGACCCCGATTGCGATGTGGTGGGCATTCCTCGAAACACCCAACCCGATCCTCGACGGCTTTTACCAGCTCAACCGCGCTGACACGTTGGCCAAGGCCCGCGCGGCGGCGGCCAAGGTGCAGGCGCCGGGTCTGAATCTGGTTTACGCCAACGCCAAGGGCGATATCGCCTGGTGGGCCTCGGCCTTGCTGCCGAAACGTCCGGCCGGGGTAAAACCGGGCTTCATTCTCGACGGCAGCACGCCTGAGGCGGACAAGGACGGCTACTACCCGTTCAGCGCCAACCCGCAGGAGGAGAACCCGGCGCGCGGCTATATCGTCTCGGCCAACTTCCAGCCGGTATCGCCGACCGGCATGGAGATTCCCGGTTACTACAACCTCGCCGATCGCGGCCAGCAGCTTGATCGTCAGCTCAGCGACAACCGGGTGAAGTGGAGCAACGAGGCCAACCAGAAACTGCAGCTGGGCACGACGACCGGCTACGGCCCGCGTCTGTTGGCGCCGCTGTTGCCGGTGTTGCGTGAAGTGGTGAGCGATCCGGCGCAACGCAAACTGGTCGAGCAATTGGCGCAATGGCCCGGCGACTATCCGCTGGATTCGGTCAGCGCGACGGTGTTCAACCAGTTCCTCTACGACCTTGCCGACGGGGCGATGCGCGATGAGTTGGGCGATGACTTTTTCGAAACGATGCTGTCGACGCGGGTTATCGATTCCGCCTTGCCGCGACTGGCGGCGAGAGCTGATTCACCTTGGTGGGACAATCGCAGCACGCCGGTCAGAGAAACCCGCGCCGACATAGTGCGCACGGCATGGGCGGCGAGCATGCAGCATCTGCAACTGACCCTCGGCGACGATGTGGCGGGTTGGCAGTGGGGCGCGGCGCACACCCTGACCCACGGCCATCCGCTGGGCCAGCAGAAGCCACTGGATCGGCTGTTCAATGTCGGCCCGTTCGCGGCGCCAGGCAGCCACGAAGTGCCGAACAACCTCTCGGCGAAAATCGGCCCGGCGCCATGGCCGGTGACCTATGGACCGTCGACCCGGCGTCTGGTGGATTTTGCCGATGCGGTGCATGCCTTGACGATCAATCCGGTCGGCCAGAGCGGCGTGCCGTTGGACAGTCACTATGACGATCAGGCCGAGGCGTATGTGGAGGGGATTTATGTGCAGGCGCATTTCAGCGAGGAAGAGGTGCTGGCGAATACGCGGAGTACGTTGAAGCTGTTGCCTGCGCGCAAGCCCTGAAGAGCCCCTCACCCTAGCCCTCTCCCAGAGGGCGAGGGGACCGATTGGGGGATATTGGGGAGAAACGCCGACGTGCAAGATTGGCACCGAATCCATAATCGATAAGGTCTTTCAGGTCGATGTAACACGCCAGACACCGCGGTCGGCCCCCTCTCCCTCTGGGAGAGGGCTGGGGTGAGGGCTTTCGAGCTCAAGCCCGGATCAGACATCCAGCGCAAAATTCAGCCGAAACTGTTGCGGCGTCACGCCCAAGCGCCGGTTGAACACACTGCGCATATGCTGCGCATCCCGAAACCCGCACTGATACGCCACGGTTTTCAACGGCGCCGTGGTGCTTTCCAGCATGACCCGCGCTGCGTCCACCCGCGCCCGTTCGACGAATTCCGCCGGGGTCACTTTGGCTTCTCGCGCGAACACCCGCGAGAAATTGCGCGCACTCATGTTCGCTGCATTGGCCAGATCGGCAATCGTCAGGTCGCCGGTGAGATTGGCCAACACATACAGCTGCACCAGCGCCACCGCTGATGTCGGTTCGGCATGCGGCGTGAGGAACGGGCTGAACTGCGATTGCCCGCCCGAGCGCTGGGTGAACACCACCAGCCGTTTCGCCACACTCAGCGCCACCTCGGCACCGTGATCGCGCGCCAACAGGTACAGCGACAGATCAATGCCCGCCGTGACCCCGGCCGAGGTGTAGAGCGTGCCGTCCTCGACATACAGGCGATCCGCCTCGACCCGCGTGGTGGGGCACAACTGCGCAAGCGCCTCGGCATCGTTCCAGTGCGTGGTGACGGTGCGCCCCTCGAGCAAACCGGCGCGGGCGAGCATGAACGCGCCGTTGCAGATCGAGCCGCAACGCCGGGCGCGACCACAGGCGTCACGCAGCCAGGCGTCGAACGTCGGGCCGAAATCCATGAACGGCAATTGCGGGCCGCCAGCGACCAGCAACAGGTCGGGGCTATCGGTTGCTTCGCTGAAGTGGCAGTGGGCGTTCAGGCTCATGCCGTTGGAACAGGCCATCGGCCCGTGCTCGAGGCCGATCACTTGCAAGCGATAGTGATCCTGCGGCGCGAGGAAGCGGTTGGCTTCGGCGAACACGTCCATGGGGCCGCTGACATCCAGTGACTGCACGCCAGGGAATACCACGATGGCGACGGATTTGTTCATGGCTCAAACGTCCTCAATACCTGTGACAAACACACCAACCTGTGGGAGCGTGCCTGGCCTGTTGATCGAGCCAACCTGGCCAATCCACACCCGACAAGCGAGCTTGGCACGATTTGCAGGTGCAATGGCAAGGATCGCAGCCATGACTCGATTGCTCGCCTGGCGCGCCGGGAACAGACTTTCTCCAGCAGCGCCACGACGGCGTTTTCGACGAGGAAACCGTTATGACCAGCACCATCGCCGGCATCAAGATCCCTGACAGCGCCCTCGCCCGGGCCACCACCGAATACATCCGCGACATCGAATCCGACCTGCTCTATCACCACTCGCGTCGAGTGTTTCTGTTCGGTGCCTTGAGCGGCGAGCGCCAGCAACTCGCCTACAACCCGGAGTTGCTGTACGTCGGCGCGATGTTCCATGACCTTGGTCTGGTCGCAGGCCATCGCAGCGATGACGAACGTTTCGAGGTGGACGGCGCGAATGCCGCGGCAGCGTTTCTCAAGCCGTACGGGCTGAGCGACGACGACATCGAGCAGGTGTGGCTGTCGATTGCATTGCACACCACGCCGGGCGTGCCCAAGCATCTGCGCCCGACCGTGGCACTGGTGACGGCCGGGGTGGAGATGGACGTGCTGGGCATGGACTACGCGGCCTTCAGCAGCGTGCAGCGCGAAGCCGTGGTGCATGCGCATCCACGCGGGGAGGGTTTCAAGGAGTGCATCATCTGCGCGTTCGCCGATGGCTTGCGCCATCGTCCGCAGACCACGTTCGGCAATGTGAAGACCGATGTGCTGGTGGATCAGGAGCCGGGATTCAAGCCGATGAATTTCGTCGAAGTCATCCGCCAATCTCCCTGGACTGCCTAAAACGAACTGTGGGAGCGAGCCTGCTCGCGATAGCGGAGTGTCAGCCGAATAATGCCTGGCTGACACTCCGCTATCGCGAGCAGGCTCACTCCTACAGTCTGGATTTGGGTTGGCCTCGGAAATGAGACCAACCCTTCGGCTCACACAGCCTGTGGCGCAGGGGCGCGACGCGCGTCCGGTTGCTTCCACGAATCGGCGGCGCTTTCTTCGATGGCTTGCTGGATGGCTTTCTTGCGTGCTTCTTCGGCGCGGCGGCTGAAGAACCAGACGAGGAAGGTCACCAGCGACACCGCCAGCAGAATCAGGCTGGCCACCGCGTTGATCTCCGGCTTCACACCGAGCCGCACCGCCGAGAACACTTCCATCGGCAGGGTCGTCGAACCCGGGCCGGAAACGAAGCTCGCCAGCACCAGGTCATCCAGCGACAGCGCGAACGACATCATCCCGCCCGCCGCCAGCGATGGCGCGATCATCGGGATGGTGATCAGGAAGAATACCTTCCACGGCCGCGCCCCCAGGTCCATCGCCGCCTCTTCGATCGACAGGTCCAGCTCACGCAGACGCGCCGACACCACCACTGCCACATACGCCGCGCAGAACGTGGTGTGCGCAATCCAGATGGTGACGATGCCGCGTTCCTGCGGCCAGCCGATCATCTGCGCCATCGCCACGAACAGCAGCAACAGCGACAGACCGGTGATCACTTCCGGCATGACCAGTGGCGCAGTCACCAGGCCGCCGAACAGCGTGCGACCCTTGAAGTGAGTGATGCGGGTCAGCACGAACGCCGCCAGTGTACCCAGCGCCACCGCAGCAACCGCCGTGTAGCAGGCGATTTCCAGCGAGCGCAGCACCGAGCCCATCAATTGCGAGTTGTCCAGCAGGCCGACGTACCACTTGATCGACCAGCCGCCCCACACCGTTACCAGTTTCGAGGCGTTGAACGAGTAGATCACCAGGATCAGCATCGGCAGATAGATGAAGATCAGACCCAGTACCAGCATCAGGCTGGAGAAACGGAAGCGCTTCATTCTTTACCCTCCATTTCCTTGGCCTGACTGCGGTTGAACAGGATGATCGGCACAATCAGGATCGCCAGCATCACCACCGCCAGCGCGGACGCCACCGGCCAGTCGCGGTTATTGAAGAATTCTTGCCACAGCACCTTGCCGATCATCAGGGTTTCCGGACCGCCGAGCAGTTCTGGAATGACGAATTCGCCGACCACTGGAATGAACACCAGCATGCAGCCAGCGATGATGCCGTTCTTGGACAGCGGAATGGTGATCTTCCAGAAGCTGTTGAAGGTGCTCGAACCCAGGTCAGACGCGGCTTCCAGCAGACTCTGGTCATGTTTGACCAAGTTGGCGTACAGCGGCAGGATCATGAACGGCAGATACGAATAGACCACACCGATATACACGGCGAGGTTGGTGTTGAGGATCTGCAGCGGCTCGTCGATCAGGCCCATGCTCATCAGGAAACCGTTGAGCAGGCCGTTGTTGCTCAGGATACCCATCCACGCGTAGACGCGGATCAGGATCGCGGTCCAGGTCGGCATCATGATCAGCAGCACCAGCACCGTTTGCAGCTCTTTGCGCGCGCTGGCGATGGCGTAGGCCATCGGATAACCGATCAGCAGGCAGAGCACGGTGCTGATGAAGGCCATTTTCAGCGAGCCGAGGTAGGCGGCGATGTACAGCTCGTCGTCGCCGAGCATCGCGTAGTTGCCCAGGTTCAGCAGCAGTTGCAGCTTCTGCTCGGCGTAGGTGTAGATCTCGGTGTACGGCGGGATCGCCACGTCGGCTTCGGCGAAGCTGATCTTCAGAACGATGAAGAACGGCAGCATGAAGAACAGGAACAGCCAGATGAACGGCACCCCGATGACCAGCTGCCGGCCATTGGGGATGATTCGGTTGATGCGGCGTTTGAATTTGCGCATGTTCATGAGCGAAGTACCACGCCACTGTCGTCTTCCCACCACACGTAGACCTGATCGCCCCAGGTCGGACGCGCGCCGCGACGTTCGGCGTTGGCGACAAACGACTGCACCAGTTTGCCGCTTGGCAATTCGACGTAGAACACCGAGTGCCCGCCCAGATAGGCGATGTCGTGGACCTTGCCGCTCGACCAGTTGTACTCGCAGGTCGGTTGATCGGCGGTGACCAGCAGCTTCTCCGGACGAATCGCGTAGGTGACCGACTTGTCCTGCACCGAGGTGCTGATGCCGTGGCCGACGTAGATCTGCCGGTCGAGGTCCTTGCAGGTGATGGTCGCGTGGCCTTCGGCGTCGTCGATGACTTCGCCTTCGAAGATGTTGACGTTGCCGATGAATTCACAGACCAGACGGCTGGTCGGGGTTTCGTAGATGTCGATCGGGCTGCCGATCTGCGCGATCCAGCCCAGGTGCATGATCGCGATGCGCTCGGCCATGGTCATGGCCTCTTCCTGGTCGTGGGTCACCATCACGCAGGTCACGCCGACGCGCTCGATGATTTCCACCAGTTCCAGCTGCATCTGCGAGCGCAGTTTCTTGTCCAGCGCGCCCATCGGCTCGTCGAGCAGCAGCAGCTTCGGCCGCTTGGCCAGCGAACGGGCCAGGGCCACGCGCTGACGCTGACCGCCGGACAGTTGATGCGGCTTGCGCTTGGCGTACTGGCTCATCTGCACCAGCTTGAGCATCTCGGCCACACGTGCGTCGATCTCGGCCTTGGGGATCTTGTCCTGCTGCAGGCCGAAGGCGATGTTCTGCGCCACGGTCATGTGCGGGAACAGGGCGTAGGACTGGAACATCATGTTGATCGGACGGTCGTACGGCGGCATGTCGGTGATGTCGACGCCGTCGAGGAAAATCCGCCCTTCCGTGGGCCGTTCGAAGCCTGCCAGCATCCTCAGCAAGGTGGATTTGCCCGATCCCGAACCGCCGAGCAGGGCGAAGATCTCACCCTTCTTGATTTCCAGGGACACGTCGTCCACGGCAATCGTCTCGTCGAACTTCTTCGTGACCCGGTCGATTTTGACCAGCACCTGTTTCGGTGTCTGGTCGCCCTCGAGGGCTTTCTTGTAGGCGCCGGAGGCAACTGCCATTTACGAAACTCCCAACAGAAGCAGCAGTTCGCCACGCAAGACGAACCCTGGATAGTTTGTGCGTTATTTGCCCGACTTGACCTTGGTCCAGCTGCGGGTCATCAAACGCTGAATATTGGCTGGCAACTCGGTCGACACGTAGGTCTTGTCGAGGACTGCTTGCGGTGGGTAAACCGCTTCATCGGTGCGAATGGATTGTTCCATCAGCTTGTCCGAACCCGGATTGGGGTTGGCGTAACCGACGTAATCACTGACCTGGGCAATCACCTCAGGTTTCAGCAAATAATTGATGAAGGCGTGGGCTTCCTTGACGTTGGACGAATCCTTGGGGATCGCCAGCATGTCGAACCACAGCGCGCCGCCCTCTTTCGGAATCGAGTAGGCGATGTTGACGCCCTTCTTGGCTTCCTCGGCACGGTTCTTCGCCTGGAAGATGTCGCCGGAGAAACCGATCGCCACGCAGATGTCGCCGTTGGCCAGGTCGCCGATGTACTTCGAGGAGTGGAAATAGGTCACATAAGGACGCACCGCGAGCAGCTTGGCGGTGGCTTTTTCGTAGTCCTTGGTGTTGGTGCTGTTGGCGTTCAGGCCCAGGTAATTGAGCATGGTCGGCATCATTTCATCTGCCGAATCGAGGAACGCGACGCCACAGCTGTGCAGTTTCTTGATGTTTTCCGGTTCGAACAGCACGGCCCAGGAATCGATCCTGTCGATGCCGAGCACGGCTTTGACCTTGTCGACGTTGTAGCCAATGCCGTTGGTGCCCCACAGATACGGTACGGCGTAGAGGTTGCCCGGATCGTTCTGCTCCAGACGCTTGAGCAGCGCCGGGTCGAGGTTGGAATAATTCGGCAACTGGGTCTTGTCGAGCTTCTGGAACGCGCCCGCCTTGATCTGCTTGCCAAGGAAGTGGTTCGACGGCACGACCACGTCGTAACCGGTGCGCCCGGCGAGCAGCTTCCCTTCCAGGGTTTCGTTGGAATCGAAAACGTCGTAGACCGGTTTGATTCCGGTCTCTTTCTCGAAGTCGGCCAGGGTCGATTCGCCGATGTAATCGGACCAGTTATAAATATGCACCGTACCGGCGGCGTGGGCTCCGACAGCGATGGTCAGGCCGGCAGCGGCCAGCAGGGCTTTGCGCAAAGAAGAAAATACAGGCAAGTGGAGGTCCTCTAGATTGATTGGGCCCAAGTTGCCCCCGCGCTGCATGACAGCCATGGCTGCCCGACAACAAAACCGGCGCGCAACTTACCTTCGAAAAACCGATCCAGCAAAACTTTCTGTCATTTAATTATCCGCTGGCCGCCGTCGCGGCGACGACGGCCAGTGGTTGTGGCGACAAACCGGCTTATTTGCCCGATTTGATCTTGGTCCAGCTGCGAGTGATCAGACGCAGTGTCGCGGCGTCCAGATCGCTGATCGCATAGAGCTGCTTCTTCACTTCAGCCGACGGATAGATGCTCGGGTCGCTGGTGATGTCCTTGTCCACCAGAGGCGTCGCGGCCTTGTTGCCGTTCGGGAAACGCACGGCGTTGGTGATGCCGGCCATCACTTGCGGCTCCAGCAGGTAGTTCATGAACTTGTAGGCGGCTTCGACGTTTTCGGCATCCTTGGGAATGGCGACCATGTCGTAGAAAGTACCAGCGCCTTCTTTCGGAATGGTGTAGGCCAGTTTGACCTTGTCACCGGCTTCCTGAGCGCGGGTCTTGGATTGCTCCAGGTCACCCGAGTAACCGACGGCGACGCAGATGTTGCCGTTGGCCAGGTCCGAGATGTACTTGGACGAGTGGAAGTAGGCAACCGAAGGACGGATCTTCAGGAACAGGTCTTCGGCGGCTTTGAGGTCAGCCTTGTCCTTGCTGTTGGTCGGTTTGCCCAGGTAGTGCAATGCCGCCGGAATCATTTCGGTCGGTGCATCCAGGAAGCTCACGCCGCAGCTTTTGAGTTTCTCGATGTTTTCCGGTTTGAATACCACATCCCACGAATCGATCTTGTCGATGCCCAGCGCAGCCTTGACCTTGGCCGGGTTGTAGCCAATGCCGATCGAGCCCCACATATACGGAAAGGCGTGCTTGTTGCCCTGGTCGCTGGCGTCGCCAACAGCCTTGAGCAGGTCTTCGTCGAGGTTTTTCCAGTTCGGCAGTCTGGACTTGTCCAGCTCCTGGTAGACGCCGGCCTTGATCTGCTTGGCGAGGAAGTTGTTGGAAGGCACCACGATGTCGTAACCGGATTTGCCGGCCAGCAGCTTGGCTTCCAGGGTTTCGTTACTGTCGAAGACGTCGTAGACGACTTTGATCCCGGTGGCTTTCTCGAAGTTGGCCACGGTGTCCGGCGCGATGTAGTCGGACCAGTTGTAGACGTGCAGTACCTTGTCGTCCGCGTGCACCGCACCCGCCATCATGCCCGCCATGGACAGCGCGAGCAGAGTCTTGCCAGCTAGCTTTTTACCTAATGCCTTCATGCGTCATGCTCCAAATTTTTCTTTTTTGAACCACTTTGTTCAGCGGCCGAACCCGGACAACCGGAACCGCGGCTAGTCTGGCAAGATCCGAGGCGGTCTTTCAACAAAAGACCAGCCTTTCTGACAGCTTTGAGCGAGTGCACCGCAGCTCCCCCGCTCAAAGCCTAGCACCTAGGCCTGCAGCGCATTGAGGGTCAGGTCCAGACACTTGCGTGCTTTTGTAACCAGCTCATCGATCTCGGCTTTGCTGATCACCAGCGGCGGCGCGATGATCATGGTGTCGCCGACTGCGCGCATGATCAGGCCGTTGTCGAAGCAGAACTGCCGGCAGATCATGCCGACGCCCTTGCCTTCATAACGCTTGCGCGTGGCCTTGTCCTGCACGAGCTCGATCGCCCCCAGCAGACCGACGCCGCGAACTTCACCCACCAATGGGTGATCGTTCAGCTCGCGCAGACGTTTCTGCAAATACGGTGCCGTTTCGTTGTGGGCGTTCTCGATAATTTTTTCTTCGCGCAGGATGCGGATGTTTTCCAGGCCCACCGCTGCTGCCACCGGGTGCCCGGAGTAAGTGAAACCGTGGTTGAAATCGCCGCCTTCATTGAGCACGGCCACCACCGAATCACGCACGATCAGCCCACCCATCGGGATGTAGCCGGAAGTCAGGCCCTTGGCGATGGTCATCATGTCAGGCGCAAGGTCGTAGAAATCGCTACCGAACCACTCACCGGTACGGCCGAAACCGCAGATCACTTCATCGGCGACGAAAAGGATGTCGTACTTGGCAAGGATTTCCTTGATGCGCGGCCAGTAGGTATCGGGCGGAATGATCACGCCACCGGCACCCTGGATCGGCTCGGCAATGAAGGCACCGACGTTGTCGACGCCGACTTCGAGAATCTTCTCTTCCAGCTGATTGGCCGCCCAGATGCCGAACTCTTCCGGCGACATGTCGCCGCCTTCAGCGAACCAGTACGGCTGCGCGATGTGGAAGATGCCCGGAATCGGCAGGTCGCCCTGCTCGTGCATATAGGTCATGCCGCCGAGGCTCGCGCCGGCCACGGTGGAACCGTGATAACCGTTTTTGCGGCTGATGATGACTTTCTTGTTCGGCTGGCCCTTGATCGCCCAGTAGTGGCGAACCATACGCAGCATGGTGTCGTTGCCTTCGGAGCCGGAACCGGTGAAGAACACATGGTTCATGCCTTCAGGCGCGACGTCGGCGATCGACTTGGCGAGTTCCAGCGCTGGCGGGTGGGCGGTCTGGAAGAACAGGTTGTAGTACGGCAGTTCGCGCATCTGTTTGGCGGCGGCATCGGCCAGTTCATCGCGGCCGTAACCGATCGCCACGCACCACAGGCCGGCCATGCCGTCGAGGATCTTGTTGCCTTCGCTGTCCCACAGGTAAACGCCCTTGGCGTTGGTGATGATCCGCGGGCCCTTCTCTTTCAGTTGCTTGAAATCACTGAACGGGGCCAGGTGGTGATCGCTGCTCAGCGTTTGCCACTCACGGGTTTGCGGGTTGTTGCTGGTCATGCCAATTCTCCTTGTTATCGGTGAAGGCGCGACGGCTGGCCGCCGCGCCTGGCGTATCAGACGGCGAAGAGCAGGTACTCACGCTCCCAGGAACTGATCACGCGCTTGAAGTTTTCATGCTCGGCCCGCTTGACCGCGACGTAGCCGGTGATGAAGGTCTTGCCGAGGTATTTTTCGACGGTCTTGCTGTTCTCCATGCGCTCCAGCGCATCTTCGATGGTCAGCGGCAGGCGCAGGTTGCGGCGCTCGTAACCACGACCGACCACCGGCGCGCTCGGGTTGAGGCCCTCGACCATGCCGATGTAGCCGCAGAGCAGGCTCGCGGCGATCGCCAGATACGGGTTGGCATCGGCGCCCGGCAGACGGTTTTCCACGCGGCGGTTCTGCGGGCCGGCATCCGGTACGCGCAGGCCGACGGTGCGGTTCTCCTCGCCCCACTCGACGTTCACCGGTGCCGAGGTGTCCGGGAGGAAGCGGCGGAACGAGTTGACGTTCGGCGCGAACAACGGCAACAGCTCGGGGATCAGTTTCTGCAGGCCACCAATGTGATGCAGGAACAGTTGGCTCATGGTCCCGTCTTCGTTGGAGAAAACGTTCTTGCCAGTCTGAATGTCGATGATGCTCTGGTGCAGGTGCATGGCGCTGCCCGGCTCGCCGGTCATTGGCTTGGCCATGAATGTCGCGGCCACGTCGTGCTTGAGCGCGGCTTCACGCATGGTGCGCTTGAACACCAGAATCTGGTCGGCCAGCGACAGGGCGTCGCCGTGACGGAAGTTGATTTCCATCTGCGCCGTGCCGTCCTCGTGGATCAGCGTATCGAGGTCCAGCTCCTGCAGTTCGCACCAGTCGTAGACGTCTTCGAACAGCGGGTCGAATTCGTTGGCCGCCTCAATGGAGAACGACTGCCGACCGATTTCCGGACGGCCCGAGCGGCCGATCGGCGGCTGCAACGGATAGTCGGGGTCGTCGCTGCGCTTGGTCAGGTAGAACTCCATTTCCGGCGCCACGATCGGCTGCCAGCCCTTGTCGGCATACAGCTTCAGGACTTTCTTGAGCACGTTGCGCGGCGACAGCTCGATCGGGTTGCCTTGCTTGTCGTAGGTGTCGTGGATCACCTGCGCGGTCGGCTCGATGGCCCACGGCACCAGGTACACCGCGTTCTGGTCGGGGCGGCAGATCATGTCGATGTCGGCCGGGTCGAGCAGTTCGTAATAGATGTCGTCTTCGACGTAGTCGCCGGTCACGGTCTGCAACAGTACGCTCTCCGGCAGCCGCATGCCTTTTTCGGCGATGAACTTGTTGGTCGGCGAAATCTTGCCCCGGGTGATCCCGGTCAAGTCAGCGATCATGCATTCGACTTCTGTGATCTTGCGGTCTTTCAACCAATCGGTGAGCTGGTCGAGGTTGTTACTCATAAATGCCTCTGGGCTGAGTCTCCTGACGCGATGTCAGGCAATTTTGACGCTTGGGGCGTCGCGTTAAGGGGGCTTGCTCGCGCAGTGCCGGCTTACGCCTGGCACCGCGCATAGACAATGAAAGAGGAGCTTACCTGCCCTTTGCGCTGGTGTTGCATTTCCCGTGCACTTTGCAAACGTGCAGAATCGACAGCACGACGCTGAGCGCGGCGTGGGCTTTGAGAGGGAAAGAGTTCTATAGTGGAGGGGGACGCCATAAAGCGGATGCTGTGTCCGACGTCCAGAATATCGGACGCTGCCGTTTTGCCGACTGTTGACGAGAGTCTCGTCGACAGGCTGCGCGCCTTGCTGGCTGCGCTACGGACGGATTGATCGCCACTGATGTGATGAGCATGCAGACCGGACTGTTGCGAGCAGTCGGTGATGCCGATTAACGGCAGGCGAGACATGAAGCACCCCGGTATTATTGCTGTTATGGGTTTGACCGGAGCTTAGCCTTGTTCATTTTTTTACACAACACCCCCGTAAAAAATACAACACGGCCTGCTCAAGCCCGCAGCTGAGCAACGTTCAAGGTTTGAAAAAACGCCCCAAAGTGCCCCATAAATGCCCTTCAAGCGCTTTTTCGGGGCAAAAAAGGCCTCGCTTGACTTCGGCAGGCCGTTCGGGTTGACTGAAACCAGAAAAGATCAATGATTGATATTTTTAACAACAAAGGTGTTGCATCATGTCGGTACCCCCGCGTGCCGTTCAGCTTAACGAAGCGAACGCGTTCCTTAAGGAACATCCTGAGGTTCTGTACGTTGACCTTCTGATTGCGGATATGAATGGTGTGGTGCGCGGCAAGCGCATCGAACGCACCAGCCTCCACAAGGTTTACGAGAAAGGCATCAACCTGCCGGCCTCTCTATTTGCTCTGGATATCAACGGCTCCACGGTGGAAAGCACCGGTCTGGGCCTGGACATCGGCGACGCCGATCGCATCTGCTATCCGATCCCCGATACCCTGTGCAACGAGCCATGGCAGAAGCGCCCTACCGCGCAACTGTTGATGACCATGCACGAACTCGAAGGCGACCCGTTCTTCGCCGATCCCCGTGAAGTGTTGCGTCAGGTGGTGACCAAGTTCGACGAGCTCGGCCTGACCATCTGCGCCGCCTTCGAACTCGAGTTCTACCTGATCGATCAGGAAAACGTGAACGGCCGTCCACAGCCGCCACGCTCGCCGATCTCCGGCAAACGTCCGCACTCGACTCAGGTCTACCTGATCGACGACCTCGACGAATACGTCGACTGCCTCCAGGACATTCTCGAAGGCGCCAAAGAGCAAGGCATCCCGGCCGATGCGATCGTCAAGGAAAGTGCCCCGGCGCAGTTCGAAGTGAACCTGCACCACGTCGCCGACCCGATCAAGGCCTGCGACTACGCAGTGCTGCTCAAGCGTCTGATCAAGAACATCGCCTACGACCATGAAATGGACACCACTTTCATGGCCAAGCCGTATCCGGGCCAGGCGGGCAACGGTCTGCACGTACACATTTCGATTCTGGACAAAGCCGGCAAAAACATTTTTGCCAGCGAGGATCCCGAGCAGAACGCCGCGCTGCGTCACGCGATCGGCGGTGTGCTCGAGACCCTGCCGGCGCAGATGGCTTTCCTCTGCCCGAACGTCAACTCGTATCGTCGCTTCGGCGCGCAGTTCTACGTACCGAACTCGCCGTGCTGGGGCCTGGACAACCGCACTGTGGCGATTCGCGTACCGACCGGCTCGGCCGATGCCGTGCGTATCGAACACCGCGTGGCCGGCGCCGACGCCAACCCGTACCTGCTGATGGCTTCGGTACTGGCCGGCGTGCACCACGGTCTGGTCAACCAGATCGAGCCGGGCGCACCTGTCGAAGGCAACAGCTACGAGCAGAACGAACAGAGCCTGCCGAACAACTTGCGCGATGCCCTGCGCGAGCTGGACGACAGTGAGGTGATGGCCAAGTACATCGATCCGAAGTACATCGATATCTTCGTCGCCTGCAAGGAAAGCGAGCTGGAGGAGTTTGAACACTCCATCTCCGACCTTGAGTACAACTGGTATCTGCATACCGTTTAAACGGTTTGCGGTAATAAAAAGCGCTGCCGGCTATTTCAGCCGGCAGCGCTTTTTTATGCCTGATTGCTTTCCCTTTGTGGCGAGGGAGCTTGCCACAGGGATCGTATTGCATTCGGGATGGGCGCTCCGCGTACAATGCCCGCTGCCCCGCAGGAGACTTCCATGACGCGTCCCGCCACCGTTCGCAAACCCCGTGCCCGCAGTCAGGCGCGGATCGATTCGATACTCGACGCCGCGCGCACGCTGCTCGCCGCCGAGGGCGTGGCCAGCCTGTCGATCTACAGCGTCGCCGAGCGCGCGCAGATTCCGCCCTCTTCCGTGTATCACTTTTTCGCCAGCGTCCCGGCGCTGCTCGAAGCGCTGACCGCCGATGTCCACGCGGCCTTCCGCGCCTGCCTGCAAGCGCCGATCGATCATGATGCTTTGCGCGACTGGCGAGATCTGTCGCGACTGGTCGAACAGCGCATGCTCGAGATCTACGATCAGGATGCCGCCGCACGGCAATTGATTCTGGCGCAACATGGCCTGACCGAAGTGACCCAGGCTGACCGCCAGCACGATCTGGAACTGGGCGACCTGATGCACAAATTGTTCGACCAGCATTTCGAGTTGCCGAGACTGCCGGACGATGTCGATGTGTTTGCCCTGGCCATGGAACTGGGCGACCGGGTGTATGCTCGCTCGGTGCAGCAGCACGGGCAGATCACCCCGCGCATGGCCGAGGAAGGGATGCGCGTGTTTGATGCCTATATCGGCCTGTATCTACCGACGTACCTGCCGAAGAGAAATCCCTAGCGCATGCACCGACCCCTTCGCGAGCAGGCTCGCTCCCACATTTGAAATGCGCTCCCCTGTGGGAGCGAGCCTGCTCGCGAAAGTCGCGCCGCGGATTTCAAGCCAGGCACAAAAAACCCCGAAGGGCTCACACCCTCCGGGGTTGTTTTTTGTTCACCGGCTTACAACTTGGCGATCGACACCTCGGTGGATTTCACAAAGGCGATCACCTCGCTGCCGACCACCAGTTCCAGCTCCTTGACCGAACGGGTGGTGATCACCGAAGTGACGATGCCCGAAGCGGTCTGCACGTCGATTTCCGACAGCACGTCGCCGAGGACGATTTCCTTGATCGAGCCTTTGAACTGGTTGCGCACGTTGATGGCTTTGATAGTCATAGCATTTCTCCTAGGATCGAAATGAGCGGCAAGCGGCAAGCTTCAAGCGGCAAGCAAAAGCTCAGCGCTTCTACTTGTAGCTTGTAGCTTGAAGCTCGCAGCTGCTTCATTGCGCCCAACGCAGTTGCGTAGGCAGGGGTGAAACGGGTTCCGGCGCCGGCGGTTCACCGGGCAGGGACAGAACACGGTTGAGCACTTCGGTTTCCAGCGCGGCGAGGCGATGCGAGCCACGCACCCGAGGGCGCGGCAGCTCGACGTGCAGGTCGAGGCCGACTTCGCCGTCCTCGATCAGAATCACCCGGTCGGCAATCGCCACCGCTTCGCTGACGTCGTGGGTCACTAGCAGCACGGTGAAACCGTGTTGCTGCCAGAGACGCTCGATCAATTGCTGCATCTCAATGCGGGTCAGCGCATCCAGTGCACCGAGCGGTTCGTCGAGCAGCAGCAGACGCGGCTGATGGATCAGTGCGCGGGCCAGTGCAACCCGCTGCTTCTGCCCACCCGACAACGCCGCCGGCCATTCATTGGCGCGATCTGCCAGGCCAACCGCGTCCAATGCTTCAAGAGCCTTCGGACGCCAGTTGCCTTTAAGCCCGAGTCCGACGTTGTCGATGATCCTTTTCCACGGCAGCAGTCGCGCTTCCTGGAACATCAATCGCGTGTCGTCGCGTGCCTGGCTGAGCGGCGCGGAGCCGGCGAGCAGCTCGCCGCCAGTCGGCTGGTCGAGGCCGGCGAGCAAGCGCAAAAACGTGCTCTTGCCACAACCGCTACGCCCGACCACGGCGACGAATTGCCCCGCCGGAATGTGCAGATCGATGTCGCGCAGCACCTGGCGCGCGCCGAAGGTTTTTTGCAGGTTGCGCACCGCCAGTGGAATCCCGCGCAACAGGCGTGGAGGTTGTTGAGCAGTCATGCCGCACCTCCCTTGGCAACCTGATAGGCCGGGTGCCAGCGCAGCCACACGCGTTCAAGTCCACGAGCGGCAAGGTCGGCAAGTTTGCCGAGCACCGCGTAAAGCAGGATCGCCAGCACCACCACGTCGGTCTGCAAAAACTCACGGGCATTCATCGCCAGGTAGCCAATGCCGGAGCTGGCCGAGATGGTTTCGGCGACGATCAGCGTCAGCCACATAAAGCCCAAAGCGAAGCGCACGCCAACCAGAATCGACGGCAGCGCCCCCGGCAGAATCACCTGCCAGAACAGGCTGAAACCGCTCAGACCATAACTGCGCGCCATCTCCACCAGCGCCGGGTCGACGTTACGGATGCCGTGATACGTGTTGAGGTAGATCGGGAACAACGTGCCCAGCGCCACCAGAAAAATCTTCGCCGACTCATCGATGCCGAACCACAAGATCACCAGCGGAATCAGCGCCAGATGCGGCACGTTGCGGATCATCTGCACCGAACTGTCGAGCAGGCGTTCGCCCCACTTCGACAGGCCGGTGATGAAGCCCAATACCAGGCCGATGCTGCCGCCAATGGTGAAACCGAGCGCCGCGCGCCAGCCGCTGATCGCCAGGTGTGTCCAGATCTCGCCGCTGCGTACCAGACTGACGCCGGCCTCGATCACCGCCACCGGTGCCGGCAGAATCCGCGTCGACAACCAGCCCGCCGACACCGACAACTGCCACACCGCCAGCAGCAACACCGGCAACGCCCAAGGCGCGAGGCTGTGGATAAATTTCTTCATGGCCGCGCCTCAGCTCTGCGACGCGGCTTTGGGCAGGATGTCGTTGGCGACCATCTCACCGAACGGGCTGACATAACCGGCGCTTTTCGGCAGTTCCGGGCGCTCGACGTCGAGGTGTGGGAACAGCAGCTCGGCCACCCGATACGATTCTTCGAGGTGTGGATAACCGGAGAAGATGAAGGTGTCGATGCCCAGATCCGCGTATTCCTTGACCCGCGCCGCCACGGTCGGGCCGTCACCGACCAGCGCGGTTCCGGCACCGCCGCGCACCAGACCGACGCCGGCCCAGAGGTTCGGGCTGACTTCGAGGTTGTCGCGGCTGCCACCGTGCAGCGCGGCCATGCGTTGCTGGCCGACCGAATCGAAGCGCGCCAGCGAGGCCTGAGCACGCTGGATGGTGTCGTCGTCCAGATGCGAGATCAGGCGATCCGCCGCTTGCCAGGCTTCGGCGTTGGTTTCACGGACGATCACATGCAGACGAATGCCGAAGCGCACGGTGCGCCCGAGCTTGGCGGCCTTGGCGCGAACCTGGGCAATCTTCTCGGCCACCGCTGCTGGCGGCTCGCCCCAGGTCAGAACCATCTCCACTTGCTCGGCGGCCAGATCCTGCGCCGCTTCCGAGGAACCGCCGAAATACAGCGGCGGACGCGGTTGCTGGATCGGCGGATAGAGCAGCTTGGCGCCCTTCACGCTGATGTGCTCGCCGTCATAATCGACGGTTTCGCCTTCCAGCACGCGGCGCCAGATGCGGGTGAATTCCACCGAGGCCTGATAGCGTTCTTCATGGTTGAGGAACAGCCCGTCACCGGCCAGTTCTTCCGGGTCACCACCGGTGACCAGATTGAACAGCGCACGCCCGCCGGACAGACGATCAAGCGTGGCGGCCTGGCGCGCCGCGACCGTCGGGGAAATGATCCCGGGGCGCAGGGCGACGAGGAATTTCAGACGCTGAGTCACCGGAATCAGCGAGGCCGCGACCAGCCATGAGTCTTCGCAGGAACGCCCGGTGGGAATCAGCACCCCGCCGAAACCCAGACGATCCGCCGCTTGCGCGACCTGTTGCAGGTAACCGTGATCAACCGCGCGGGCGCCTTCGGCGGTGCCAAGGTAATGGCCGTCGCCGTGGGTAGGCAGGAACCAGAAGATATTGAGGCTCATGGAGTGGTCTCCTTGTAGATTCGAATTACTCGGCTTGTGAGCTTTGGGCCACAGCGGCCGGCGGGGTCCAGATCACATCCTTGATGCTCAACGGCTTGGGAATCAGCTTGAGCTGGAAGAACGTGTCGGCGATTTTCTGTTGCGCGGCGACCACTTCCGGGGTCAGGAACAGCGCCCCGTAGCCCTGGCGTTTCACCGAGGTCAGGGTGATGTCCGCCGGCAGGCCGAGCAGCGGCGCGACCTGCTGGGTCACGTCTTCGGGATTGGCTTTGGACCATTCACCAACCGCGCGCACTTCTTCGACGAGGGTCTTGATCACCTCGGGATTTTTCTGCGCGTAGGGTTTGGTCGCCAGATAGAACTGGTGGTTGTCGACGATGCCTTTGCCGTCGCGCAGGGTGTGCGCTTGCAGTTGTTTCTCGGCAGCGGCCTGGTACGGGTCCCAGATGACCCAGGCGTCGACACTGCCACGCTCGAACGCAGCGCGGGCATCGGCCGGTGGCAGGAACACCGTCTGAATGTCGCTGTACTTGAGGCCGGCGTCTTGCAGCGCACGCACCAGCAGGTAGTGGACGTTGGAGCCTTTGTTCAGGGCGACTTTCTTGCCCTTGAGATCGGCCACCGATTTGATCGGCGAGTCCTTCGGCACGAGGATCGCTTCGCTGTTCGGCGCTGGCGGTTCGTAGGCGACGTAGAGCAGATCAGCGCCGGCAGCCTGAGCGAAAACCGGTGGGGTTTCGCCGGTCACGCCAAAGTCGATCGAGCCGACGTTGAGGCCTTCCAGCAGTTGTGGGCCGCCGGGGAATTCGGTCCATTGCACGTCGACGCCTTGCGCCGCCAGACGTTTTTCCAGGGTGCCTTTGGCTTTGAGCAGCACCAGCGTGCCGTACTTCTGATAACCGATCCGCAATGTCTCGGCTTGAGCTTGAGTGATGGCGCCGAAGGACACAGCCGCAGCAAACAGAGCGACCAGACCACGACGCAAAAATACAGTGCGCATAGCGCTCTCCTTTTTGCTGTTGGGTTTTGGCTGCACCTGCTTGCCCGTTGGCGGGCGAGTAAGGCCAGTACTTCAAATTCCGGTGAGGCTTAAATGCTCCAGCGAGCACTCAACAAACGTTCGTTCAACAGGCCCGGCTCCAGCGGTTTCGGCCGACGCGCCATGGCGCCAATGAACTGGTCCAGCGCCTCGTGCAAGCGTTGCTCCAGGGCCGGCGCCAGTTGCGCGGCGGCACTGCCTTCGCCGTAAGCGATCTGGCTGTCCTCGGCGAAAATGCCCTGGAGCATTTCCTGGGCTTTGAGTGCCGACAGCACAGGCTTGAGGGCGTAATCGACCACCAGCATGTGGGCGATGCTGCCGCCGGTGGCCATCGGCAAGACGATCTTGTGGTTCAGGGCACGCTCGGGGAGCAGATCCAGCAGGGTCTTCAGCGCTCCGGAAAACGAGGCCTTGTACACCGGGGTGGCGATCAGCAGGCCATCGGCGTTTTCAATCTGTTGCAGCAGGTCGAGGACCTTCGGGCTGTCGAAGCGGGCATGGAGCAGATCCTCGGCCGGGAAGTCCCGTACCTGATAACTCACCACTTCCACCCCTTGCTGTTGCAACCAGCGTTGCGAACGCTCCAGCAGCACTCCGGAACGGGAGCGCAGGCTGGGGCTGCCACCGAGTGAGACGACCAGCATTGCAGATTCCTTTAAGCGTTACAGGCGATTCGCAGGCTGCGATCTCGCTTCAATGGCAGTGACCTTACCAGCTGATTTATATATCCATAAATCATATTTATTCATTTGGTTATGCATTTAAGAGATATAGCGCCAAGCAGAATCCAGGCGAAAAAAAAGGCCGTCGAAACGGCCGGAAATCCCCTGCTTTGTGGTTCCGGATTCTTAGTTACCTAAGCTGGCGCCTTCGCGAGCAGGCTCGCTCCCACAGAGGATCGCATTGCAAATGTGGGAGCGAGCCTGCTCGCGAAGGCGGTGGCGGCTACACAGCAAATCTCATTTGTTCGGTTGCGGCGTCAGGCGCAGGTAAGGCTTCACCGCGCGATAGCCTTTCGGGAAGCGCTGCTTGATCTCGTCTTCGTCCTTGAGCGACGGCACAATCACCACTTCTTCACCGTCCTGCCAGTTGGCCGGGGTGGCCACCTTGTAGTTGTCGGTGAGCTGCAGCGAGTCGATCACCCGCAGGATCTCGTGGAAGTTGCGCCCGGTGCTTGCCGGATAGGTGATGGTCAGGCGGATCTTCTTGTTCGGGTCGATCACGAACAGTGAACGCACGGTCAGGGTGTCGTTGGCATTCGGGTGGATCAGATCGTAGAGATCGGAGACCTTGCGATCGGCATCGGCGAGGATCGGGAAATTGACGATAGTGTTCTGGGTTTCGTTGATGTCTTCGATCCACTTGTGGTGCGAGTCCACCGGGTCGACCGACAGCGCGATGGCTTTTACGCCGCGCTGGCTGAATTCATCCTTGAGCTTGGCGGTGAAACCCAGCTCGGTGGTGCACACCGGGGTGAAATCCGCCGGATGGGAAAACAGCACGCCCCAGCTATCGCCCAGCCATTCGTGGAAACGAATCTTGCCGGCGCTGGAATCCTGTTCGAAATCGGGGGCGATGTCGCCGAGTCTGAGGCTCATGGTGCTGCTCCTGATGAGGGATGGGAGACAACAACTGTAGCTCGGGATCGATCAGTGTGAAAAAGAATAAATAACTAGATATCTAGATCATTAATGAATATTAAACATCTGTTCATTGGACACTGGCCCGCATCGCGACGAACATCGCACGCAAGGTTCGAGAAGGCCTTGAGTTGCAGCAAAGAGGGAATCGAGAAGGGCTTACGGGGGTGAGCCTGACTCGAAACGCAAAAGCCCCGTCCGGCGCGATGCCGGACGGGGCTTTTTTTGTCTGCGAATCGAGCCGTGTGATTACAGCAGCGGGATCGAGTAGCTGACGATCAGGCGGTTTTCGTCCTGCGAACGGGTGTTCGGCAGGTCGGTGCGCCATACAGCGTTTTTCCACATCAGGCCGACGTTCTTGAACGGGCCTTCCGGTACTACGTAACCGATGGTGAAGTCGCGTTCCCACTCGGAGCGGTTCGAAGCGTTTTCACGGCCGTTGGTACCAACGGTGTCGATGCTGTCGCCTTTGAGGTAGACCACACCCGCCGTCAGGCCAGGTACGCCGACCTTGGCGAAGTCATAGGAGTAGCGAGCCTGCCAGGTTTTCTCACCGGCGCGGCCGAACTTCTGGATCTGCATGTCGGTGATGGTGTAGTTCGACGAACCGTCACCCTGGTTCAGCCAAGGGAAGTCGCTGCTGCCGTTGGAAACCTGGTAACCGCCACCGAAGGTGTGACCGGCAACGGTGTACAGGAACAGGCCGCTGTACAGGTTGTTGTCGACTTCACCACGGCCGTTACGGAAACCGGTGTAGTTACCCGAGCTGTAGTAAGCCGAGTCAGTACCGTTCTTGCCGTCATCGGAACTGTTGAAGTAACGCAGATCGGATTTCAACACGCCCGGGCCGATCGACCAGTTGTGCACCAGACCGAGGAAGTGCTGCTTGTAGAAATCTTCCAGGTTGCCGTAGTAGTACTGGGCAGTCAGGTCTTTGGTGATCTTGTAGTCACCGCCGGCGTAGATGAACTTGTTGCTGTCACGGAAAGCCGTGCCACGGGAGTTGGCACCACCGATCGAGAGGTTTTCGTTGTTGCTGGAGTTACGACCTTTTACCGCTTCGATCTGACCGCCGACCAGGGTCAGGTCCTTGATCTCGCCGGAAGTGATCTGGCCACCCTGCCAGGTTTGTGGCAGCAGACGACCATCGTTGGTCACGATCACCGGCAGTTTTGGCTGCAGGGTACCGAGCTTCAGTTCAGTCTGGGAGATCTTGGCTTTGGCAGTCAGGCCCAGGCTGGAGAAGTTGTCCACGGCCTTGCCGTTGGACTCGCTCGGGAACACGGTGCCGCCGTAAGCGGTGCCGCTGTTGCCGTTGGTGCCGCCGCCCGAATCAAGACGGATGCCCAGCAGGCCGATGGCGTCGAGACCGAAACCTACGGTGCCTTGGGTGTAACCGGAGATGAAACGCAGATCGAAGCCCTGGCCCCATTCTTCGTTCTTGTTGGCGCCAGCGCCGTCACGGTTGTCAGTGTTGATGTAGAAGTTGCGCAGACCCAGAGTAGCCTTGCTGTCTTCGATGAAACCGGCGGCGCCTGCCTGCTGCGCCATAACCCCAACGGCCACAGCCAGGGCCAAGGTGGACTTGTTCATGTATCGCTCCTCTCGTTCTAATTCTTGTGTTCCTGGTTCGGGGTCGATTTGCCCTGAATCCTAAGATTCGCGATTAGCGCCAGACCGTGACTGCCAAGTCAATCGTAACCTTGTATGTCTACGACCATCGTCTAATCGCAAGTGATTTGGTCCCTGCAGCGTAAAGACTTCCTGATAATCCCAAAAAGAATTTATTCATTCTTTTTCATACCATTCAGGTATATGGCCCATTAATGGCCATCCGCGCTGGGAAACAGCGTATCGGCGCCTAAGCTCATTCCTAAATGGTATTTGTTGACCTTTTTTTAGATCGATTAGCTTTGCCGTACTCCCAACACGGCAAATCCCATCGAAAAGGCGACGCATCATGGCGAAACGCGCACTATCAAGTCAATTTGTTACAGTTTGTGTGTCGGCACTGTTTTGTTTTTCCGCACAGGCCGCCGGTCTGACTGTCGGCTACCAAACCGGCATCGACCCGAGCAAGGTGCCGCAGGCCGACGGCGTCTATGAGAAAACCATTGGCGAGAAGATCGACTGGCGCCGCTTTAACAGCGGCCCGGAAGTAGTGACAGCCATCGCCTCCGGCGACGTGCAGATCGGCAACCTCGGCTCGAGCCCTTTGGCTGCGGCGGCCTCACGTAATCTGCCGATTGTGGCGTTCATCGTTTCGGCGCAGATCAACGCCGCCGAAGCTTTGGTGGTGCGCAACGGCAGCGGCATCGACAAGCCGCAGGATCTGGTCGGCAAGACCATCGCCACGCCGTTCGTATCGACCTCGCACTACAGTCTCCTCGGGGCGCTGAAGCACTGGGGCCTGAATACTTCGCAAGTCAAAGTGGTCAATCTGCAACCGGCGGAAATCGCCGCCGCGTGGAAGCGTGGCGACATTGACGGGGCGTTTGTCTGGTCTCCGGCGCTGGGCGAGATTCGCAAGACCGGCAAGACCCTGACCGACGCCGCACAAGTCGGCCAGTGGGGTGCGCCGACCTTCGAGGTGTGGGTCGCGCGCAAGGATTTTGCCGAGAAGCATCCCGAGGTCGTGGCGAAATTCGCCAAGGTCACCCTGGACTCCTTCGCTGATTACGCCGCGCACAAGGACAGCTGGACAGCCGACTCGGTGCCTGTGCAGAAAATCGCCAAACTGACTGGTGCCAACGCGGCGGATGTGCCGGAACTGCTGGCCGGTTCGGCATTTCCGGATGCCAAGGCGCAGCAAACCACGGCGCTGCTGGACGGCGGCACCGCGAAGGCCATTGCTGAAACGGCGAAATTCCTGAAAGAACAGGGCAAGGTCGAGACGGTGCTGCCGGATTACTCGCCTTACGTCAGCGCGAAATTCATCACCCAGTAAAAAGCTTCGCGAGCAAGCTCGCTCCCACACTGGAATGCGCTTTCCTGTGGGAGCGACGGTGCGACGATTCGACCTGCTCGCGAATGGAGCGACACGGTTTTACAGAGTTTTTTCGAAAATCTTCGAATTGCGCTGATAGTTGTACAGCGACGCCCGCGCCGCTGGCAGGCGTTCGACGCTGCTCGGCTCGAACCCGCGCTCACGGAACCAGTGCGCGGTGCGGGTGGTGAGCACGAACAGGGTTTTCAAACCCTGCGCCCGCGCCCGGGTTTCGATGCGCTCAAGCAATTCGTCGCCGCGGCCGCCATGGCGGTATTCCGGATTCACCGCCAGACACGCCAGCTCGCCCGCATCGGAATCGGCAATCTGATACAGCGCCGCACAAGCAATGATCATCCCTTCACGCTCGACCACGCTGAACTGCTCGATCTCGCGTTCCAGCACTTCACGCGAACGGCGCACCAGAATGCCCTGCTCTTCCAGCGGACTGATCAGGTCGAGCAGGCCACCGACGTCTTCAATCGCCGCCTCGCGCGCCAGCTCGAATTGCTCTTGCGCGACCAGCGTACCGCCACCGTCACGGGTGAACAGTTCGGTCAGCAGCGCGCCGTCTTCGGCGTAACTGACGATATGGCTGCGCGCCACGCCGCCACGGCAGGCCTCGGCGGCGGCATCGAGCAACTCCGCTTGATAGTTGCTCATGCCCAGGCGCTGCAGATGCGCCGGCACCTGTTGCGGGCGCAGTTCGCGCACCAGTTTGCCGTCCTCGTCGATCAGGCCGAGCTCGGCGCCGAACAACAGCAGCTTGTCCGCGCCCAGATCAATCGCGGCGCGGGTGGCGACGTCTTCGCAAGCAAGGTTGAAGATTTCACCGGTCGGCGAGTAGCCCAACGGCGACAGCAGCACGATCGAACGCTCGTCGAGCAGGCGGTTGATGCCCTTGCGGTCAACCCGACGCACTTCGCCGGTGTGGTGATAGTCGACGCCTTCCAGCACGCCGATCGGCCGCGCCGTGACGAGGTTGCCGCTGGCCACGCGCAAGCGTGAGCCCTGCATCGGCGAAGAGGCCATGTCCATCGACAGCCGCGCTTCGATGGCGATACGCAAATGGCCGACCGCATCGATCACACATTCCAGAGTCGCGGCATCGGTGATGCGCATGCCGTGATGGTAATGCGGGGTCAGGCCACGGGCGGCGAGGCGGGTTTCGATCTGCGGGCGCGAACCGTGCACCAGCACCAGACGCACGCCGAGGCTGTGCAGCAAGACCAGGTCGTGGACGATATTGCCGAAATTCGGATGCTCGACGCCGTCGCCGGGAAGCATGACGACGAAGGTGCAATCGCGGTGGGCATTGATGTAGGGAGACGCGTGGCGGAGCCAATTGACGTATTCGGGCATGAACCTGGGCCTGTAATAAAGAGCAGCCGAAAAAAGGGGCGAAACGAAAAACGCACAGCGGGCTGATGGTTATCGTCGGAACAGGCTTGGCGACACGCGCGCTCTCCTCATGAATACGGGTTGGGGTGCAGGCAATTTACCGGGTTCGGTCAGACAAAACACAACTCCCCTGTAGGAGTGAGCCTGCTCGCGATAGGGGAATTTCAGTCAATATCTTCGGTGACTGACTCACCGCTATCGCGAGCAGGCTCACTCCTACAGGTACAGCATTCACTCACACAAGTTTGTCCGGGCTCAGGCAGTAATGTTCAATCAACTGCCGAATCAGATGCACGGTAGGCTGCAAACGTGACATTTCAAGGTACTCGCCCGGTTGATGCGCGCAGGCGATGTCGCCGGGGCCAAGCACAATGGTTTCGCAGCCGAGGCGCTGAAGATAAGGCGCTTCGGTGCCGAACGCTACTGCTTCGGCACGATGACCGGTGAGCTTTTCGGCGATGCGCACCAGTTCGGCATCCTCGGCCTGCTCGAACGGCGGCACTTCCGGGAACAGCGGTTTGTAATCGATTTTCACCTTGTGCCGCTCGGCCACCGGGTTGAGCTTGCGCAGGATTTCCGCGCGCAGCACGTTCGGGTCCATGCCCGGCAGCGGCCGCAGGTCGAATTCCAGCGAACACTGGCCGCAGATGCGATTGGGGTTGTCGCCGCCATGAATGCAGCCGAAGTTCATCGTCGGTTGCGGCACGCTGAATTGTGGATTGCTGAATTCGCGCTGCCACAACAGGCGCAGGCCGCGCAGTTCGCCGATGGCATCGTGCATCGCTTCAAGGGCACTGTGGCCCAGGCGCGGATCCGAGGAGTGACCGCTCTGCCCGAGGATGTCGATGCGCTCCATCATGATGCCTTTGTGCATGCGGATCGGCTTGAGCCCGGTCGGCTCGCCGATCACCGCCGCGCGGCCCAGCGGTTGCCCGGCCTCGGCCAGCGCGCGGGCGCCGGACATCGAGCTTTCTTCGTCGCAGGTGGCGAGAATCAGCAGCGGTTGTTTGAACGGTTGCTCGAGCAGCGGCTGCACGGCTTCGATGATCAGCGCGAAGAAGCCCTTCATGTCACAACTGCCCAGCCCTACCCAGCGGCCATCGACTTCGGTGAGCTTCAGCGGGTCGGTCTGCCACAACGCGTCGTCGTAGGGCACCGTGTCGCTGTGCCCGGCCAGCACCAGGCCGCCGGGACCACTGCCAAAACTGGCGAGCAGATTGAATTTGCCGGGGCTGACCTGCTGGATATCGCAGCTGAAACCCAGGTCACCCAGCCAACCCGCCAGCAGATCGATGACGGCGCGGTTGGATTGATCGAGGCTCGGTTGGGTACAACTGACCGATGGCGCGGCAATCAGCGCGGCGAACTGGTCTTGCATGGACGGCAATGGCATCACTGACTCCAGGTCCCGGATTGAGGCCCACTATAGAACCATCCGGCGCGCGGAATAAACCGCCGCAGGGCGTAGGAAGTTTGACTCCTGTACACTGCACGGCCTTGGCAGCCACACATTCCCCCGGCTGCGCTCCCGATTCTGGATGTTCCGGCCATGCAAAAAGAAACCGAAATCAAACTCCGCGTCAGCCGCGAAACCCTCGCTGCCCTGCGCGAGCACCCGCTGCTGAAGAAACGCAACAAAAGTGGCTGGGAACGCCGTGAGTTGATGAACCAGTATTTCGACACCCCCGAGCGCGATCTGGCCCAGGCCAAAGTCGCCCTGCGCCTGCGCAAGGACGGTGACGAAGTGATTCAGACCCTCAAGACCCGTGGCCAGAGCGTCGCCGGTCTGTCCGAGCGTAACGAGTACGACTGGAAGCTCCCGAAAGCCAAGCTCGACGTGAAGAAACTCGACGGCGAATGCTGGCCCGAGGCGCTGGCCGAGCTGGACAAGAAAACCCTCAAGCCGATCTTTACCACTGATTTCGTCCGCGAGCGCGCTGAAATCGCCTGGGGTCGTGGCAAGACCAAAGTGGTCATCGAGGCCGCACTGGATCTCGGTCACGTGGTGGTCGGCAAGCAGAAGGAAGAGATCTGCGAACTGGAACTGGAGCTGCGCGAAGGCGAGCCCGCCGCGCTGTTGGAACTGGCTGCTGAACTGGCCGAGACCCTGGCACTGATGCCGTGCGATATCAGCAAGGCCGAACGCGGTTATCGCCTGCACGACGCCAACAGCTACTCGCTGAGCCTGCCAGCGCCGCAGCTGACCACCGAAACCCGTCTCGACGACGGCTTCGCCGCGCTGAGCTGGCACCTGCTCGGCAGCAGCCAGCGTCTGGCCGAACAATATCGCTTCAACGGCCACTGGCGCCTGCTGCAGGACTGGGTCGAGAACCTCGCGGAAATGCGCGCCCTGCTCAGCAGCCTCGGTCAAGCGGCACCGCGTCAGTCGACCCACGACCTGCGCGTCGCCCTTGATGCCTTGCTGGAAGACTGGCGCCCGCTGGTGCAGGTCGGCATCGAAGACGAAGACGTGCGCAAAGCCGCGCCTGAGCAGTTCCTCGAAGAGCTGGAAGACCCACGCTGGGGTCAGTTCTCGCTGAACGCCTCGCGCTGGCTGCTGGCCCGTACCTGGACCGCCGACCGCAACACTCGCGGCAACCGTCAGGGGGACGCGCAACTGCACAGCTGGTTGCCGCGTCTGCTGGGCGAAGAAGCCACCGCTCTGCAGTTGCAGCGCTACCAGCAGCAGCCGGAAGATCTCGCCGAGCAACTGCCGCGCATCGAGCGCATTCAGGTCTGGCTGCACCACGCGCGCAACGTGCTGGACATTCCGGAAATGGATCGCCTCTACGGTGAACTGAACAAACTGGCGCAACTGGCCAACGAGCCGACCATCACCGACGAACTGCTCGATGCGCGTAAGCATCAGGCGATTGCGGTGTACCAGAACCGCGCCTGGAAGATCCTCCTGCGCATGTAGCCCGTTGTGGCGAGGGAGCTTGCTCCCGCTGGGCTGCGAAGCGGCCCCGAAACCTGCGTCCGCAGGAACAGGGAGTCCTCCGGCCTCCAGCGGGAGCAAGCTCCCTCGCCACAATTGCTATCAGACCGGGAGGCTGGTGGTGGACTTGATCTCCGACAGCGCCACGATCGAATTCACTTCCTGTATCCCCGGCACCAGCGACAGCTTCTCGAAGAAGAACCGCTCGTACGCCTCGATGTCCGCCGCAACGATGCGCAACATGAAGTCCACGGCACCCATCAGCACATAACACTCCAGCACTTCCGGAAAGCCGCGAATCGCCTCGGTGAATTCGGTGAAGTTCGACCGGCCGTGGGCGTTGAGTTTGATCTCGGCGAAGATTTGCGTGTTCAGGCCGATCTTCTTGCGATCCAGCAAGGTCACCTGCCCGCGAATGATGCCCTCCTCCTTCATCCGCTGGATCCGCCGCCAGCACGGCGATTGCGACAGGCCCACCTGCTCGGCGATCTGCGCGCTAGACAGCGAGGCGTCTTGCTGCAGCAAGGCGAGGATCTTGCGATCGTAGCCATCCAGCTCGCTGTGCATAAAAAATCCTCAAAGATCAGTTTTAACGAATTGTAGATTTCAATAAATCCCGTCAAGGGCCGATCATAGCCAAGAAATACCCCGCGCCGAATGTAAAAATTTCTCCAGTACCTCTGGAGACTCGCCATGCCGCACCTTGAAGCCGTGAACAGCCCCGCCACCCGCGCCGATGTCTGGAACATCAGTAACGCGCACTGCCTGGCGCAATACCAAATCCTCGCCGAGGCCGAGCCGGATCTGTTGGTGCGGGTATTGAATCTGTTCGCCTTGCAGTTCCTGACCCCGGAGCAGGTCAACGTGCAGCGGCTGGACGACCTGCTGTCGATCGATCTGCTGATGAGCGGCCTGAGCTGGCATCGCGCGCAGGTGATCGCGGAAAAACTGCGCAACCTGATCAGCGTCTGCTCGGTGGATCTGCACAACGTCGACGCGGCATGGCAGGCGCCCGTGCAAGCCGCCAGCTGACAGATCCGGCAACGGCTTCGTCGGGTAGTGGCCCAACGGTCAGCAGCGCCACGACTATCCTTTTGGGCATGACGCTTAAAAAGGAAAGCCACATGTCCGTTCAATTTGTCACTCAGGACCGCTGGCTGGACCTCAACGATGTACTGCGTGAACTGGTCGCCCAAGGCTTCATCTGCCAGGACGCGGCGGAACAGGCGCTCAATGCCCGCCGTCGCCATGCTGCTCACGGGCAGATGCATCCGCTGGAGTTCATCGCCAGCCAACAACTCGACGACCTCAGCCGGCCAGGCAAATATCTGGATCTGGAAAGCCTGACCCTGTGGCTGGCACAACAGGCCGGCCAGCCGTACTTGCGCATCGATCCGTTGAAAATCAACGTCGCAGCGATCACACCGCTGATGTCCTATGCCTTCGCGCAACGGCACAGGATTCTCGCCGTCGCCGTGGACCGTGATGCGGTGACCGTGGCCAGCGCCCAGCCTTACGTCAACGGATGGGAAGCCGATCTGACCCACGTATTGAAGTTGCCGATCAAACGGGTCGTGGCCAATCCGGTGGATATCCAGCGCTTCAGCGTCGAGTTCTTTCGTCTGGCCAAATCGGTCAGCGGCGCCAGCAATGCCGACGCGCAGGGCGGCAATCTCGGCAACTTCGAACAACTGCTCAATCTCGGCGCCAGCGACCAGGAGCCGGACGCCAACGACGCACACATCGTCAACATCGTCGACTGGCTGTTCCAGTACGCCTTCCAGCAGCGCGCCAGTGACATCCACATCGAACCGCGCCGCGAGCATGGCACCGTGCGCTTTCGCATCGACGGCGTGTTGCACAACGTCTATCAATTCCCGCCGCAGGTGACCATGGCAATTGTCAGTCGCCTGAAAAGCCTCGGTCGCATGAACGTCGCGGAAAAGCGCAAACCCCAGGATGGCCGGGTCAAGACCAAGACCCCGGATGGCGGCGAAGTGGAATTGCGTCTGTCGACCCTGCCGACGGCGTTCGGCGAAAAAATGGTCATGCGGATTTTCGACCCGGAAGTGCTGCTGAAGAATTTCGACCAGTTGGGTTTCAGCGCCGAAGACCTGCGGCGCTGGCAGGACATGACCCGCCAGCCCAACGGCATCATTCTGGTCACCGGGCCGACCGGTTCGGGCAAGACCACCACCCTCTACACCACGCTGAAAAAACTGGCGACGCCGGAGGTCAACCTCTGCACCATCGAAGACCCGATCGAAATGGTCGAGCCGGCCTTCAATCAGATGCAGGTGCAGCACAACATCGAGCTGAGCTTCGCCTCCGGGGTGCGCGCGCTGATGCGACAGGACCCGGACATCATCATGATCGGCGAGATCCGCGATCTGGAAACCGCGGAAATGGCGATTCAGGCCGCGCTCACCGGGCACCTGGTCTTGTCCACCCTGCACACCAACGATGCGCCAAGCGCCATCAGCCGTTTGCTCGAACTCGGCGTGCCGCATTACCTGATCAAGGCGACCGTGCTGGGGGTCATGGCCCAGCGGCTGGTGCGCACGTTGTGCCCGCACTGCAAGGCGCCGCTGACGCTCGAAGAGGAAGATTGGCAAACCCTCACCCGGCCATGGCAGGCGCCGCTGCCGAGCCATGCGCAACGGGCGATCGGTTGCCTGGAATGCCGCGACACCGGCTATCGCGGCCGCGCCGGGGTCTACGAAATCATGCAACTGAGCGACAGCCTGAAAGCGCTGATCACCCCGGACACCGACCTCACCGCGATTCGGCGTCAGGCCTTCAAGGAAGGCATGCGCAGCCTGCGCCTGTCCGGCGCGCAGAAGGTCGCCGCGGGCCTGACCACGGTGGAGGAAGTGCTGCGGGTGACGCCACAAAGTGAGTTGAAATAAGTCGCCACGGAACTGGATCGATGGATCGCCGATCCAACGCCGTAGTCAATCCCCAGGAGTCACCCCATCATGCGTCTCAAACTTGCTGTCGCCACCTTGGCCCTGCTGTCGCTTCCCGTTGGTTCGGCCATGGCGGACAGCTTTTGGCGTAACGTCATCTCCTCCGGCGCCACCACCGGTTCGACCTACCTGACCTTCAAGGATCACAAGCTGATCGTCGCCGCCCAGGACGACGCCGGCAGCTTCGTCGCCAGCGACGGCGGCATCCGTGGCCCGTACCTGGAAGCAGCGATGCAGAAAGTCCGCGCCGACAACCCGGGCCTGCAAGCCTCGGACATGGAACTGGCGAACGCGATCCTGGCGAAGAACGCCGTGGCTTCCGAGTAACAAAAAATGCCGCTCGATCGAGCGGCATTTTTTTGCCCAAATTTCAGCTCCACCACAATCCCTTGTAGGAGTGAGCCTGCTCGCGATAGCGGTGTATCAGGCAAATTCTCCGGTGACTGATTCACCGCTATCGCGAGCAGGCTCACTCCTACAGGGGAACTGTGTTCACCTATGTATCAGCGATAATCATCCACCGGCACACAGGCGCAATACAGATTGCGATCGCCGTAAACGTTATCCACCCGATTCACTGCCGGCCAGTACTTGTGGGCTCGGGTGTGCGCATCCGGGGTGATGGCCTGTTCGAGGCTGTAGGGCCGCTCCCAGATCCCAGTGACATCGGCCAGCGTATGCGGGGCGCGTTTGAGCGGGTTGTCTTCGGCCGACCAGTTGCCCTTCTGCACCTCGTTGATCTCGGCGCGAATGCTCAGCATCGCCGCGATGAACCGGTCGAGTTCCGCCTTGGATTCGCTCTCGGTCGGCTCGACCATTAACGTCCCGGGCACCGGAAAAGACATGGTCGGCGCGTGGAAACCGTAATCCATCAGACGCTTGGCCACGTCTTCCTCACTGATGCCGGTCTGCGCCTTCAGTGGTCGCAGATCAAGAATGCATTCATGCGCCACGCGGCCATTGCGCCCGGTATACAGCACCGGGAACGCGCCGGATAAATGCTGCGCCAGATAGTTCGCCGCCAGAATCGCCACCTCGCTGGCATCCGCCAGTTGCGGACCCATCATGGCGATGTACATCCAACTGATCGGCAAAATGCTCGCACTGCCCCACGGTGCTGCGCTGACTGCGCCGTTCTGCGCCAGTGGCCCGTCAATCGGCACCACCGGGTGGTTAGCGACGAAGGGCGCCAGATGCACGCGAACGCCGATCGGGCCCATGCCCGGCCCGCCGCCGCCATGGGGAATGCAGAAGGTCTTGTGCAGGTTCATGTGTGACACGTCGGCGCCGATGTCCGCTGGACGGGCGAGACCAACCTGGGCATTGAGATTGGCGCCATCCATGTACACCTGGCCGCCGTGCTGGTGAATCACTGCGCAGATTTCGCTGATGCCTTCCTCGTACACGCCATGGGTCGATGGATAGGTCGCCATCAGACACGACAACTTATTCCCGGCCTCGGCGGCTTTCAGCTTCAAGTCGTCCAGATCAACGTTGCCCGCCTCATCGCACTCGACAATGACCACGCGCATCCCGGCCATCTGCGCCGAAGCCGGATTGGTGCCGTGGGCCGACGACGGAATCAGGCAGATCTCCCGCATGCCCTCGCGCCGGCTCTCGTGATATTTGCGAATTGCCAGCAAGCCTGCGTACTCGCCTTGGGCGCCGGAGTTGGGCTGCATGCAGATCGCATCGAAACCGGTAATTGCACACAGCCAACGCTCAAGCTCTTCGATCATCAGCGTGTAACCGGCGGCCTGCTCTCTCGGCACGAAGGGATGCAGATTGGCGAACTGCGGCCAGGTGATCGGGATCATCTCGCTGGTGGCGTTGAGTTTCATCGTGCAGGAGCCGAGGGGAATCATCGACTGGTTGAGCGCCAGATCCTTGTTTTCCAGTTGTTTGAGGTAACGCAGCATCTCGGTTTCGCTGTGGTGCGCATTGAATACTGGATGGCGCAGGTACGGCGTGCTGCGCTGGAGCTCACTTGGAATTCCCGAGGCGATGTCTTCGGCATCCAGCGCGTCGACGCTCAAGCCATGATCGGCACCGAGCAGCACATCGAACAGTTTCGCCACGGTGTGTTCATCACAGGTCTCGTCCAGACTCAGACCGACGCGGCCGCGACCGAGAATGCGCAGGTTGATCTGCGCTGCCTGAGCGCTTTCGATGATCGCCGTTTGTGCGCCGCCGACTTCCAGGGTCAGCGTGTCGAAGAACTGGGCGTTGAGCCGTTTGATGCCGTTGCGCTCAAGTCCAGCCGCGAGGATGCAGGTCAGACGATGCACGCGCTGGGCGATACGCTTCAAGCCCTCGGGGCCGTGATACACCGCATAGCAACTGGCGATATTCGCCAGCAGCACCTGTGCCGTGCAGATGTTCGAGTTAGCCTTCTCGCGGCGGATATGTTGCTCGCGAGTCTGCAGGGCCATGCGCAGCGCGACGTTGCCGCGAGCATCCTTCGACACGCCGATGATCCTTCCCGGAATCGCCCTCTTGTACTCTTCGCGGCTGGCGAAGAACGCCGCGTGGGGGCCGCCATAACCCATTGGCACGCCAAAACGCTGGGACGAACCAAACACCACATCGGCACCCAACTCACCCGGCGGCGTCAGCACCAGCAGGCTGAGCAGGTCAGTGGCAACGCAGGCCAGGGCCTGCTGCGCGTGCAGGTGATCGATCAGCGGTTTCAGATCGCGGATTTCGCCGTGGGTGTCGGGGTATTGCAGCAACGCGCCGAATACCTCGTGCTGCGCCAGGTTATCCACCGCGTCGACGATCAGCTCGAAACCGAAACCTTCGGCGCGGGTGTGCACCACGGAGAGGGTTTGCGGATGACAGTTTTCATCGACGAAAAACGCATTGCTCTTCGACTTCGCCACGCGCTTGGCCAGGGCCATGGCTTCGGCGGCAGCGGTGGCCTCATCGAGCAGCGAGGCATTGGCCAGCTCCAGGCCGGTGAGGTCGATGGTCAGTTGCTGAAAATTCAGCAGCGCCTCGAGCCGGCCTTGGGCGATCTCGGGTTGGTATGGGGTATACGCGGTGTACCAGCCGGGATTTTCCAGCACGTTGCGCAAGATCACGGTTGGCGTGACGGTGCCGTGGTAGCCCATGCCGATCAGGCTGGTGAACAGCAGATTCTGCTCGGCGTAACCGCGCAGTTTCTCCAGCGCAGCTTGCTCGTCGAGGGCCGGCGGCAGATCCAGTGCGCGATTGAAGCGAATGCCCGGGGGCACGGTCTGCTCGATCAGCTCGGCGCGACTGCCCAGGCCCAGGCTGTCGAGCATCGCCTGCTGCTCGGCAGCATCCGGGCCGAGGTGACGGCGCAGAAAGGCTTCGGGATCGCGTAACTGGCTCAGGGACGGCGACTGGGGCATGACGGGCTCTCCTGGCTGGGGCTTGGCGTCAATCGACACGGTCAAACCAGCATAGCAGCCTGCGTGACAACCCATTTTTCTGGACACCGCATCCCCTTGTAGGAGTGAGCCTGCTCGCGATAGCGGTGGGTCAGCCACCGAAAATGAACTGACAGACCGCTATCGCGAGCAGGCTCACTCCTACAGTGGATTTGCATCGCCCATAAAAAAGCCCCGACGAATCGGGGCTTTGGGTCATGCCGGCAGGTTACTCGCCGATGGCAGCCTTGTAAGCCGCCGCATCCAGCAGCTTGTCCAGCTCGGCCTTGTCGCTTGGCTTGAGCTTGAAGATCCACGCGCCGTACGGGTCGGAGTTCAGCAGCTCGGGCGAGCCACCCAGCTCTTCGTTGATCGCGATGACTTCGCCGCTGACCGGGGCGTAGATGTCGGAGGCGGCTTTTACCGACTCGACCACGCCGGACTGGTCACCGGCGGCGAACACCTTGCCGACTTCGGTCAGCTCGACGAACACTACGTCGCCCAGCGCTTCCTGCGCGTGATCGCTGATGCCCACGGTGACGGTGCCGTCAGCTTCCAGACGCGCCCATTCATGACTTTCGGCAAAACGCAGTTCGGCAGGGATATCGCTCATCTTCGGTTCCTCGGAAATTGGTCAGCGGTCATGCCCGCCAGAAAAGGTTAGATCAAGGTTTTGCCATGGCGTACGAAGGTCGGTTTGACCACTCGTACCGGGTACCACTTGCCACGGATTTCCACTTCGGCGCGGTCGGCAGTTGCCATCGGCACACGCGCCAGGGCAATCGATTTGCTCAGCGTAGGAGAGAAACTACCACTGGTGATCTCCCCTTCGCCAACATCGGCGATGCGGACCACTTGGTGAGCGCGCAGAACCCCGCGTTCTTCGAGCACCAGACCGACCAGTTTGTGGGCCACGCCGGCGGCTTTTTCCGCCTCCAGCGCCGCGCGGCCGATGAACTGACGCGAGGCCGGTTCCCAGGCGATGCTCCAGGCCATGTTCGAGGCCAGCGGCGAAACGTCCAGGTGGATGTCCTGACCGTAGAGGTTCATCCCGGCCTCGACGCGCAAGGTGTCGCGGGCGCCGAGGCCGATCGGCGAAATGCCGGCGCCGACCAGGTCGTTGAAAAAACCCGGCGCCTGATTCGCCGGCAGGCAGATCTCCAGACCATCCTCGCCGGTGTAACCGGTGCGCGCGATGAACCAGTCGCCGTCGATGGCGCCTTCGAAAGGTTTGAGTTGCTGGATCAGCGTGGCGCGGGACTGAGTCACCAGTTCGGCGATCTTGTGCCGGGCCTGCGGGCCCTGGATGGCAAGCATCGCCAGCTCGGAGCGCTCGTGCAGTTGCACGTCGTAAGCACCGAGCTGGGCGTTCATCCAGGCCAGATCCTGATCGCGGGTAGAGGCGTTGAACACCAGCCGGTAAGCGTCGTCGAGGCGGTAGACGATCATGTCGTCGACGATGCCGCCACGCTCGTTGAGCATGGTGCTGTACAACGCCCGGCCGGGGTGCTGCAGGCGCTCGACATCATTGGCCAGCAGATGCTGGAGCCAGGCCTTGGCCTGGGCACCGGTGACATCGATCACGGTCATGTGGGAAACATCGAACACCCCGCAATCGCGGCGCACTTCGTGGTGCTCCTCGACCTGCGAGCCGTAATGCAGTGGCATGTCCCAACCGCCAAAATCGACCATCTTCGCGCCGAGCGCGAGGTGCAGGTCATACAGAGGCGTACGCTGTCCCATGGGTTTCTCCTTCCGGGCGTGGCGAGGGTGCGGACCGCCGCTATACGGCTGAAAGCCTTGATAAATAAGGCTTGCAGCCGATTCCAGCGCACGGGTCTGTCAGACGAACCGCACCGAATGCCGCGCATTGTAGCCGCATGATGTAGGACTCACTACCAAGTGTTTCGGTGCGCTGAGCGTCGAATCAATCCGATCACTGGCAATAGCCCGACCAGCACCAGGGTCAATGCCGGCAATGAGGCGCGCGCCCATTCGCCTTCGCTGGTCATTTCAAAGATGCGCACCGCCAGCGTGTCCCAGCCAAACGGGCGCATAAGCAGGGTCGCGGGCATTTCCTTGAGCACATCGACGAACACCAGCAACGCGGCGCTTAGCGTGCCGGGCAGCAACAGCGGCAGATACACTTTGAAAAACAGTCGCGGCCCACTGACACCCAGGCTACGTGCTGCTTCGGGCAAAGATGGCCGTATACGCGCCAGACTGCTTTCCAGCGGCCCGTAAGCGACGGCGATAAAACGCACCAGATAAGCCATGAGCAAAGCGGCGAGGCTGCCGAGCAACAGTGGTTTGCCGGCACCGCCGAGCCACGCGGAGAGCGGAATCACCAGTTCACGATCCAGATAACTGAAAGCGAGCATGATCGACACCGCCAGCACCGAACCGGGCAACGCGTAGCCGAGATTGGCCAGGCCGACGCCGGAGTTTATCGTTGGGGTCGGCGCCAGACGCAGGGCGAACGCCAGCAACAACGCAACGCTGACGGTAATCAGCGCCGCCATCGCGCCCAGATACAGCGTGTGCAGGATCAGCCCGGCGTAGCGCTCGTCCAGATCGAAGCGCCCGCGCTGCCAGAACCACACGATCAGTTGCAGCACCGGAATGACGAAGGCGCAGGCGAACACCAATGCACACCAGCCCGTCGCCGCGAACGCTTTGAGCCCGTGTAGGTGGTACAGGGCTTTGACCCGTGGCCGTTCATTGCTGGCCCGGTTCGCCCCGCGTGCCCGGCGTTCGCCGTACAGCACCAGCATCACCACCAGCAGCAACAGACTGGCCAGTTGCGCGGCGCTGGGCAGGCTGAAGAAGCCGTACCAGGTTTTGTAGATGGCGGTGGTGAAGGTGTCGAAATTGAACACCGATACCGCGCCGAAATCGGCCAGGGTTTCCATCAGCGCCAGCGCCACGCCCGCGCCGATCGCCGGACGCGCCATCGGCAACGCGACCCGCCAGAACGCCTGCCACGGCGATTGCCCGAGCACCCGCGCCGCCTCCATCAGGCCTTTGCCCTGGGCCAGAAACGCGGTGCGCGCCAGCAGGTAAACGTAGGGATAAAACACCAGCACCAGCACCACAATCACCCCGCCGGTGGATCGCACCCGGGGCAGGCGCAGGCCCGTGCCGAACCATTCGCGCAACAGGGACTGCACGGGGCCGGCGAAATCCAGCAGGCCGACGAAAACGAACGCCAGCACATACGCCGGAATGGCAAAGGGCAGCATCAGCGCCCAGTCGAGCCAGCGCCGACCGGGAAATTCGCAAAGACTGGTCAGCCAGGCCAGGCTGACGCCGAGCAGCGTCACGCCGACACCGACGCCGAGGATCAGCGTCACGGTATTGCCGAGCAGACGCGGCATCTGGGTTTGCCACAGGTGCGACCAGATCTGCTGATCGATGGTCTGCCACGACAGCAGCAACACGCTCAGCGGCAACAGCACCAGCGCAGCGATGGCGAAGACGATGGGGTACCAGCGGCGTTGGGCGGGGTGGGCCACTTTTGGGTCTCTGGAGGTATTGGCGTGGTCTTGGATTGCGTATTCCAGGTTGAGAGTGCTGCCCTCACCCTGGCCCTCTCCCGGAGGGAGAGGGGACTGACCGCGTCGCTTGTACGTATTATGCCGATCTGAGGTAGCAAGCCGAACTCAGGTTCGAATCCAACACAAATCGGCTCCCTCTCCCTCCGGGAGAGGGCTGGGGTGAGGGCAGCGATCTAAAGTAAACGGTGTTATCGGAACAGACTCAATTCCACCCCGCCCGATCCATCATCCGGATCGCTTCGGCCTGGCGTTTGCCCGCGACCTCGACCGGCAAGGTATCGGCCACGAACTTGCCCCACGCCGCGACTTCTTCCGAGGGCGCCACCGCCGGGTTGGCCGGGAACTCCTGGTTCACGTCAGCGAAAATCTTCTGCGCCTCAGGCGTGGTCATCCATTCAACCAAAGCCTTGGCCGCTTCCGGGTGCGGCGCGTGTTTGGTCAGGCCGATGCCCGAAAGATTCACATGCACACCGCGATCAGCCTGATTCGGCCAGAACAGCTTCACCGGCAATTCCGGCTTCTGCTTGTGCAGGCGACCGTAGTAATAAGTGTTGACGATGCCGACGTCGCACTGCCCGGCGTTGATCGCCTCCAGCACTGCAACGTCATCGGAGAACACGTCGGTGGACAGGTTGTTGACCCAGCCCTTGAGGATTTTCTCGGTCTTCTCGGCGCCGTGGACTTCGATCATGGTCGCGGTCAGCGACTGGTTGTAGACCTTCTTCGCCGTGCGCAGGCACAGGCGACCTTCCCAGTTCTTGTCGGCCAGCGCTTCGTAGGTGGTCAGTTCGCCCGGTTTCACCCGCTCGGTGGAATAGGCGATGGTCCGCGCGCGCAGGCTCAGGCCGGTCCAGGCGTGAGTGGAGGAGCGATATTGCGGCGGAATATTGGTGTCGATGGTTTTCGAGGTGAACGGCTGCAGAATGCCCATCTGCTCGGCCTGCCAGAGGTTGCCGGCATCGACAGTGAGCAGCAGGTCGGCGGTGGCGTTTTCACCTTCGGCCTTGATGCGCTGCATCAGCGGCGCTTCCTTGTCGGTGATGAACTTGATCTTCACCCCGGTCTTGGCGGTGTAGGCATCGAATACCGGTTTGATCAGCTCATCGATACGCGACGAGTAGACCACCACCTCATCGGCAGCCTGGGCAGTGGTGCTGCCGATCAGGGTCAGGGCCAGTGCGGTCAGAAGACGCTTGGGTGCCAACATGGGAGTGGTCTCTCGGTCGGAAAATGTGGGCCAAATGATAAGGACTCACATTTACCACCACAATCGAACACTGGGGGAAGGCGTTACCAGATGTTGCACAGTCGGAATGCTGTGGTTGAATCGCCTGGCGCCATCGCGAGCAGGCTCACTCCTACAATTGGAATGCATTTCAACTGTGGGAGCGAGCCTGCTCGCGATGAGGCCATCAGCCTTGAACAGATTTCAGGGCTTTGCCAGGGTGGGGAGATCACCCGTCAACCCCAGCGCCTCGCGCACAAACAACGCCTTGGCCTCGGGCATCTGCTCGACCAGTTTCAACCCGGTATTGCGCAGCCAGCGCAGCGGCAGCGGATCGGCCTGGAACAAGCGCTCAAAGCCTTCCATCGCCGCCATCAGCGCCAGGTTATGCGGCATGCGCCGACGCTCGTAGCGGCTCAGCACTTTCACGTCCGCCAATCGCTCGCCGCGCTCATGCGCTTGCAGCAACACTTGCGCCAGTACCGCTGCATCGAGGAAACCGAGATTCACGCCCTGCCCCGCCAATGGGTGAATGGTATGTGCCGCGTCACCGATCAAGGCCAGGCCTTCCGCGACGTAGCGCTTGGCATGGCGCTGACGCAGCGGCACGCACAGACGCGGATCGGCGCTGATCACTTCACCGAGGCGTCCCTCAAAGGCTCGCTCCAGTTCGGCGCAAAACCCAGCGTCGTCCAGAGCCATCAAGCGCTCGGCTTCACTTGGCGTGGTCGACCAGACGATCGAGCACCAGTCCTGCTGGCCATCGCGCTCCAGCGGCAGAAACGCCAACGGCCCGTGATCGGTAAAGCGCTGCCACGCGGTTTTGCGGTGCGGCTGGCTGCAGCGCACGCTGGTGACGATGGCGTGATGCAGGTAATCCCACTCGCGAGTGGCCACGCCGGTGAGACGGCGCACTGCAGAATTGGCGCCATCCGCCGCGATCACCAGCGGCGCGCGCAGGGTGCGGCCGTCAGCCAGGGTCAGCAGCCAGTCATCGCCGGAGCGACGCATCTGCTCCAGCCGCGCGTTGGCGAGCAGGCCCAGATCGCAGCTGTGCAAACGTTCGAGCAGGGCGTCCTGGACCACGCGGTTTTCAACGATGTGGCCGAGCACATCGGCATGCACGCTGCTCGCCGAGAAATGAATCTGCCCGGTGCCGCTGCCGTCCCAGACGTGCATGTCGGTGTACGGACTGCTGCGCCGTTGGGCGATGCCATCCCACACGCCGAGGCGTTCGAGGATGCGCTGGCTCGCCGCCGACAACGCACTGACCCGCGGTTCAAACGCCGCTTCGGCATCGAACGGCTTTACGCTCAACGGGCTGCCATCGAGCAGCAGCACTTCCAGGCCGCTGTCCTGTAGCGCCAGCGCCAAGGCGCTGCCGACCATTCCGGCTCCGACAATCAGCAGATCTGCGCGCATTTCCATGCTTTAGGCCTGTCTCGCTTGCGGCTTGCGCCGCACGTAATGGGTTTTACCGAGCGCGCCAGTGGGCGGCGCGATCCTGAAAATGAAAGTGCCGGGCAGCCACTCAAGCATCCGGACGGGTTCCCAAGCCCATCGCCTGACGGGCGAACCAGCGTTTCGCCGGCGGCAGCAGATCGAGCCCGAGCAGGCCGAGGTTGCGCCCCAGCGACACCAGCGGCTGGGTGCTGCCGAACAACCGCGTGACCTGATCGGAGAAGCCCACGGTCAGGTCCTGATCGAGGCGCTGCCGCTCGCGGTAGGCCTGCAACGTGGCGAAGTCGCCCAGCGGCTTGTCACTGGCCAGCAGCGCAGTCGCCAGGGCGTCGGCGTCACGCAGCGACAGGTTGAAGCCCTGGCCGGCGATCGGATGCAGGCTGTGCGCGGCGTTACCGAGCACAGCCAGGTGCGAACGCACCTGTTCTTCAGCCTCGATCAGTGACAGCGGATACAGATGCCGCGCGCCGACCTGTTTCAAGGTGCCGAGGCGGTAACCGAACACGCCTTGCAGCTCGCTGAGAAATTCGCGCTCGCTCAACTCGGTCAGGCGCTGCGCATCCATGCCCAGTCGGGTCCAGACCAGCGCGCAGCGGTTGTCCGGCAGCGGCAGCAGCGCCATCGGCCCTTCGTCGGTAAAGCGCTCGAAGGCCATGCCGTTGTGCGCTTCACTCGGGGTGATGTTGGCGATCAGCGCGCTCTGGTTGTACGGGCGCTTACGCACGTTGATGCCCAGCTGTTCGCGCAACCCGGAGCGGCCGCCATCGGCGAGCACCGCGAGGTCGCATTCCAGGGTGGTTTCATCGTTCAGGGTCAGGCGATAGCCATCGGCCAACGGCTCCATGCGCGTGACTTCCGCCGGGCAGCGCCAAGTGATCACGTCTTTGTCGAGGTGCTGCCACAGGCACTGGCCGAGCCAGGCGTTTTCCACCACGTAACCGAGCGCGGGTACGCCCTCTTCCATCGCCGACAAACGCGCGGTGGAGAAACGGCCCCGGTCGGAGACGTGAATCTGTTTGATCGGCTCGGCGCGGCGGGAGATTTCCTGCCAGACGCCGAGGCGCTGGTAAATCTGCCGCGAGCCGAAGGACAGCGCCGAAGAGCGTGCGTCGTAGCTCGGCTGCCAGCTGTCGCCGGGAGCGAACGGTTCGATCAGGACGATTTTCCAGCCTTGCGCCTTGGCTCCGGCCTGCAAGGCCAACGCCAGACTGGCGCCGACCAGACCGCCACCGATAATTGCCAGATTGACTCGACTCATGCTGCGTGTGTCCTTGCCTGTGCCATCAGCGCTTCGATCTCGGCGACGGTTTTTGGCACACCGCTGGTGAGAATTTCACAACCGGATCGCGTTACGACCACGTCGTCCTCGATGCGCACGCCAATGCCGCGCCATTTCTTCGGCACGCTCTGATTGTCCGGGGCGATGTAGATGCCCGGTTCCACGGTCAGCGCCATGCCGACTTCCAGCACGCGCCATTCGCCGCCGACCTTGTATTCGCCAACATCATGCACATCCATGCCCAGCCAGTGGCCGGCGCGGTGCATATAAAAAGCCTTGTAGGCTTCGCTGGCGATCAACTCGTCAACTTCGCCCTGCAACAAACCCAGCTTGACCAGACCTGTGGTGATCACCCGCACCGTGGCTTCGTGCGCCTGGTTCCAGTGCTTGTTCGGGGCGATTTCAGCGAATGCTGCTTCCTGGGAAGCCAGCACCAATTCGTAGATCGCTTTCTGCTCGGGCGAAAACTTGCCGTTGACCGGCCAGGTGCGGGTGATGTCGCTGGCGTAGCAGTCGATCTCGCAACCGGCGTCGATCAACACCAGATCACCGTCCTTGAGCAGCGCGTCATTCTGCTGGTAATGCAGGATGCAGCTGTTGCGTCCGGCGGCGACGATCGAGCCGTAGGCCGGCATCTTCGCTCCGCCCTTGCGGAATTCGTAATCCAGTTCGGCTTCGAGGCTGTATTCATACAGTCCTGGACGGCTGGCCTGCATCGCGCGGATATGCGCCTGCGCCGAGATCCGCGCAGCCTCGCGCATCACCTTCACTTCTGCCGCCGATTTATACAGGCGCATGTCGTGCAGCAGATGATCCAGGGCAACGAATTCATTCGGCGGCTGCGCACCAAGGTGCGCCTTGGAGCGGATCACGTTGATCCACTCCATCAGGTGCCGATCGAATTCCGGGTTGCTGCCCATCGCCGAATAGACCCGGTCGCGGCCTTCGATCAGGCCCGGGAGGATGTCGTCGATGTCGGTAATCGGAAACGCATCATCGGCGCCGTATTCGCTGATCGCGCCTTCTTGCCCGGCGCGCAAGCCATCCCACAATTCGCGCTCGGCGTTGCGTTCACGGCAGAACAGGATGTACTCGCCATGCTCGCGCCCGGGCATCAGCACGATGACGGCTTGCGGCTCGGGAAAACCGCTGAGGTACTGGAAGTCGCTGTCCTGACGGTAGACGTGCTCGACGTCCCGGTTGCGAATAGCGACCGCGGCGGCGGGCAGGATCGCGATGCTGTTGGGTTCCATCTGCGCCATCAGGGCCTTGCGGCGACGGCTGTATTCCGCTTTGGGGATATGGGTCATGGGCAGATGGCTTTCCCTGGCACGCGATTAATGCAGCGACGGCTTGGCGGCTGGCGGCACGTCGGCTTTCCTGGTTTCCGAGAACAGCAGCAGCGGCGCGACGCGCAGGTACTCCATGACTTCCATGTAGTCGGTTTCGCCGTCTTCGGATTCTTCCAGCGCATCCTGGACCTGGGAAATCGCCGCCAGATCCTGCAGCACTTCGTTGGCTTCCGTGCTGAGCATGCTGCTGTCGCGGCAGTTCAGGCCGAAACCGCTGAGGAAGCCCTGGCACCATTCGCCCAGAGCAGCGGCGCGGTCGGCCAGCGGTGCATCGTCGGTCGGCAGCAGCAGAACGACGGTGACATCGTCGCCGGTCAGCTCGCCCCTGACCATCTCCTGCAGGCCGATCAGGGCGTTGCGGACGTTGTCCTGGATATCGCCTTCGAGCAGTTCGGCGGCGTCGATCAGCCAGCCTTCATGATCGAAGCCGGCCCCGGCGCAACTGCGCCCGAGCAGCACGCCGTGCAGTTCGGCAGGCGAGACGTTGTGGCCGCTGGCAGTCAGCAGGGTGGCAAAGGCTTGGTACGGGGAATTCGCAATGGTCATGGGCAGCTAGGCGCCAGACGGCGCTATGTCTAGAATGAAGGCCTTGTATCCTACATCGACAGCCCCGCCAAGACCATTAAAGGCTGTCCGCCAGTCACCCCCATCAGACGAACACGTGGACCCAATGGAAGACACCGACCTGCAAGCGCTGATGGCCAGACTCGAACTGCTGATTGGCCGAGTCGAGCAACTTAAGAGTCAAAACGCACTCTTACTAGCTCAGGAAAAAACCTGGCGCGAGGAACGCGCTCACCTCATTGAAAAAAACGAAATCGCCCGGCGTAAGGTCGAATCGATGATTTCGCGCCTCAAGGCCCTGGAGCAAGACTCATGAGTTCAAGCAATAGCGTTACCGTGCAGATCCTCGACAAAGAGTATTCGATCATCTGCCCGCCGGAAGAACGCAGCAATCTGGTCAGTGCCGCCCGCTACCTGGACGGCAAGATGCGCGAGATCCGCAGCAGCGGCAAAGTCATCGGTGCCGATCGCATTGCCGTGATGGCCGCGCTGAACATCACCCACGACCTGTTGCACAAAGAAGAGCGCCCGGATATCCAGGCCAGCGGTTCGACCCGCGAACAGGTGCGCGACTTGCTCGATCGTGTCGATCTGGTCCTCGCCGACGATCAGAGTACCGCCAAGGGCTGATTCGACTGGCAGCTTGAGGTATACTCGCCCCACTCCCTGGGGTGCTTGCCAGTTGACGATGTCCCGGAGCCGATTCGCACTACCCTGGAAGTTGCACGTTGGGCTGGTGTGCATGTCCGCTAGACGGAAAGCCTTAAAGTCTACTGCTTCTTCCACCTTGAACTTTCGGGTTCAAGGGCTGAGTTGACAGCGGTTCATCCGGGGAGCCTGATTCGAATCCGATGTCGGTACATGCCGACATCGGATTTTTTATGCGTACGTTTTTGCATCCACCTGCCGAAGCCGAACCATGACCGAACCCGCCCTGCTGCCCCGCCCGCAACTCCGCCGCCTGCTGCGCAAGGCGCGCCGCGCACTGACGTCGGGCGAACAACGTCAGGCTGCCAAGGGTCTGTTCCGGCAATTGGCCCAAGACCCGCATTTTCGCCGGGCGAAACATATCTCTCTGTATTTGCCCACCGACGGTGAGATCGATCCGCGCCTGTTGCTGCGTGAAGCCCAGCGTCGCGGCAAGGCAACTTATCTGCCGGTACTCAGCGCCTGGCCACGAACGAAGATGGTTTTCCAGCGTATTCGTCCCGGCGAAAAGCTCACTCCCAATCGTTTCCGCATCCTTGAGCCCCGGGCCAATCTGGCTCGACAACGCAAGGTCTGGGCGCTGGATCTGGTGCTGTTGCCGTTGGTCGGGTTTGACGATGTCGGCGGGCGCCTGGGCATGGGCGGCGGATTTTATGATCGCAGCCTCGCCTATCTGGCCCGGCGCAAGAACTGGCGCAAGCCGACGCTGCTGGGCCTGGCCCATGAATGTCAGAAGGTCGAGCGTTTGGCGCAGGCGAGCTGGGATGTCCCGTTACAAGGCACGGTCACCGACAAGGCATGGTATTTCGCAGAGTAGACGCCGCACAGAACAGCGGCGTCGAAGAGACAGGTTCAGCGTTTGAAAGCGGTCGACTGTTGCACCTGTTGCGCCACTTCAATCGGCGCGTCGGCCTTGTTGGCCCACAGGCTCTGCGCGTAACCGGTGGTTACCACGCCCAGGCCAAACAAAATTACCAAAGTCCATAGCAAATCCGGTTTGCGTTTCATCGATTGCCCCCCTCAAGGCACATCATCACGATGACAGCAGCGGTTTCCGTTCGTAGGCCGTGCAGCAGCGTCAAGCTTTAAAGGCCGGCATTTTGCGGCAACGTGAACCTGTGCGCAAACGCTGACGTCAACCGACTGTCGGTTTGTCATAAAATTGCCCGACAACCTGCCCAATGACCGCTTCAGGAGCAAATGACATGGCCTACTGGCTGATGAAATCGGAGCCCGACGAACTCTCGATCAAGGGTCTGGAAAAGCTCGGCAAGGCGCGCTGGGACGGCGTTCGCAATTATCAGGCGCGCAATTTCCTGCGGGCGATGGCGGTGGGTGACGAGTTCTTTTTCTATCATTCCAGCTGTCCGGAGCCGGGGATTGCCGGAATCGGCAAGATAATCGAAGCGGCGTACCCCGATCCGACGGCACTTGAGCCCGACAGTCACTACTTCGATCCGAAAGCTACGCCGGAGAAAAATGCCTGGAGCGCGATCGATGTCGAGCATGTCGAGACGTTTGCGCGGGTGTTGAAGCTGGATTATCTGAAGCAGCAGACGGCGCTGGCCGAGATGCCGTTGGTGCAGAAGGGCTCGCGGTTGTCGGTGATGCCGGTGACGGCGGAGCAGTGGGCCGCGGTGATTGCGTTGCGTTAACGCGCAAAAAGATCGCAGCCTTCGGCAGCTCCTACAGGGAAACGTATTCCAGGGTAGGAGCTGCCGAAGGCTGCGATCTTTTGATTTTATGTCTTACTGGATGATCAGGTTGTTGAACAACAGATCCTCAACCACTGGCTTGCCGGTCTCGTCATTCATGACCTGCTGGGTCTGCTTCAACGCTTCCTGACGCAGCTTTTCCTTGCCCTCGATGCTGCCCATCGCCTCGGTGGTCTGCTGAGTGAACAGCGCCACCAGTTGATTGCGGATCAGCGGCTCGTTGGCCTTGACCAGTTTGGTCGCCTCTTCGCCAGTGACGCGCAGGGCCACGTCGGCCTTGTAGACCTTGAGCTTGGCGGTGCCATCGAGGCCGTAATTGCCGACGAACGGCGGGCTCAGGGTGATGTAATTGACCTTCGGCGCCTCGCCTTCTTTGGCTTCTTCGGCCAGTGCTGCCACAGGCAGAGACAGGGCCAGCAACAACATGATCCACGCTTTCACAATTCGCTCCTTATCCGGTTTGCGGCCTAGCATAGCGACCCGCCGCGCAAGCACAAGCTTATGGCTGACTATCAGGGTCGGGCATGCTCGTTGACCCGTTGATTCACACACCTACACTTATCGGCCATCACTCCCAAAGGAATAGCCCTGATGAAAGCCGTGCTGTGCAAAGCCTTCGGCCCTGCCGAATCGCTGGTGCTGGAAGACGTCGCCAGTCCTGTCGCCAAGAAGAACGAAATCCTGCTGGACGTGCACGCCGCCGGGGTCAATTTCCCGGACACGCTGATCATCGAGGGCAAATACCAGTTCAAACCGCCCTTCCCGTTCTCGCCGGGCGGTGAAGCGGCCGGGGTGGTGCGCGAAGTCGGGGAAAAGGTCAGTCACCTGAAAGTCGGCGACCGGGTCATGGCGCTGACCGGCTGGGGCAGTTTTGCCGAGCAGGTTGCGGTGCCGGGCTACAACGTCCTGCCGATTCCGCCGTCGATGGACTTCAACATTGCCGCTGCGTTCAGCATGACCTACGGCACCTCCATGCACGCGCTCAAGCAGCGCGCCAACCTGCAAGCGGGCGAAACCCTGCTGGTTCTCGGGGCATCCGGTGGTGTGGGCCTCGCCGCGGTGGAGATCGGCAAAGCCATGGGCGCCCGGGTGATCGCCGCCGCCAGCAGCGCCGAGAAACTCGCGGTGGCCAAGGCTGCCGGGGCTGACGAGTTGATCAACTACAGCGAAAGCAATCTGAAGGACGAAATCAAACGCCTCACCGACGGCCAGGGCGCCGACGTGATTTACGACCCGGTCGGCGGCGACCTGTTCGACCAGGCCATCCGCGCCATCGCCTGGAACGGCCGCCTGCTGGTCGTCGGCTTCGCCAGCGGACGCATCCCGGAACTGCCGGTGAACCTCGCCCTGCTCAAAGGCGCGGCGGTGCTCGGCGTGTTCTGGGGTTCCTTCGCCCAACGCCAGCCCCAGGACAATGCAGCGAACTTTGCGCAACTGTTCGGCTGGTTTGCCGAGGGCAAACTCAAACCGCTGGTGTCGCAGGTGTATCCGCTGAGCAATGCGGCGCAAGCGATCGATGATCTTGGCCAGCGCAAGGCTGTGGGCAAGGTTGTCGTTCAGGTTCGTTAAGACTGCGGCGCGATCCGGGCCCGCAACCCGGATCGCTTCAATATTGAGATCCGCCTCTTCAATACGTTAAGCCGCAGAAAGCCACCCGAGCCACCATTCCCTCTGCGCCGCATAGTTATCTCAGAGCGACATGTTCATAAAGGAACGCTCAACTGCGCAAATTTCCGCTGTTTTGCCGACGTGAAGCAATGCTATTTTCGGTAACGAAACTGTAACATTCGCATCCGCAGTCAAAACAAGAAAACTGGAGCTCTTGAATGTTTGCTTTCTTTCGTCCTGCCGCACATCAGGCTCCTTTGCCTGAAGAAAAAATAGACAGCACCTACCGACGCCTGCGCTGGCAGATTTTCGCCGGTATCTTTATCGGCTACGCCGGTTACTACCTGCTGCGCAAGAACTTCTCCCTGGCCATGCCGTACCTGATCGACGAAGGCTACAGCCGTGGCGACCTCGGCCTGGCGATGTCGGCGATCGCCATTGCCTACGGTCTGTCGAAGTTCCTCATGGGCCTGGTGTCCGACCGTTCCAACCCGCGTTTCTTCCTGCCGTTCGGTCTGCTGGTCTCGGCCGGGGTGATGTTCATTTTCGGTTTCGCGCCGTGGGCAACATCCAGCGTGACGATGATGTTCATCCTCCTGTTCATCAACGGCTGGGCGCAGGGCATGGGCTGGCCGCCGAGCGGACGGACCATGGTGCACTGGTGGTCGCAGAAGGAACGCGGCGGCGTGGTGTCGGTGTGGAACGTGGCGCATAACGTCGGCGGCGGTCTGATCGGCCCGCTGTTCCTGATCGGCATGGGCCTGTTCAACGACTGGCACGCGGCGTTCTACGTCCCGGCAGCGGTCGCGCTGGGCGTTGCGGTGTTTGCGTTCATCACCATGCGCGACACCCCGCAATCGGTCGGCCTGCCGCCGATCGAGCAGTACAAGAACGATTATCCGGAAGGCTACGACGCCAGCCACGAAGACGAATTCAGCGCCAAGGAAATCTTCGTCAAATACGTGCTGCGCAACAAAATGCTCTGGTACATCGCCATGGCCAACGTTTTCGTCTACCTGCTTCGCTACGGCGTGCTGGACTGGGCGCCGACCTACCTCAAGGAAGCCAAGGGTTTCACCGTGGATAAAACCTCGTGGGCCTACTTCTTCTACGAGTGGGCGGGCATTCCGGGGACGCTACTGTGCGGCTGGATGTCGGACAAGATCTTCCGTGGCAACCGTGGCCTGACCGGCATGGTGTTCATGGCGCTGGTGACCGTGGCGACGCTGGTGTACTGGCTGAATCCGGCCGGCAACCCGATGGTCGACATGATCGCCCTGTTGTCGATCGGCTTCCTGATCTACGGCCCGGTCATGCTGATCGGCCTGCAGGCACTGGAACTGGCGCCGAAGAAGGCCGCCGGCACCGCAGCGGGATTCACCGGTCTGTTCGGTTATCTGGGTGGTTCGGTCGCGGCCAGTGCGGCGATGGGCTATACCGTTGACCATTTCGGCTGGGACGGCGGTTTCGTCCTGCTGGTCGGCGCTTGCCTGCTGGCGATGGCCTTCCTCGCGCCAACGCTATGGCACAAGCAGGTCGCCAGTCAGAGCCGCGAAGCGGTCGCCTGATCGCTGTGTGATTTACAGCGCTTGAGCCGCGCTTCCAGATTGCGGTCTGGCATGGCGTGGCTGCGCAGGGCGTGCACGGTCTGCTCGACATAATCGCGAGTGGTGCCGTAACGTCCGCTGGCGCTGGCGAACACCTGGCTGAGCACATGATCCGGCAAGTTGCCGGCATAGCTCGGCAGGTGACGCTCCAGCACGAATCCCAAGGCCTGCACCTGAGTGCCATCTTCGAGCCGGCAATTGAGCCAGTGCGGACGATACGAGGGAAACGGCATCTCGCGTTTCCACAGCGCGTACAGCGCGGTATCGAGATTGTCTTCCGGTAAGCGGTAGGCAAAACCGCTGCAGGAACCGCCACGATCCAGACCGAACACCAGACCGGGCATCTCCGGCGTACCACGGTGCTCATGCGACCACAGGTACAAGCCGCGATGGTAACCATGCACGCGACCGCGCATACGCTCAACGGCCGTGCATTCCGGACGCCAGATCAGCGAGCCATAGGCGAACAGCCACACCGGCCCGCCCTTGTGGCGCGCCATGGTCGATTGCATGGAAGCGAGAAGTTGTTCGTGCGTCAGCTGCGGCCCAAGATCGAGCCGCGGAGGGTAAGCCAGATTCAGAATTGCGTTTTCAATGGCGCTCATGGCGAATAGCGTTCAGCTCCCCGCGGGTGAAGAATTACTTAATAGAACGCACCGCTGTAACAATAAGGCACATATGTTTCGAGGCAAATTAAGTGCCATGACACTGGCGGTGATTAATTACCTGATTGATATATAACCTAGCGGTATTTGTGCAATTACATAAATACCGATCGGCTATATACCCAGTTATAAGTATCAGCCGCGCGGGGCATAGGCGAACACGTCGGCGCGCATCTGATGCGCATCCATTCCCGCCTCGACCAGCGCATCCAGCGTGCCGTAGACCATTGCCGGCGAACCGCTGGCATAGACGTGCAGCGGCTTCAGGTCAGGGAAATCCTCGCAAACCGCCTCGTGCAACATGCCGCAGCGCCCTTCCCAGCCGCACTGGTCGCTGACGACCTTGTGCAGAAACAGGTTGGGCAGCTTCAGCCATTCGTCCCAGTGCTCGATCTGATAGAAATCTTCCGGGCGGCGCACGCCCCAGTACAGATGCACCGGATGCTTGAAACCTTCGGCGCGGCAATGCTCGATCAGGCTGTGAATCTGGCCCATGCCGGTACCAGCGGCGATCAGCACCAACGGGCCTTCGGGCAGCTCCGCAAGATGTGTGTCGCCAAACGGCAGCTCGACACGCACCATCGGGTTGCGTTGCAGCTGTTCGATCAGGCTCAGCGCACTGGCTTCGCGCGCCAGCACGTGGATTTCCAGATCACGCCCGCCGTGGGGTGCCGAAGCCATGGAGAACGCCGATTTCTCGCCGCTCTCACGCTCGATCATCAAATACTGCCCGGCGTGATAACGCGGTGGCTTGCCCGCCGGTGCACGCAGACGCACGCGCCAGGTATCGCCGCCCACCTCGCGGCACTCGATGACCTGACATGACAGGCTGCGCACCGGCAGCTCACCCAATGCGAGCACGCCATCCCACAACAGCACGCAGTCTTCCAGCGGTTCGGCAATGCAGGTGTAGAACTCGCCGTGGTCGTGGACTTTGCCGGCCTGCTCGACGCGGCCTTCGACCAGCAGCGCTGCGCACACGTGGCAATTGCCGTTGCGGCAGCTTTGCGGGCAGTCATAGCCCAGGCGCCGCGCGCCGTCGAGAATCCGCTCACCGGGTTGTATCTCGAGGACCGCTCCGGAAGGCTGCAGGGTTACACGCATCAATCTATTCCTAACTGATTCCAGATGGCATCGATCCGTTGGGTGACGGCGTCGTCCTTGACGATCACGCGGCCCCACTCGCGGGTGGTTTCGCCCGGCCACTTGTGGGTGGCATCCAGGCCCATTTTCGAGCCCAGGCCGGAAATCGGCGAGGCGAAGTCGAGGTAGTCGATCGGCGTGTTATCGATCATCACCGTATCGCGCTTGGGGTCCATGCGCGTGGTGATGGCCCAGATCACGTCGTTCCAGTCGCGGGCGTTGATATCGTCGTCAGTGACGATAACGAACTTGGTGTACATGAACTGTCGCAAAAACGACCAGACGCCGAGCATCACGCGCTTGGCATGCCCCGGATACGACTTCTTCATCGTCACCACGGCCATGCGGTACGAGCAGCCTTCCGGCGGCAGGTAGAAGTCGGTGATCTCCGGGAATTGCTTCTGCAGGATCGGCACGAACACTTCATTCAGCGCCACGCCGAGAATCGCCGGCTCATCCGGCGGACGGCCGGTGTAAGTGCTGTGATAGATCGGTTTGATCCGGTGGGTGATGCGCTCGACGGTGAACACCGGGAAGCTGTCGACTTCGTTGTAGTAACCGGTGTGGTCGCCATACGGGCCTTCGTCGGCCATTTCGCCCGGATGAATCACGCCTTCAAGGATGATTTCGGCGGTGGCCGGCACTTGCAGGTCGTTGCCACGGCACTTGACCAGCTCGGTGCGGTTACCGCGCAAGAGACCGGCGAAAGCGTATTCGGAAAGGCTGTCCGGCACCGGGGTTACAGCGCCAAGGATAGTCGCCGGATCAGCGCCAAGGGCCACCGACACCGGGAACGGCTGCCCCGGATGCTTCTCGCACCACTCGCGGAAGTCGAGAGCACCGCCACGATGGCTGAGCCAGCGCATGATCACCTTGTTGCGAGCGATCACTTGCTGACGGTAGATGCCGAGGTTCTGACGTTCCTTGTTCGGGCCTTTGGTGACCGTCAGGCCCCAGGTGATCAGCGGGCCAACGTCGCCGGGCCAGCAGGTCTGCACCGGCAGCATTGCCAGATCGACGTCGTCGCCTTCGATGACCACTTCCTGACACACCGCGTCTTTGACGACTTTCGGCGCCATGGAAATGATCTTGCGGAAGATCGGCAGTTTCGACCATGCGTCCTTCAAGCCCTTCGGCGGCTCCGGTTCCTTGAGGAAGGCCAGCAGCTTGCCGATTTCGCGCAGTTCGCTGACCGACTCGGCGCCCATGCCCATGGCCACGCGCTCGGGGGTGCCGAACAGGTTGCCGAGCACCGGGATATCGTAACCGGTGGGTTTTTCGAACAGCAGCGCCGGGCCTTTGGCCCGCAACGTGCGGTCGCACACCTCAGTCATCTCCAGCACCGGCGAGACGGGAATCCGGATGCGTTTCAACTCTCCGCGCTGCTCAAGCTGCTGCACGAAATCCCGAAGATCCTTGAATTTCATTGACGATGGCACCCTCAAAATAGGCGTACATCCTACCTGCTCTGACGGGCAAACAGCAGCCCGTCAGTGCCCGGCATCGCTCAATTGTGGCTAGCACCCAGCAGCATCGGCGCAAACAACGGGCTGAGTCTGGCGCTGCCGGCGTCGGAAAGATGGTCGGCATCCTTGTACTGCGAATGGCCGTCGACATCGATCATGCACAAGCCGTCCTTGCACATCAACGGCGTCGGATCGATGACGTGCACCCCGGCATCCGCGGCATTCATCGAGCCGAACAGCTCGGTGAAAAACTGCTGGCGAGCCAGATGCTCGGCGAGCGGGCGGCCCAATCCTTCGGCCGAGCGGCCAATACGCGCCAGACTGGTCAAGCGGCTGATGTAACTCTTGTGCTGCAGTGGCACCTCCTTGAACAACCAGACCTGCACGCCCGCCTCACGCAATTCGCTGACCTGAGCCTTGATTGCCGCTGCCATGCGCTTTTCCGATTGCGCGACATTGCGCGAAGGGTCGAGGAGGAACTGCTTGTCGCCGTCACCGTCCTCACGGCCGTAGACATACAGACTCCAGTTCGCCGCCAGCACCACGTCCTTGATACCCAGCTCGCGGACCAGCTGCATGTTGCGCTGGTTGAACTGCTTGCATTGCGCGCGCAGGGCGTCGTCGATGATCGGTGGGCATCCCGTGAGGCTGTACAGCCAGACCGACTGACCGTCACGCTGGCTATTGCCTTCGATGGCGGGCAGCAGCGCGGCGGTGTGGCTGTCACCCCAGAACATTTTCGTCGGCGCAATTTTCTGATCGCCGCCCACGCGACACGCCTTGTCCAGGGTTTTGTCCTTGCTCATGTGCATGCATTGCATCTGCCCGGCGTTCCACTCCTGGGACTGGGCATATTCCAGCGCTTTGCCGCTCAGGCGCTCGGGCACGCCGTCCGCCGAACGGATGGCCGAACCGACCACCGCCAGGACGGCAATCGACACCAGGCCACCGACCAACACCGAGTTTCGGCTGACGAACACGCGTTTTTCGCGAAACGGCAGCTCGACAAAGCGCAGACTCAGCCAGGCCAGTGCGACCGCCAGCGCGATCCAGCCAAGCGCTTCAAGCGGCTGGATGCCGTCGATCGAGATGGCATTGGCATACACGTAGATCGGCCAGTGCCACAGGTATAGCGAGTAGGACAACAGACCGATCCACACCATTGGCCGCAGGCTCAACACCTGGCCAGCCAGGGTCGGGCCGCGAGCGCCCGACCAGATCAATGCGCTGGTACCGAGCACCGGCAGCAGCGCTGCCCAGCCCGGGAACACGGTAGTTTTGTCGAATGTGAAGATTGCCAATAGCACCGCCGCCAGTCCGGCCAGGCCGACGATCTGCCGAAACCAAAGCCGCGGCGCGTGTTTTGCTGCCGGCAACACTGCGAGCATGGCGCCGCAGAGCAATTCCCAGGCGCGGGTCGGCAGGGAGAAGAAGGCGAATTCCGGGCGACGCTCGATGTAGACGATGTTCAGCCCGAACGACACCAGCAGCACGGCGAACAGCACCCAGCGCCAATGCCGGACATAGCGCATCAGCAGCACCATCATCAGCGGGAAGAAGATGTAGTACTGCTCCTCCACGGCCAGCGACCAGGTATGCAGCAAGGGTTTGAGATCGGAGGCCGGGGCGAAGTAGCCGTCCTCGCGCATAAACAGGATGTTGGAAATGAACAGCGACTGATAGCGAATCGTTCGTCCCAGATCGGACAGATCCTTGGCGGTCAGCAGCAACCAGCCCAGCGCCAGAGTCACCACTACGACCAGCGTCAGCGCCGGCAGAATGCGTCGAGCGCGACGGCCCCAGAAGTCGAGAAAGCTGAAGCGCTGGGCGCTGATTTCGCGAAACAGGATCGAGGTGATCAGAAACCCGGAGATGACGAAGAAAACATCCACGCCGACAAAGCCGCCGCTGAACGTATTGAATCCGAAATGAAACAGCACGACGGGAAGAACCGCGAGCGCGCGTAAACCGTCGATATCACGGCGATTGCCAAACGTGTGCATGAAAAACCTTACCTGTTCTGGATACAGAATCCCTTGAAGGCGCGACGTTAGCAGCCGCGCAAACTTCAATCCAGATACAAATAATCGCGGGCAAAAAAAAGCGCCCCTCGCGGGACGCCTTTTTTAACAGCGCAGAATATTACTTGCGCTTCATCGACAAGAAGAACTCGTCGTTGGTCTTGGTCGTCTTCAGCTTGTCGACCAGGAACTCGATGGCGGCAACTTCGTCCATCGGGTGCAGCAGCTTGCGCAGAATCCACATGCGCTGCAGTTCGTCGTCGGCAGTCAGCAACTCTTCGCGGCGGGTGCCGGAACGGTTGATGTTGATGGCCGGGAAGACACGCTTCTCGGCAATCTTGCGATCCAGAGGCAGTTCCATGTTGCCGGTACCCTTGAACTCTTCGTAGATCACTTCGTCCATCTTCGAGCCGGTTTCAACCAGCGCGGTGGCGATAATGGTCAGCGAGCCGCCTTCTTCGATGTTGCGCGCGGCACCGAAGAAACGTTTCGGCTTCTCCAGGGCGTGGGCATCGACACCACCGGTCAGGACCTTGCCGGAGCTCGGGATCACGGTGTTGTAGGCACGGGCCAGACGGGTGATGGAGTCGAGCAGGATCACCACGTCTTTCTTGTGTTCGACCAGGCGCTTGGCCTTCTCGATCACCATTTCAGCTACCTGGACGTGACGGGTCGGCGGCTCGTCGAAAGTCGAGGCAACCACTTCGCCGCGCACGGTGCGCTGCATTTCGGTCACTTCTTCCGGACGCTCGTCGATCAACAGCACGATCAGGTGAACTTCAGGGTTGTTGCGGGCGATGTTCGCTGCGATGTTCTGCAGCATGATCGTTTTACCGGCCTTCGGCGGCGCAACGATCAGACCACGCTGGCCTTTGCCGATCGGCGCACACAGGTCGATCACGCGGCCGGTCAGGTCTTCGGTGGAACCGTTGCCGGCTTCCATCTTCATGCGCACGGTCGGGAACAGCGGGGTCAGGTTCTCGAAGAGAATCTTGTTTTTCGCGTTCTCCGGACGATCGAAGTTGATCGTGTCGACCTTGAGCAGGGCGAAATACCGCTCGCCTTCCTTCGGAGGGCGGATCTTGCCAACGATGGTGTCACCGGTGCGCAAGTTGAAGCGGCGGATCTGGCTCGGCGAGACGTAGATGTCGTCAGGGCCGGCGAGGTAGGAAGCGTCTGCGGAGCGCAGGAAGCCGAAGCCGTCCTGGAGAATCTCCAGCACGCCATCACCGGAGATTTCCTCGCCGCTTTTCGCGTGCTTTTTCAGCAGGGAGAAAATCACGTCCTGCTTGCGCGAACGGGCCATATTTTCTATGCCCATCTGTTCGGCCAATTCGAGCAGTTCGGTAATCGGCTTTTGCTTGAGTTCAGTCAGATTCATATAGGAATGACGTAATCATTTATGGAGGGGGGAAATTAAGCTTTTGGCTTAATGAGGCCGCGCCGCGGAGAAGGCGACAGGATCGCGAACTAATTCGAAAAGGAGTGCGTCGGCGACGGCTAGCAGGGGGCATTGGAGAAACCAGTGCGGGGCCGAATGTACCACCTGAGTTTCGGAGCGTCCAGCCCTGAATACGCAAAAAGCCCCGCGAAGTGCGGGGCTTTTTTTCAGCGTTTTACTGCGACGCTCAGATGTTGGCGTCGAGGAAAGCCGCCAGTTGCGACTTCGACAGTGCGCCGACCTTGGTCGCTTCAACGTTGCCGTTCTTGAACAGCATCAGCGTCGGGATACCACGCACGCCATACTTGGCCGGGGTTTCCTGGTTTTCGTCGATGTTCAGTTTGGCGACGGTCAGCTTGCCTTTGTAGGTCTCGGCAATCTCGTCCAGAACCGGTGCGATCATTTTGCAAGGGCCGCACCATTCAGCCCAGTAGTCGACCAGGACAGCGCCTTCGGCCTCGATTACGTCAGCATCGAAGCTAGCGTCGCTAACGTGTTTGATCAGATCGCTGCTCATGGAGTTCTCCAGGTTGTAAGCAAAAAAACGTGGCCCATCATAGCCGCCCTTCCCTTGTTCCGGAAGCCGCAGATGATTGAGTGTTGCTATGGCCCCTGATGAGTTTGGGTATAGCTCAAGTCACGCCGTGGCGGGAGCGATGAAGGCGATTCCGGTGCGCAGGGCGGCGTTGCGCACGTGTTCCTGCATGGCTTTCTGCGCCGCCCCCGACGCGCGGCGCGCCAGGGCACGGAGGATCTTGCGATGTTCCTGCCAGGTTTCCATGGCGCGCTCGGCGCGGATGAACGGCAGTTTCTGGCTCTCGAGGAAGATCTCGGCGCTGGCGGTGAGGATGCTCAGCATCGCCTGATTGCCGCTGGCCAGGAGGATGCGCCGGTGAAAATCGAAGTCGAGTTTCGCCGCCGCTTCGAAGTCGCCGCCGCGCAATTGCTCGCGCATCGCCGCGACATTGTCTTCCAGCGCATCCAGATCAAACGTGCTCAAGGTTGTCGCGGCGAGCCCGGCGGCAAAGCCCTCCAGCGCGTAGCGCAACTGAAAGATGTCCAGCGGCGAGGCTCGCGCCGCGAATGGCCAGCCCGGCGCTTCGCCACGCGACAACTCGACCGGCGATTGCACGAACACGCCCTTGCCCGGCTGAATGCTGACCACGCCCAGTGCACTGAGCGACGACAGCGCTTCACGCAACGACGCCCGACTGACGCCCAGTTGCAGCGCCAGATCCCGTTGCGAAGGCAACGCGTCGCCGGCGCCGAAGCCCTGTTCGGTGATCAGTTTGCGGATCGCTTGCAGCGCCACTTCGGGTACGGCGCGGGAGATCGAATTCATGATGAGCGGACGCGTCAGGGCCAAGGTGCGGCTAGTTGTAAAGCTATTCGCCGACTCCGGCAAGTCGTGCCCCAGCGGGGTTCGGCGCGCACTGCCGATGCGCCATCGCAGTGCGAAAACCGAGTTGACTGTTCAGACCAGTAAGACCGAACCAAGCCGCTGATGCCGCGGCCTGCCGGGGCGAAATCTGCCTCTTGGCACGGCCCATGCTCTGTCCGATCGCAGAAATCACTTCCCGCCGATCCGGAGATAGTCCATGACCCAGCGTTACAGCGCCCTCCTCGCTTCCCTGTTTGCCGGCCTGCTGCTGTGCCAGGCCCCCGCTCACGCCGACGGTCTGGACGACGTGGTCAAACGCGGCACGCTGAAAGTCGCCGTGCCCCAGGACTTTCCGCCATTTGGCTCGGTCGGTCCGGACATGAAGCCGCGCGGGCTGGATATCGACACGGCGAAACTGCTCGCTGACCAACTCAAGGTCAAACTCGAACTGACCCCGGTCAACAGCACCAACCGCATCCCGTTCCTGACCACCGGCAAGGTCGATCTGGTGATTTCCAGCCTCGGCAAAAACCCCGAGCGCGAGAAGGTCATCGACTTCTCCCGCGCCTACGCGCCGTTCTACCTCGCTGTGTTCGGCCCGCCAGACGCTGCGATCACCAGTCTCGACGACCTCAAGGGCAAGACCATCAGCGTCACCCGGGGCGCCATCGAAGACATCGAGTTGAGCAAAGTCGCCCCCGAAGGCGTGACCATCAAGCGCTTCGAAGACAACAACTCGACCATCGCCGCTTACCTGGCCGGCCAGGTCGATCTGATCGCCAGCGGCAACGTGGTGATGGTTGCCATCAGCGAGAAGAACCCCAAGCGCGTGCCGGCGCTGAAAGTGAAGCTCAAGGATTCGCCGGTCTATGTCGGCGTGAACAAGAACGAAGCGGCGCTGCTGGCCCGGGTCAACGACATCCTCAACAGCGCCAAGGCTGACGGCGCGCTGGAAAAGAACTCGCAGACCTGGCTGAAAGAGCCGCTGCCGGCCGATCTCTGATCGACTGCGCGGGAGACCTTCATGGCTTATCAATTCGATTTCCTGCCGGTGGTGGAAAACACCGACCTGCTGCTGCGCGGCGCGCTGTTCACCCTTGAGCTGACCGCCATCGGCGCACTGCTCGGGGTTGGCGTCGGCATTGTCGGCGCGCTGGTGCGAGCGTGGCAGATCCGCCCGTTCTCAGCGATCTTCGGCGTCTACGTCGAATTGATCCGCAACACGCCGTTTCTGGTGCAACTGTTCTTCATCTTCTTCGGCCTGCCGTCGCTCGGCGTGCAGATTTCCGAGTGGCAGGCGGCGGTGCTGGCGATGGTGATCAACCTTGGCGCCTATTCGACCGAGATCATTCGCGCCGGCATCCAGGCGATTCCGCGCGGGCAACTGGAAGCGGCTGCGGCACTGGCGATGACCCGTTTCGAAGCGTTCCGCCATGTCGTGTTGCTGCCAGCGCTGGGCAAGGTCTGGCCGGCGCTGAGCAGCCAGATCATCATCGTCATGCTCGGTTCGGCGGTGTGTTCGCAGATCGCCACGGAAGAATTGAGCTTCGCTGCCAACTTCATTCAGTCGCGCAACTTCCGCGCCTTTGAAACCTACGCGCTGACCACGTTGATCTACCTGTGCATGGCGCTGCTGATCCGCCAGTTGCTCAACTGGTTCGGCCGCCGCTTCATTGCCAGGAGCAGCCAATGAGCGATTTCACTTTCTGGGACATCCTGCGCAATCTGCTCACCGGCCTGCAATGGACGCTGGCGCTGTCGCTGGTGGCGTTCATTGGCGGCGGTCTGGTCGGCCTGCTGATTCTGGTCATGCGCATCTCGAAAAACACCCTGCCAAGCAGCATCGCCCGCACCTGGATCGAGCTGTTCCAGGGCACGCCGCTGTTGATGCAATTGTTTCTGGTGTTCTTCGGCGTGGCGTTGGCCGGGATCGAAATTTCGCCGTGGATGGCCGCGGCGATCGCTTTGACCTTGTTCACCAGCGCCTATCTGGCGGAGATCTGGCGCGGTTGCGTCGAGGCGATTCCCCACGGCCAGTGGGAAGCCTCATCGAGCCTGGCGCTCAATCCGCTGGAGCAACTGCGCTACGTGATTCTGCCGCAAGCGCTACGCATCGCCGTGGCGCCGACCGTGGGGTTCTCGGTGCAAGTGGTCAAAGGCACAGCGGTGACATCGATCATCGGTTTCACCGAACTGACCAAGACCGGCGGCATGCTCGCCAACGCCACATTCGAACCGTTCATGGTCTACGGCCTCGTCGCCCTCGGCTATTTCCTGCTCTGCTACCCCTTGTCCCTCAGCGCGCGCTACCTGGAAAGGAGACTGCATGCCTCTGCTTAGAATTTCCGCCCTGCATAAATACTATGGCGATCATCACGTGCTCAAAGGCATCGACCTCAGTGTCGAAGAAGGCCAGGTGGTGGCGATCATCGGCCGCAGCGGCTCGGGCAAGTCGACCCTGTTGCGCACCCTCAATGGCCTGGAGTCGATCAACGATGGCGTGATCGAAGTCGACGGCGAGTACCTCGATGCCGCCCGCGCCGATCTGCGCAGCCTGCGGCAAAAGGTCGGCATGGTCTTTCAACAGTTCAACCTGTTCCCGCACCTGACCGTCGGCGAAAACGTCATGCTCGCGCCGCAAGTGGTGCAGAAAGTGCCCAAGGCCAGGGCAGCCGAACTGGCGCGGGAAATGCTCGAGCGAGTCGGGCTCGGGGAGAAATTCGATGCCTTCCCGGACCGCCTGTCCGGCGGCCAGCAGCAGCGGGTGGCGATTGCCCGGGCCCTGGCGATGTCGCCGAAGGTGTTGCTGTGCGACGAGATCACCTCGGCACTCGACCCGGAACTGGTCAATGAAGTGCTCAGCGTGGTGCGGCAACTGGCCAAGGAAGGCATGACGCTGATCATGGTCACCCACGAGATGCGCTTCGCCCGGGAAGTCGGCGACAAACTGGTGTTCATGCACCATGGCAAGGTGCATGAGGTGGGCGATCCAAAGGTGCTGTTTGCCAATCCGCAGACGGCGGAGCTGGCGAACTTTATTGGCACCGTGGAAGCGACAGCCTGAAGATTTTCTGAGGCAGTGATGCCCTCTTCGCGAGCAGGCTCGCTCCCACATGGGAATGCGCTCACCTGTGGGAGCGAGCCTGCTCGCGAATGGCCGCGCCGCGATCTCCAGACTTTCTATGCTGAATCAAGGCTTTGCGCCATGCGCGTTGGCGTCAGCGTTTGATCGTGGCACGATGTCGGGGTTATCGACCGAGACCCCCTGACCATGCCGCAATCCCAAGCCAAGAATCTGTCCCTGATCGCCGCAATCGACCTGGGCTCCAACAGCTTTCACATGGTCGTGGCCAAGGCCCGGAACGGCGAAATCCGCATCCTCGAACGCCTTGGCGAGAAGGTCCAACTGGCCGCCGGCATCGACGATGCGCGCCAGCTCAATGAAGAATCGATGCAGCGCGGCCTCGATTGCCTCAAGCGCTTTGCTCAGCTGATCAACGGTATGCCCCTGGGCGCCGTGCGCATCGTCGGCACCAACGCCCTGCGCGAAGCGCGCAACCGTGGCGAGTTCATCCGCCGCGCCGAGGAAATCCTCGGCCATACCGTCGAAGTCATCTCCGGCCGTGAAGAAGCGCGCCTGATCTATCTGGGCGTCTCGCACACGCTCGCCGATACGCCGGGCAAACGTTTGGTCGCCGACATTGGCGGCGGCAGTACCGAATTCATCATCGGCCAGCGCTTCGAGCCATTGCTGCGCGAAAGCCTGCAGATGGGCTGCGTGAGTTTCACCCAGCGCTACTTCAAGGACGGCAAAATTACCCCGGCGCGCTACGCCCAGGCGTATACGGCGGCGCGGCTGGAAATCATGAGCATCGAACACGCCCTGCATCGCCTGACCTGGGATGAGGCCATCGGCTCCTCCGGTACGATTCGCGCCATCGGTCTGGCACTGAAGGCCGGCGGCCATGGCAGCGGCGAGGTCAACGCAGAAGGCCTGGCGTGGCTCAAGCGCAAGCTGTTCAAACTGGGCGACGCCGACAAGATCGATTTCGAAGGCATCAAGCCTGATCGCCGGGCGATCTTCCCGGCCGGTCTGGCGATTCTCGAAGCGATTTTCGATGCCCTCGAACTGCAACGCATGGATCACTGCGACGGCGCGCTGCGCGAAGGCGTGCTCTACGACCTGCTCGGTCGCCACCATCACGAAGATGTGCGCGAACGCACCCTGACCTCGCTCATGGAGCGCTATCACGTCGATCTTGAACAGGCGGCGCGGGTCGAGCGCAAAGCCCTGCATGCATTCGATCAGGTCGCCGTGGACTGGGAGCTGGACGACGGCATCTGGCGCGAGCTGCTCGGCTGGGCGGCGAAAGTGCACGAAGTCGGGCTCGACATCGCTCACTATCACTACCACAAGCACGGTGCCTACCTGATCGAGCACTCGGACCTGGCCGGCTTCTCCCGCGAGGATCAGCAGATGCTCGCACTGTTGGTACGCGGCCACCGCCGCAACATTCCCAAGGACAAATTCGCCGAGTTCGGCGATGACGGCATCAAGCTGATTCGCCTGTGCGTGCTGCTGCGTTTTGCGATTCTGTTCCATCACATTCGCGGAACCCAGGCGATGCCGCAGGTGGTCCTGCATGCCGAGGGTGACAGCCTGGATGTGGAGTTTCCCGAGAACTGGCTGGAGGAGAACCAGCTGACCCAGGCGGATTTCGCGCTGGAGGCGGACTGGTTGACGCGGGTGGGCATCGTTCTCACGGTGCACTGATCTGCGTTGCAGGAACTGCCGCAGGCTGCGGTCTTTTGATCTTGTCGTTAAAGATCAAGATCAAAAGATCGCAGCCTCGTTGCACTCGACAGCTCCTACAGGCCATTCCAGGCACAAAAAAGGCGATCCGTCGGGGTCGCCTTTTTTATTGGGTCCGGTTTGAGGAACTGCGTGAGCCTTGCCCCTCACCCCAGCCCTCTCCCGAGGGAGAGGAAGCCGATTTGTGGGCTTTTTAAATCCTGAGTTCGACTCGGTATTGCGAGTCGGCGTAACCCTGACATCCACCTCGGTCAGTCCCCTCTCCCTCCGGGAGAGGGTTAGGGTGAGGGGCTTTTGACTTCCAGCACTTAACTGCTAACGGGCAATATCGGGCTGCCCAACCGCTCCAGCAACGTGGCCTGCGCACTGCGCGGGTTCTGGTTGCCGGTGGGCGTGTTGCGAATGTAGCGGCCGTCCGACTGCAGGCTCCAGCTGTGGGTGTTGTCGGTCAGGTACAGCTCCAGCTCTTTCTTGACCCGGGTCAGCAGCTTCTTGCCTTCCACCGGGAAGCAGGTCTCGACACGCTTGTCGAGGTTGCGCTCCATCCAGTCGGCGCTGGAGAGGAACATCTGCTCGTCGCCGCCGTTGAGGAAGTAGAACACCCGCGTGTGCTCGAGGAAGCGGCCAATGATCGAGCGCACATGAATATTGTGCGAGACCCCGGCAATGCCCGGACGCAGGCAGCACATGCCGCGCACCACCAGATCGATGCGCACGCCGGACTGGCTGGCCTTGTACAGCGCACGGATGATCTTCGGATCGGTCAGCGAGTTGAACTTGGCGATGATGTGCGCCGGTTTGCCTTCGAGGGCGAACTGGGTTTCGCGGGCAATCATGTCGAGCATGCCCTTCTTCAGGGTAAACGGCGCGTGCAGCAGCTTTTTCATGCGCAGGGTCTTGCCCATGCCGATCAACTGGCTGAACAGCTTGCCGACGTCTTCGCATAAAGCGTCGTCAGAGGTCAGCAGGCTGTAGTCGGTATAGAGCTTGGCATTACCGGCGTGATAGTTCCCGGTGCCGAGGTGTGCGTAGCGGACGATCTCGCCAGCCTCGCGGCGCAGGATCAGCATCATCTTGGCGTGGGTCTTGAAGCCGACCACACCGTAGATCACCACTGCACCGGCCGCTTGCAGACGGCTGGCCAGTTGCAGGTTGGATTCTTCGTCGAAGCGCGCGCGCAGCTCGATCACCGCAGTGACTTCCTTGCCGTTACGCGCGGCGTCCACCAGCGCATCGACGATCTCGGAGTTGGCCCCGGAGCGGTACAGCGTTTGCCGTACGGCGAGCACGTGCGGGTCTTTCGCCGCCTGGCGCAGCAGGTCGACCACCGGGGTGAACGACTCGAACGGGTGCAGCAGGAGGATGTCCTGCTTGCTGACCACGCTGAAAATGTTTTCGCTGTTCTGCAGCAGTTTCGGGATCTGCGGGGTGAACGGCGTGTATTGCAGCTCCGGATGGCTGTCCAGACCGGTGATGCTGAACAGCCGCGTCAGGTTGACCGGGCCGTTGACCTGATACAGCTCGGTCTCGCTCAGGTTGAACTGCTTGAGCAGGTAGTCCGAGAGGTGTTTCGGGCAAGTGTCGGCGACTTCCAGACGCACCGCGTCACCGTAGCGCCGCGAGAACAGCTCGCCACGCAGGGCGCGGGCCAGGTCTTCGACATCTTCGGAGTCGAGGGCCAGGTCGGCGTTTCGGGTCAGGCGGAACTGGTAGCAGCCCTTGACCTTCATGCCCTGGAACAGGTCATCGGCGTGAGCGTGGATCATCGACGACAGGAACACATAGTTGTCGCCAGCGCCACCGACTTCTTCCGGCACCTTGATGATCCGTGGCAGCAGACGCGGCGCCGGAATGATCGCCAGACCGGAGTCGCGCCCGAAGGCGTCGATGCCTTCGAGCTCGACGATGAAGTTCAGGCTCTTGTTCACCAGCAGCGGGAACGGGTGCGTCGGGTCGAGGCCGATCGGGGTGATGATCGGGGCGATTTCGTCGCGGAAATAACGACGTACCCAGGTCTTGAGCTTGGTGGTCCAGTTGCGCCGACGGATGAAGCGCACCTGATGCTTTTCCAGCTCGGGCAGGAGGATGTCGTTGAGGATAGCGTACTGGCGATCGACGTGACCGTGGACCAGCTCGCTGATCCGCGCCAGCGCCTGATGCGGCTGCAAGCCGTCAGCGCCGGCCTGTTCACGGGCGAAGGTGATCTGCTTTTTCAGCCCGGCAACGCGGATTTCAAAGAATTCGTCGAGGTTGCTGGAGAAGATCAGCAGGAACTTCAGCCGCTCCAGCAAAGGGTAGGACTCGTCCAGCGCCTGTTCGAGCACGCGGATATTGAACTGCAATTGCGAAAGCTCGCGGTGGATGTACAGGCTGCTGTCATCCAGGCCGGGAATGGCGATCGCCGGCACCGCCGCGGCAGTTTCGGCAACCGGCGCGGGTGGCGCAGGTTCCATTTCCGGCGGGGTTTCGGTGATCTGCTCGACCACCGGCTGAGCTTCTTTTACGGCAACTTCAGTGAGTCCTTCGGTATTCATGGAATGTTCCTGGGAGGGCTATTTCTGCTCTCGTAACAATTGAGCGGCACGAACGGCAAAGTAAGTCAGGATGCCATCTGCACCGGCACGTTTAAAGGCGGTCAGTGACTCGAGGATCACCGCTTCGCTCAACCAGCCATTCTGGATAGCGGCCATGTGCATGGCGTATTCGCCACTGACCTGATAGACGAAGGTCGGCACCTTGAAGGCATCTTTGACCCGAAAAAGAATGTCCAGGTAGGGCATGCCCGGTTTGACCATGACCATATCCGCGCCTTCGGACAAGTCCGCACCGACTTCGTGCAGCGCTTCGTCGCTGTTGGCCGGATCCATCTGGTAAGAGGCCTTGTTGGCCTTGCCGAGATTCGACGCCGACCCCACCGCATCGCGGAACGGGCCGTAGTAGGCGCTGGCGTATTTGGCCGAGTAGGCCATGATGCGCACGTTGACGTGACCGGCTATTTCCAGCGCTTCACGAATGGCCTGGACGCGGCCGTCCATCATGTCCGATGGCGCGACGACCTGAGCGCCGGCCTCAGCGTGGGACAGGGCCTGACGTACCAGCGCATCGACGGTGATGTCGTTCTGCACGTAGCCGTCTTCGTCGAGAATGCCATCCTGACCATGGGTGGTGAACGGGTCCAGCGCCACGTCGGTGATCACCCCCAGTTCAGGGAAGCGCTCGCGCAGAGCGCGAGTGGCACGCTGGGCGATACCTTCGCGATTCCACGCTTCGGCGGCATCCAGGGATTTCAGTTCGGGCGGAGTGACCGGGAACAGCGCCAGCGCTGGAATCCCCAGCTCGACCCACTTCGCCGCTTCTTCCAGCAGCAGATCAATCGTCAGCCGCTCGACGCCCGGCATCGAGGCTACGGCTTCGCGGCGATTCTCACCGTCGAGCACAAATACCGGCAGGATCAGGTCATCGACCGTCAGCACGTTTTCACGCACCAGCCGCCGGGAAAAATCATCACGACGATTGCGACGCAGGCGGGTGGCGGGAAACAGACGATTGGCGGGGGTAAAGCTCACGGCAGACTCCTGAGCCCGGGCAAACGGGCGAGCGTGACAGTTATAGACGGCCATTATGACCAACAGATGACAGTTGTGTGAGACCTGTGACGGGTAGCCGCTTTCCATTCTCGGTGTAGGAATTGTTCACGTCGAGACACATTTGGACACTTTCATGAATGTGCCCGAAGGGTTAGGCTGCGCGTTCATTTCGCCAGCACCCAGACAATGCTCCAACAATTTCTGCACGACTTTGGCTACTTTGCCTTGTTTCTCGGCACGTTCTTCGAAGGCGAAACCATCCTGGTGCTCGCAGGCTTCCTCGCGTTCCGTGGATACATGGACATCAACCTGGTGGTGGTCGTGGCGTTCTTTGGCAGTTACGCCGGCGATCAGCTGTGGTACTTCCTGGGGCGCAAGCACGGGCGCAAGTTGCTCGCGCGCAAACCGCGCTGGCAGATGATGGGCGACCGCGCGCTGGAGCACATCCGCAGGCATCCGGACATCTGGGTCCTGAGCTTCCGTTTCGTCTACGGCCTGCGCACGGTGATGCCGGTGGCGATCGGTCTGTCCGGCTATCCGCCGGGACGCTACTTGCTGCTCAATGGTATCGGCGCGGCGATCTGGGCCAGTGCACTGGCTGCTGCGGCTTACCACTTCGGCGCAGTACTGGAAGGCATGCTCGGCAGCATCAAGAAGTATGAGCTGTGGGTGCTCGGTGCGTTGCTGATCCTCGGCCTGGGTCTGTGGCTGCGGCGCCGCTTCAAGAATGCGCAGTTGGCGAAGAAGATCTATGAGGATGAGCAGATCGCCAAAGCCGCCGCGGCCGAGCAGTTGCGTCAGGCCGAAGCGACCCATCCCGCCGAGCCTAAAACGCCAGCCGAATAAGCCTCGCGCTGGCGGCTGACGCGCGCAGCCAAGGCAAATAATGAACACCCCGCCGCCGTTGCGATCCATTGAGAGAGCGCTCTGCCCCCGCGTGCGTCGCCCATGCCCCTATGGCAACGCGTGACGATTTAAGGGACATTGAGCGCCATGAATCTGGAGAGAAGCCCATGAGCAAAAAAGTTGCAGTGATCCTGTCCGGCAGTGGCGTGTACGACGGCGCCGAAATCCAGGAAAGTGTCATCACCCTGTTGCGCCTCGACCAGCGCGGCGCGCAGGTACAGTGCTTCGCGCCGAACATTGCGCAACTGCATGTAATCAATCACCTGACCGGCGAAGAAATGCCGGAATCGCGCAACGTGCTGGTGGAGTCGGCGCGGATTGCCCGCGGCAACGTCAAGGATATCCGCGACGCCGATGTCGAGGACTTCGATGCGCTGCTCGTGCCCGGCGGTTTCGGTGCGGCGAAAAACCTGTCGAACTTCGCCATCGAAGGCGCCGGATGCACCGTGCAACCTGAAGTGCTCGCCCTGGCCGAGGCGTTTGCCGAAGCGGGCAAACCGGTCGGGCTGATCTGCATCTCCCCGGCGCTGGCAGCAAAAATCTACGGCCCCGGGGTGACCTGCACCATCGGCAACGACGCCGACACCGCTGCGGCAATGAACAAAATGGGCGCCACCCACGAAGAGTGCGCCGTCACCGACATCGTCGAAGACAAGGCGCGCAAACTGGTGACCACCCCGGCGTACATGCTGGCGCAGACCATCAGCGAAGCGGCTTCGGGCATCAACAAACTGGTCGACCGTGTGCTCGAACTGACCCACGAAAACGACGCTTGAAATCAAAAGATCGCAGCCTTCGGCAGCTCCTACAGGTTTCGTGTCGCGCCGTGATATTGCGGCATACACCGCCCCTGTAGGAGCTGCCGCAGGCTGCGATCTTTTCAGCGCTCGCGGATGAGCCGGGTCAGAATCCGGTCCAAAGCATTGGCAAACGCCTGCTTCTCGCGCTCGCCAAATGGTGCCGGGCCGCCGCTCATCTGACCCTGTTCGCGCAAATCGGTAAACAGATTCCGCACCGCCAGACGCTCGCCCATGTTCTGCGCATCGAACTCCTTGCCGCGCGGATCCAGCGCCGCCACGCCCTTCTTCACCAGCCGATCGGCCAATGGAATATCGCTGCAGATCACCAGCTCACCCGGCACCGCGTGCTCGACCAGATAATCATCCGCCGCGTCCGGCCCGCTCGGCACTACGATCAGTTTGACGATGGCCAAACCCGGTTTGATCTGCGGCTGCCCGGCCACCAGGACCACTTCGAACTGGCGCTTGAGGGCGAACTTCACCACCAGATCCTTCGCCGCCCGTGGACAGGCGTCGGCATCGATCCATACACGCATGTTCTTGCCTCCAAAAAATTCGCGAGCAGGCTCGCTCCCACAGGATACAGACCGAACCTGTGGGAGCGAGCCTGCTCGCGAATATGAGCGCAGCGAATGCTTTCAGGCAGCCGAAACCCGGCGCTTCTCAGCCACCCAGCTACGCCCATACAACAGCACAATCGCCACGATCGCTACCGCCTGCGCAATCAGCGAATAGGCATCGGCGTGGATCCCCAGCCAGTCGAATTCAAAGAACGCCACCGGCCGCGTGCCGAAGATCCCGGCTTCCTGCAAGGCCTTCACGCCGTGCCCGGCGAAGACCACCGACAACGCGCACAGCAGCGCGGCGTTGATGCTGAAGAATAAGGTCAGCGGCAGTTTCGCCGAGCCACGCAGAATCACCCAGGCCAGACCGACCAACAAAACCAGAGCGGTCGCGCCGCCGGCCAGCACGGCGTTGTGCCCGGCAGGCCCGGCCTGCAACCACAGGGTTTCGTAGAACAGGATCACCTCGAACAGCTCGCGGTACACCGAGAAAAACGCGAGGATCGCGAAGCCGAAACGTCCCCCGCCGCCGACCAGGCTGCTCTTGATGTAATCCTGCCAGGCCGCGGCGTGACGCCGGTCATGCATCCACACGCCGAGCCACAGCACCATGACGCTGGCAAACAGCGCAGTGGCGCCTTCCAGCAGTTCACGCTGCGAACCGCTGACATCGATCACATAAGCGGCCAGTGCCCAGGTGCCCAGGCCCGCCAGCAATGCCAGCCCCCAACCCACGTTGACGCTGCGCACCGCTGACTGCTGGCCGGTATTGCGCAGGAAAGCGAGGATCGCCGCCAGCACCAGAATCGCTTCCAGGCCTTCACGCAGCAGGATCAGCAGGCCGGAGATGTAGCTCAGCGACCAGCTCAAGCCATCGCTGCCCAACAGGCCGGCGGATTCCTTGAGCTTGGCCTTGGCCGCGTCCAGACGCTGCTCGGCCTGCTCGACGGGCAGGCCGTCCTGCAGCGACTGCCGGTACGCCATCAAGGATTTTTCGGTGTCCTTGCGCACGTTGGCATCGACGTTATCCAGCGAGCTTTCCACCAGTTCGAAGCCTTCCAGATACGCCGCTACCGACAGGTCATAGGCCTGATCGTGCTCACCCGCGCGATAGGCCGCGAGGCTCTTGTCCAGCGTGGCGGCGGTGTAATCGAGCAACTGCGCCGGGCCGCGTTTGACCTGCGGTGGTTGTGCGCGCTGGGCACGGAATGTCGCCGCGATCTCTGCGCCCTCGGCTGCCTGCACTTCGGCCGGGGTCTGGCGGGCCAGATCGGCGATGTTGTAGACCTTGGCGGACTTGGCCGCTGCCGCATCGGCACTGAAGCCGGCGATATAAGTAGCCAGATCCCAACGCTGGCGATCATCGAGCTGATCGGCGAACGCCGGCATGTCGGTGCCTTCGACGCCTTGGCCAAGGGTGCTGTAGATCGCGTACAGGCTCAGGTGATCCATGCGCGCGGCGTCGCGCAGGTTGGCTGGCGCAGGGGTCAGGCCGACGCCGGCCGGGCCGTCGCCAGCGCCTGTATCGCCGTGGCATACCGAGCAGTTCTGCGCGTACAGCGGCGCACCGCGCGTCGGGTCCGGGGTAATGATCGGCGCTTGGCTGACTTCATACGCCACGGCCAGTTTCGCCCCCAACTGTCGGGCCTGACGCGCAACTTCGGCGCCATCCTGCTTCGCACTGATCGCGGCGTGCAAAGACTTCACGCCCTGCTCCAGCGCGACTTTTTCGGGTTTGGCTGGCAATGCGGTAATCAAGCCTTGCAGAACCTGGGTGAACTCCAGCTGTTCACGGTATTCGCCATCGTCGATGACCTTGCCTGCCGCGACCGTCGGCGGGTAGTCGGCACTGATGTAATCGAGCAGGTGCAGCGCTTGCGGCGCGCCTTCCACGGTATCGGCCAGCAGCGGCAGGCTGCTCAGGGACAATAACGGGAACAGCAGCCAGGCCAGCAATCGGGACGAGGCAGTCATGAACGAATCTCAAATGGAAATGCGAAGTTACATATTGTTCACTTCGCAGACGTTTCCCTCAAGCTTTGTCGGCGTTTCGCTCTGATTGGCAGGAAATACCCGGCAGACGGTGGCAGCGTTTGTCGCCGAGTATGGCCGCACTGCCCGCTGCCAATTGTCCTCGACCCGCTCGAGGAAGATCGCAGCCATTTGCCATCATCCACTTTATACTGCCCGCCCCAGAGCATTCGCGCGCAAGGAAACAAGGTCAATGCGGAGTATCCCGTTCGTTTTGCTGCTCTGCGTGGCTGGTCAGTTGAGCGGTTGTGCCGCCTATCGCAACTACGATCTTGAAATGCAGCAGACCACCGAGGAAATGACCCGGGGCAATCTCACGGGCGCTCTGGCACTGGTGGAAATGCACAACCCGTGGGAAGACAAGGATCTGCTGTATTACCTCGAAAAAGGCGCGATCCTCAGTGCTGGCAGTGCCCTGCCCGACAGTCAGGACGCCTTGCGCAGTGCCGACCGGATGATCTTCCAGCGCGAAGAGGCCAACCCGTCCGGCGCGATGAAATTACTGGCGCGCTTCGGTGATGAAATGGGCACCATGCTGGTCAACGACAAGTTGCGCCGCTATGAAGGCTACGATTACGAAAAGGTCATGCTGACCACACAGATGGCTTTGAACCAGCTGTCCGTCAATGACTTCGCCGGCGCCCGCGCAGACATCAAGAAAACCCACGAACGCGAAGCATTGATCGCCCGCCAGCGTGAACAGCAATACGAAGCGGCCGAAGAGCAGGCCAAGGTCCAAGGCAAGACCCCGCATTACAAGGACCTGGAGGGCTACCCGGTCGCCCTGCTCGAGGCTCCGCAGGTCGTGGAGCTGAAAAACGGCTACCAGAGTGCCTTCAGCCACTATCTGGCCGGCTTCACCTATGAAGCCCTCGGCGAGCGCGCCCTCGCAGCGGCCGGTTATCGCCAGGCGATTGAACTGCGGCCGGACATGCCCTTGCTGCAAAAAGCCCTGCGTAATCTCGACAAACCGCCCGCGAAAGCCGATGAAAGCGACGTGCTGCTGATTATCCAGAGCGGCCTGGCTCCTGCTCGCAGCTCCGTGCAGGTGCCGATCCCGGTTCGTCTGAACGAAACGCTGGTCATCATTGCGCCGATTTCATTCCCGGTGATGGTGCCGGACGCAGTCACGCCCCACTTCAACCACATTACCGTGGACGGTCGCAAACAGCCGTTGGTGGTGATCAACAGCGTGACCGACATGTCCATGCGCACACTGCGCGACGACATGCCGGAAATCATCTCGCGGGCGATGTTCCGCGCCAACATGGCAGCCATCGGTCAGGCGCAGGAAAACGAGCGCAACCCGGCGAAAGCATCGTTGACCGTCACCCAGCATGATCCTTTCGAAGAAGCCGACACCCGCACTTGGCGAGCATTGCCGGACAAGACACTGGTGGCCCGCCTGCGCCTGAAGAAAGGCCTGCACAGCTTCCGCTTCGCGACTGCACCCATCGATCACCCTTTTGAATTGCGCGTCGACCAGGATCGCCAGATTCTGCACCTGCGGGTATTCCGGGATCAGGTTTTTACCGTCGGATCAGCCTTCGTGCCGAATCAAAGACCTGCACCGGAGAAACCCGCGTCTGCGGATAGGTGATGGCACAGCTTCAGAAAATGGACTCAAAAAGCTATTACATAGCCATCACTCGGCGATTATAATGCCGCGCCCTCGCCCAGCGAGCCGGCACCAAAGCTCCTCTCCCGTGAGGAATTGGCAGGAGGCCAGCGCCGCCGTCGATAGGTCACACCAGCCCGACCAGCACCCGCGGCTGCAAGTTTTCGTCACTCAGGGAAGAAGTACCCATGGCATTCCGCGCTCCCATGCTGCTCGCGCTCAGCGCCGTCACGCTGTTGTCCGGCTGTGCAGCGTTTCGCAACTACGATTCCGAACTGGCCCAGACCAACCAGCAACTGGCTTCCGGCAACGTCGACGCTGCTCTGACCCTGCTGGAAAAAAACAACACCGGCACCGATAAAGACCTGCTCTATTACTTCGAGAAAGGCGAACTGCTGCGCGCCAAGGGCGACCTGTCGGGCAGCCAGAACGCCTGGGGCAGCGCCGATCAGGTGGTCGGTCAATGGGAAGACGCGGTCAAGCTCGACTCGGCCAAGTACCTGGCACAGTTCGGCAGCTTCATCGTCAACGACAAGGTGCGCCGCTACGAAGGCTATGACTATGAAAAAGTCATGCTGACCACGCAGATGGCCCTGAACCTGTTGGCGGTCAACGATTTCGATGGCGCCCGCACTGCGATCAAAAAGACCCACGAACGCGAAGCGGTGATCGCCGACCTGCGCGACAAGGAATACCTCAAGAGCGAAGAACAGGCCGAGAAGGAAGGCATCAAGACCCAGTACAAGGATCTGCAGGGTTATCCGGTTGCCAGCCTCGACGCACCGGAAGTGGTCGGCCTGAAAAACAGCTACCAGAGTGCGTTCAGCCATTACCTCGCCGGTTTCGTCTACGAAGCCCTGGGCGAGAAGGATCTGGCTGCGCCGGGTTATCGCAAAGCCGCCGAACTGCGCCCGAACACACCGCTGCTCGAGCAGGCGCTGGTCAATCTCGACAAGCCTTCGAAGTCTGACGACAGCGACATTCTGATCGTGGTCCAGAGCGGTCTTGCCCCGGCGCGCGACTCGATTCGCGTACCGCTGCCGCTGCCGATTTCCAACAACGTGGTAATCACCCCGTTGTCGTTCCCGATCATCAAACCGGACACCTCCACCGCGCCGTTTGCGCAGATCGGCGTCGACGGCAAGCAGGTCGACCTGACCGCGCTGAACAGCACCACCGCCATGTCCCGCCGCGCCCTGCGCGATGACATGCCGGGGATCATCGTCCGCACCACCGTCCGCGCGATCACCAAAGGCGTGGCGCAGAAGCAGATCAACGAAACCAACCCGCTGGCCGGCCTTGCCGTAGGCATTTCTTCAGCAGTGCTCGAAGGTGCCGATACCCGTACATGGCGCACCCTGCCGGACAACACCCAAGTGGTGCGTCTGCGCCTGAAAAAGGGGGAGCATCAGGTTACCCTGCCGAGCGCCGTCGGCGGCTCGGTGGTCAGGGTCACCGTCGATCAGCGCTATCAAGTGGTCAGCCTGCGTGCCGTGGGCAACCAGGTATTCGCTGGCGGCATCGCCGCACACGTTTTGCCGAGCGCTGGCGCGACCAACGTCGCCAGCCTCAAACAACCTTAAGAACGGAGTCTTTGCAATGCGCTTGAAGATCATCGCCGTCGCCGCCCTCGCCTTGCTGGCAGGCTGCGCCACCCCGCCACCGCCAGAGCCGGGCAGCGCCGCGAGCAAAGTCGTGGCCATGGGCCCGCAGAAACACATCGTCGTCGGCGCCATGCGCGTCGCCCGCGAAAACGGCTTCATGACCGTCAACGTGCAGCTGAGCAACACCCTCAACAGCAACAAGATCTTCTACTACCGCTTCGCCTGGCTTGGCGCCGAAGGTTTTCCGGTTGCCGAAGAAGAAGTCTGGAAAAGCCAGATGATGTACGGCGCCCAGACCAGCTTCATTCAGGCCATCGCCCCGACCCCGAAAGCCGTGGATTTCCGTTTGGAAATCAAGACGCCTTAAGCCCGCCACCCTATTTCTGATTGAGAGAGCTTTCTCATGTTTGCACGCTTTTCCTGCATCGCCGTCATCGCCCTGCTCGCCTCCGGTTGCGCCAACACCTCGCCGACTCTGGGCAGCAAGAACATCAGCTACGGCGACACCAAAGCGGTTGAAACCGTGACCAACGAATTCGGTTCGACCGACCTGCAAATGATCGCCGAGTCGATGACCCGCTCGCTGGCCCAGTCCGGCATCCTGCAGGGCCGTCCGGTGGTTCAGGTCTACGACGTGAAGAACAAGACCAGCGAGTACATCGACACTCGCGAAATCACCACCAGCATCAAAACGCAGTTGATGAAGACCGGTGTCGCGCGCTTCGCCAGCGACAACAATGCGATGCAGAGCCAGGTTGATCAGCTCAAGCTGCAGAACCAGAGCGGTCTGTACAAGAAAAGCACCGTGGCCAAGACCGGCAACATGATCGCTGCCAAGTACCGCATCGAAGGTTCGATCAGCTCGATCGTCAAGCGCAGCAGCGATTACAAGGACGTCTTCTACAAATTCAGCCTGCAGTTGATCGACGTTGAAAGCGGTCTGGCCGAGTGGATGGACGAAAAAGAGATCCGCAAAACCACGGAGCGTTAATCGATGCGCACATGGATTGGCATGATGGCCCTGGCTTGCGCGTTCAGCGTGCAGGCGGCCCCGAAAGTGGCGGTGACGGATCTGGCGTATCAGGAGCGCGTGGAGCAATACATCCACATCGTTTCGGCGCAGAGCAATCACCGCGAGAGTTACTACAGCGCCAGCGGATCTTCGAGCTACAACGAGATCGAAGCGACCACCAGCTACATCGAACAGGGCGAGTTACGCAAATTCACCGGCGACATCAAGGGTGAAATCCTCCGTACCGGCATGTTCCAACTGGTGCAGGGCACGCCGTACACCGCGTCCTCCAAAGGCGATGTGTATGACGTGATCAAGCGCATCAAGGCCGGCAACTTCAAAGGCGCCGACTACGTGCTGTTCGGCACCGTGTCCGACATCGATTTCACCCAGGACATCAACGAGCTGGCGCACACCGACAGCTATTCGGCGGTGCTGGGCCTGACGCTGGTGGCGGATTTCAGCCTGATCAACACCAAGACCTACGAGATCACCTCGGCCTTCACGGCGATGGGTGAAGCGCAGGACACCAAACTGGTGAACCATCGCGACATCAAGATCTCGCTGAACCGCCCTCGAGTGGTGCGTGAGGTGTCCAAAGCTTTGGGCGAGGACGTGGCCGGGCAATTGAGCATGCAACTCGGTGGTGGCGGTTACGAGCAGCCACGAGAGGCACCGCAACGCAACAACTTGCCGCGCGATACCGCACCGGTGATCCTGCGTTGAATTGAAACTGAGGGCTTTTGTGGCGAGGGAGCTTGCTCCCTCGCCACAGTCGAGTGTCAATCCGATGTCTCAGCGACAGCAAAAAAGGCGACCTGTTGAGGTCGCCTTTTTTCTGCCTGCGCGCTTCAGGCCGCCGCTTTGCGCAACGTCGCCATGAACGCCGCCGCGCCAATGAACAATCCGGCAAAGGTGCGGTTCATGCGCTTCTGTTGCTTGGGCGTGCGCAGCAGGCGCAGCACCTTCGACGCCAGCCCGGTGTAGCCGGCCATGACAATCAGATCGACGAAAACCATGGTCACGCCGATCACCACATACTGTATCAGCAGCGGTGCATGGGGATTGATGAACTGAGGCAACACCGCGAGCATGAACACCAACGCCTTGGGGTTGCTGATGTTCACCAGAAAGCCACGGAATACCAAGGCCAGCGGCTTGCCGATCGGTCGCACCGCGGCGTCATCACTCATGTCCATGGGCAGCGCCCGCCATTGCTTGATCGCCAGGTAAACCAGATAGGCGACACCGAACCATTTGATCGCATGGAACGCCGTGGCCGAAGCGGTGAGCACAGCGCCAACACCCGCGCCGACAATCGCGATCTGCACCGCCAGACCGATCTGCAGGCCCAGTGCGTTCCAGTAGCCGCGCCAGAACCCGTATTGCAGACCGCTGGACATCGACGCAATGGCGCCCGCGCCCGGGGACAGACTGATCACCCAGCAGGCGGCAAAGAATGCCAGCCATGTTTGAAGCTCCATCGCATACCTCGCCTGATGCTTGTGACAAATGCCTAAGCTAATGCGGCTTCGTGGGGATGACTACCGATTTCTTGCTGAATGTTGCAGGTGTTGCTGATGGCCCCTTCGCGAGCAGGCTCGCTCCCACAGGAGAACGCATTCAAATGTGGGAGCGAGCCTGCTCGCGAAGGCGTCCGAACCGACGACGCGAAAGCTACTTCTCGAACCCGCTCGACGGAAACACATCGGTCCCGCGCCAACGCCGCACCGAACGCTGGAAGAACAGGCTGTTGGGCACCTGCACCATGGCGCTGCCGGTGCCCAACTCTTCGGCTTCGACCAGCGTGGTGTAGAGCAGATTGATCGCGATCACCCGACCTTTGACGCCAGGCTTGTCGGTGGTATCCACCAGCTCGACTACGTCGCCGAGGCGGAACGGCCCGACGGTGAAGATGAGAATCGCGCACAGCAGGTTCGACAGCACGCTCCACATGGCGAAGAACGCCACCGCCGCCACCGCGACAAAACCCGATAGCGCCGTCCACAACACCGTGGCGGAGACGCCAAGGCGCTCGAGCACGAAGAGCAGCGCGCTGCCCATGATCAGCCAGCGCAACACGCCGCGCAGTGGCATCAGCAATTGCGGCGGGAACGGATAGCGCTCACCCAGGCGAGTCAGGCCTTTGGCAACGAAACGCTGGGTCAGGTAACCGGCCAGCAGAATCAGCAGAATCTGCGCGGTGAACCAGATCGGCTCGACCCATACCGCCGAGAACGGCAGCTTGAAGGCTTCCATCAGGACAACGCCTCCAGCTCCGCATGCATGCTTTCCAGGGTTTCCAGCGCTTCCATCCAGGCCTCTTCCAGCTCGGCTTCACGCACCTTCAGTTTCGCCTGCTCGGCCAGCAGATCGCGCAATTCGTTCTTGCGCGCCGGCTCGTAGATATCGCTGTCACCGAGGCTGGCATCGACCTTGGCGAGTTTCTCGTGAAGCTTGCCCAGTTCAGCTTCAAGCTTGTCGGCCTCGCGCTTGTGCGGCGCCAGTTGCTGACGCAACGCTGCCGCTGCCTGACGCTGAGCTTTCTTGTCAGTCTTGTCCGGATTGACCGGCGTGTTGCTGACCGGCGCATTGCGCTGGCGGTATTCCACCAGCCAGCGCGCGTAGTCTTCGAGGTCGCCATCGAACTCTTCGACCTTGCCGTCGGCGACCAGATAGAAGTTATCGGTGGTGCTCTTGAGCAAGTGCCGATCGTGAGACACCACCAGCACCGCACCGCTGAATTCCTGCAGAGCCATGGTCAGCGCCAGGCGCATTTCCAGGTCGAGGTGGTTGGTCGGTTCGTCGAGCAGCAGCAGGTTCGGCCGTTCCCAGGCGATCAACGCGAGGGCCAGACGCGCCTTCTCGCCACCGGAGAAATTCAGCACCGGCTCATCGATGCGCGCGCCACGGAAGTCGAAGCCGCCGAGAAAGTCGCGCAAGGTCTGCTCGCGCTCACCCGGCGCCAAACGCTGCAAGTGCAGCAACGGGCTGGACTTGGAATCCAGCGAGTCGAGCTGATGCTGAGCGAAGTAGCCGACCACGGTGTTCTCGCCACGGGTCAGGCGTCCGGCCAGCGGTTCGAGCTCGCCGGCGAGGTTCTTGATCAGCGTCGATTTACCCGCGCCGTTCGGCCCGAGCAGACCGATCCGCGCACCTGGGGTGAGTTGCAGCTTGACCTTCTCGAGGATGGTCTTGTCGCCATAACCCAGGCGTGCATCGGACAGATCGATGAGCGGGCTGGAGATCTTCGTCGACTCGCGGAAGACGAAGTCGAACGGCGAATCGACGTGGGCCGCCGACAATTCTTCCATGCGCTCCAGCGCCTTGATCCGGCTCTGCGCCTGACGGGCCTTGGTCGCTTGCGCCTTGAAGCGAGCGATGTAGCTTTCCATGTGCGCACGCTGCGCCTGCTGCTTCTCGTAGGCCTGTTGCTGCTGGGCCAGACGCTCGGCACGGGCGCGTTCGAACGCGGTGTAGCCGCCACGATAGAGGGTCAGTTTGCGCTGATCGACATGCGCAACGTGATCGACCACCTCATCGAGGAAATCGCGGTCGTGGGAAATCAGCAGCAAGGTGCCCGGATAACTCTTCAGCCACTCTTCCAGCCAGATGATCGCATCGAGGTCCAAGTGGTTGGTCGGTTCGTCGAGCAGCAGCAGATCCGACGGGCACATCAGCGCCTGCGCCAGATTCAGACGCATCCGCCAGCCACCGGAGAAATCGCCTACCTGGCGGTCCATCTGCTCGTTGGTGAAGCCAAGACCAGCGAGCAGCTTGCGCGCCCGCGCATCGGCGGTGTAACCGTCGGCACTGTCGAGTTCGGCATGCAGGCGCGCCAGCGCGGTGCCGTCGTGCGCCTCCTCGGCGGCGGCAAGCTCGCGCTGCACCTCGCGCAGACGCAGGTCGCCATCGAGCACATAATCGACCGCAAGGCGCTCGAGGGTGTCGACCTCCTGACGCATGTGCGCGATGCGCCAGTCGGCCGGCAGCAGGCAGTCGCCCGAATCCGGGTGCAACTCGCCGCGCAGCAAGGCGAACAGGCTGGATTTGCCGGCACCGTTGGCGCCGATGAGGCCGGCTTTGTGGCCGGCGTGCAGGGTCAGCTCGGCGTCTTCTAGCAGACGTTGCGGGCCACGCTGTAAAGTCAGGTTCTGAAGTCGGATCATAATGGCGGCGGAGTCTACCAGCTTCGCTCACAACTGGCGCGAGTAGCACGATGTCCTCTGACCTGTGGAGCTTTGCCATTGATGTCTACGCCCGACCCGGCGTGGAAGATGCCTGCCTGCGACTGCAAACGGCGGGCGCCAATGTTTGCCTGTTGCTGTGCGGTTTGTGGCTGGAGCAGCGTGCAGTGGCCTGCGATGAACCGCGCGTGGATTTGCTCAAGGCCCTGACTGCGCCTTGGGATATCGAGGTGGTGCAGCCGCTGCGAACCCTGCGCATGCAATGGAAAGCGCGGGCCGTCGATGATGCGGTGGTAAAAGGCATGCGCGAGCAAATCAAATCACTCGAGCTGGAAGCTGAACGAACCTTGCTGTCGCGGCTTGAAGGTGTGGCGCAGGAATGGGCGCGCAACGAGGGAGGTTCGGTGACCTGGCTTGAAGGTTTGGCCGGCACTGCCGCCAGCCTGGACCGCGACGCGCTGCAAGTGCTGCGCGTCGCGGCAACCGGCACTTAGGAAGCGCTGGTTGGCGTGCTGCTGGCGTTCGACGAAGCGGCTGGCGCTGGCGCAGTCGAAGGGGTCGAGTGAGCAGCGGACGACGGTGCCGACGCGGCAGGAGCAGCCGGGGTTGCCGGGGTGGCTGGCTTGGCCGCTGGAGTAGTAGCCGGTTTGCTGGCAGCTGGCTTGGCAGCGGCTGGCTTTTTCACCGCTGGTTTAGCGGCTGGCCTGGACGCTGGTTTGGTTGCAGCAGGTTTCGCAGCAGCGGTCGCAGGCTTGGCAGCAGCCGGTTTCGCAGCAGGCTTGGTGGCCGGTTTCGCGGCGGTTTTTGCCGCAGGTTTTGCCGCGGATGTTGCGGCTGGTTTGGCAGCCGGTTTTACCGCTATTTTCGCAGCAGGTTTGGCGGCGGCGGGTTTAGCCGCAGTCTTGGCAGCTGGCTTCGCAGCGGAAGTTCTGGCAGCGGGTTTTACCGCGGCTTTGGCCGCAGGTTTGGCGGCTGCGGTTTTAGCTGGCGCGGCTTTGGTTGCGGCCGGTTTTGCAGTCGATCTGGCAGCGGTAGTCTTCGCTGCTGGCTTGGTTGCAGCGGGTTTGGCTGCAGCAGTTTTCGCCACCGGTTTTGCCGCGCTCGCCGCAGCGGGTTTCTTGGCGGCGGTTTTCGCTACAGGTTTGGCAGCCGCTTTCAACGGCGCCTTGGCCGCTGGTTTGGCAGCGGCTCTGGCAGCAACAGGCTTGGCCGCAGCGGTCTTCGCCGAAGCTTTGTTTGCAGCAGGTTTGGCAGTGACTTTCTTCGCCGGCACTGCTGCCGGTTTGGCCGAGCGCGACGACAATACTTTGCCCACTGCTTCTTGAACACGGCCAACACCCTGGGCCAGTTTCAGGCTTTCCTGAGCATCACGCTTGAGTTGCAGAATGTAGCTGCGGGTCTCGGACTGACGATCTTTCAGTGCGTCGAGCAGCTCTTCGAGTTCTTTCACGGAAGACTTGGCTTTGTTCTGAGCCTTGGCTTTGCCGGCAGTGGCGGCGTCCTGCAATTTGGTGCGCGACTTGTGCAGTTTTTCCTGCGCCTTGCCACGCTGTTTTTCCAGCTTGGCGAGCAATTTTTCAGCATCAGCCAAGGCTTGCGAGCAAGCGTTTTCCAAATGCTCGAGCAGGCTGCCCGACAACTGTTGGAGTAGGTGCAACGGAGTATTTACAGGCTTCTTGGTGGCCGACATGGTTTACCTCCTGGCTGACGTGAGTGCGGCTCATACTAGACCTCTGCTGATACCGCCGCTAGGGCATGTTGACAGTATCTCTGCCGTTGCGTTGCACCGACGCCGAAATGTTCTGCACCGATGAAAAAGCAGTTCACCGATGCAGGCGTTCGCACTGGCATAATCCCCCGCATCTCAGGTCGGAGAGTGCCCATGTCGCGCTACATTATTTTGTCCCTCTGCGTGTTTTTTTCGGCGGCGTATGCCGATGAAAAAACTACCGCGAACGATGCTCATGACCTGGCTTACAGCCTCGGTGCCAGCCTCGGAGAACGGCTGCGCCAGGAGGTGCCGCAGTTGCAGATCCAGGCGCTGATTGAAGGTCTGCAACAGGCGTATCAGGGCAAGCCATTGGCATTGAGTGAAGCGCGCATCGAACAGATTCTGGCCGATCACGAATCGCGCAATGCCGAGCAGGCCTCACGCCAATCGAGCGACGCCGCGATGGAAAACGAGCAACGCTTTCTCAGCGCAGAAAAAGCCAAGCCGGGGGTGAAGGAACTGGCCGATGGCATCCTCCTGACCGAGCTCGTTGCGGGCAGTGGCGCCAAGGCCGGCCCCGACGGAAAAGTGCAGGTGCTGTATGTCGGCAAGCTGCCGGATGGCACCGTGTTCGATCAGAACACCCAGCCGCAGTGGTTCAACCTCGACAGCGTGATCGCCGGTTGGCGCACCGCCTTGCAGAACATGCCGGTGGGTGCGAAGTGGCGGCTGGTGATTCCATCGGATCAGGCCTATGGCGCCGACGGTGCCGGCGACCTGATCGCGCCCTTCACGCCGCTGGTATTTGAAGTGGAACTGCGTGGCGCAACGAGCTGATCGGGCATAAAAAAACGGTGCGCTTTCGGGCGCACCGTTTTTCATGAAGGTCGCGGATCAGGCCTGAACCGGATCTTCTGCCTTGTGTGCCGTGTGCAGCACTTCGATCAGGCAGTCTTCAAGTTCGAAGCGTTCGTGCAGCAACCCCCCGAGCTCCTTGAATTTCTCTGCAACGCATTTGCCTTCATCGCACAGGTCGTTGAACGCGAGCAGCTTCTCGGTAATGACGTCGATGCGCGGGTAGATCGTTTCGGCGAGTTCCAGACCGCGCTTGTCGTTGAACGCCTTGGCTTCGCCAGTCAGCTGTTCATAGATTTCGAAGTGCCCCGCCGATACGTAATCGACCAGCACACCGCAAAATTCCAGCAAAGGCTTGCGGCTTTCGGACAGCGAATCAGGCTGCGCACCGAGTTTGTCGTAGGCGCCGATCAGCTCTTCACGCTCCTGCAACCAGCGGTCGATCAGCAGATGAACCCCACCCCAACGTTCCTGAGCATTCTGACAACTTTCGAGCATGGCGATCTCTCTTCCCTTGTGGGTCATGCTGCTCTACACCCGCGCCCCTGTTCTGATTTGACTGGGTGGACGATCGGGCAGAGCGTCATCGAGCAACATAAATCCAATGACACGTGCCGGCCAGATTATGCCCGCACGCCTATGGCTTCAAGGTACGCAGGAGATAAAGTTCATACAAGTGTTTAATCCCTGACCAGCGAGTGATGCGACGCTTCGTCGCTGACCGGTCGCTGCAGAGCGCTCCAGATCAGACGCAGCAACTGATAAACCGCAAGAATCGAGACACCGACAAAAAACAGCAGACTCCATTCCGGGATGCTCAGATCGAACAGCGTCCATGAGATTTCCGCGCAATCGGCGCCACCGTTGAACATCCGTTGCAAAGCACATATCCACGGCAAGCCGCTGAAAAGCGATTCCACGGTGGGCGAGCATTTGACCAGTTGCAGCATGGAGTCACTCTGGATCAACACCTGCCGCCAGGCAGCGGTGGTTCCGCCCAGACTCGCGCCCAGCGCAAACAGCCAGTACCACCACATGCCCACACGCCGCGGACCGTGCACCGCCGCCACGCCGCTGACAATGCACAGCAGAGTGAGGAACAGCCGCTGCACCAGGCACAAGGTGCAAGGCGTCAGGCCGACCACGTATTCGAGATAATAGGAAGCTCCCAGAGCAAAGGCCCCCGCAATGAAAGCCATGAAGAACAAGGAGCGTGAGCAGGCCAACGACATGGCTTTTCCGTAACAGTAGAGACAGACGGTTACGGTAGAGGAAAGCGTGTCAGCCTTTCAAGGCGAGGGCCTGCCGACAGTTCACCAGAGGTGTAGGGAAAACCCGACAGGGCCGGAGGGAAACGGTGAACCACTCTGTAGGACTTTGCCTCAGGCACCTGAAGAAGTGGAATTTTCACTCATTGAAAGTTCGCGAGGGAGCCAGCTCCCCCGCCTTTCAGACCTTCGCTGCAACCGGCAAAGGCGCCGCCAGCAGCCGCTCATCGAGCAGCCCCAGACCTTCCTGGAACAACAGATTGCTGCGTTCGGTATCGCCGAGCTGTGCAAGCAGACGCGCCAACTCCGCACAGGTTTCCGGATTGCGCTGCACACGCAGACTGCTTTCCAGATAATCACGGGCCTTGCCCCACAGACTGGTTTGCAGACACAGACGCCCGAGGGTCAACAGCAGGCTTGCGTCGGCCGGATGCTCCTTGAGCCAGCCTTCGGCAGTCTGCAACTGACGCGCAGGATCACTGCCACGAACCAGGCCATACAGACGCGCCAGATGGCTGTCGTATTTGCGCTTGAGCGCGGTGCGCAGCACTTCTTCGGCCTTGACCTGAGCGCCAAGCTGGCGCAGTTGCTCAGCATAGGCGAGCACCAGCGGCGCTTCCTGACGCTGCGCCGAAGTCAGCTGCTCCCACGCACGCTTGAGCGATTGCAGACCGACCGTGCCGTCTTCTTCGCGATGCGCGGCCAAGGACAGGTTTTCACCCCAGGCGCGGCGCTCGAGTTCAGCCAGTTCTGCTGGCGGCAGCACTTTATCTTTGCGCAACTCTGGCAGCAGACGAATCACCGCCGACCATTCGCCACGCTGCTGATGCAGACGCTGCAATTGACGCAACGTTTGCGCGCTGCGCGGATGCCGTTCGTGCATCGCCTGCAAGGTCACCAGCGCACCGTCGGTGTCGCCGCGATCGGTCTGCAGTTGGGCATGACTCAAGGCTATCGCCAACTCGGCTTGCGGCTGACGTTCCAGCGCACGCTCGAGCAAACGGTCGCTTTCTTCGTACTGACCCTGTTCATTCGCCGCACGTGCGGCGCCGAGGTAGTAAAGCAGTGGCTGGCGCTCGGCTTCCGCAGCTCGGGTCAAATGCCTTTGCGCACTGGCCCAGCGACCTTCAGCCAGATCCAGTTGCCCGTGTTCGATCGCCACTTGCACGCGACGGCTGCGATTGCGCCGCGACCACGGATTGACCACGCCGGTGGAGGTCATCACCAGTTCGACCAACACCTTGATGCCCCAGAACAGCAGCCACAGCACCGCGATGACTGCCAGTGTTGCCCACAGGCTCGATTCATAGCGGAAGCTCTTGTACGCCACCAGCACGTAACCGGAATGCTCGGCGATCGCCAGGCCCAGCGCTGCCGTCGCAGCGATGACCAGAAACACGATTACATAGAGGCGCTTCATGGGGTCGCCTCCTGCGCCGGGTTGGCGGCAGGTTTGGCGAACGGTTTCACAGATTCTTCGGCATTGACGTTACGCCGCTCGAGATACCCCTGCACCGCACTCAAGGTACCGGTCAGATCCGGGGTTTTGACCGTGACCGGTTCCTTGCTCAGCTCGCCGACCTGTTCCAGCATGGTTTTGCTTTGCGGGTTGTCCGGGTTGAAATTGCCCTTGAGCACATCGCGCGCCTCGGCCAGCGCCTGGGTATAAACCGCCGCCTGACCGTTGAGCGCCGCCCACTGCGCCTGCTCCAGCGCCAGGCTCAGGGCCAGGCGCACCTGGCTCAGGCTTTGCCCGGCGAGCAGCGGTTTGACGTTCTTGTCAGCGTTGAAATCGATGCGGATATAGCGCGACACCTTGTCCCACCACTGCGCCCAGCGACTGGCGCCATCGCCGTCGGCGGTCAGGCCCAGCAGCGACTCGCCGCGATCCTTGTATTCAGGCGCCAGCTCGGTCAGCTCGATGACCTGATCGCGCAACGCGCCCAGGCGCAGGAACAGTCCGGTACGATCCGGCTGTTCGGTGCTGCGCAGGGCGACCAGGGTTTTCGCCACTTGCTCGCGCGCGGCGAAGGAGCCCGGGTCGTTCTGTTCACGGAGGATTTCGTCGGCGCCCTGCACCAGTGCCTGCGCGCTGCTGATGTCCTGTAATGCCGACAGGCGCAGGCTGGCCAGACGCAGCAAGTGCTCGGCCTCGGCCAGACGCCAGTCCTTGCGGCTGGCGCCGAGGACGGTTTCCAGACGTTGATTGAGGCGCTGCTGATCGCCCTGCAATTGCGTGACCAGACGCTGACGCTCGGCGAGCTCGTCGGCACCGGGCAACTGCGCCAGGCGCTCGGTCAGGCGTTGTTCGTTGAGCTTCAGACTCTGCGCCTGATCATTCAACGCCTGCACCTGACTCGACTGCTGCTGCGTGTCGTTCTGCAGGTGGCGCACCTGCCAGACACCCCAGCCACCGATGGCGACACCGGCGGCGCCGAGGAGCAGGGCAACAATCGCCAGTCCATTGCCTCGGCGCGGCTCTTTGGCCGGTGGTGGAGTTTCAACCTGGGCATCGAGCGCAGGCTGGACGTCATCTTTTGGCAAGGCTGTTTCGCTCACGTATCCATCCTTTGCATTAGAAAACGGCAGCGGAAATTCCCGTAATGCCGTCAGCAAAGCCGCGGCACTCGCGCCGCGGCAATCCACAACTGTTTGAGCCCCGGCGGCACGTGCCAGCTCGGCGACCCTCGGGCTTGGAACAAACAACGGCAACTGCGCGATCTTCGGCCAGGCATCGCCGGCCATCTGCCGCAGGTGCTCGAAACCCTGTCCACTGCTGACCACCAGCCCGTTCAAGCGTTCCGCTTCGATCCGCCGTGGCAGCTCGTCTGGCGGGTAGGCTGGCAGGTCGCGGCGATACAACTCCAGATACTCGACACTAGCACCAAGCGCACGCAGGCGCTCGGCGAGCAGTTCACGACCACCCTCGCCGCGCAGGATCAGGACCTGCGCACCGGGCTGGCCGACCGCCTCGCGCAGACGCGGCAATTGCAGCAAAGCTTCACTGTCATCGCCATCCGCCGGGAAGCTCACATCAAGGCCGTGCTCGCGAAGAATCTCGGCGGTCGCCGCGCCGACGCTGAACCACGGCATGCTCAATGGTACCGAGCCTTCGCACTTGAGCAGATCTACCGCGATCCGCGCCGCCGGCTTGCTGACCACGATCACTGCGCTGCAGGCCGACAATCGCCTGATCGCCTGACGAATATTGTCAGAGACCGGCAGCGGGACAATGTCCAAAAGCGGCAGGCAACTGCTGAAAATCCCGTGCCCGGCCAACTGTTCGGCGAGCGCCGCGCAGTCGTCCGCAGGGCGCGTCAGCAGCAGGCGCCAGGCCGTCACTCGTGACCCGCCTCGCCGTATACCGCTTTGAGAATGTCGTCAGCGCCCTGCTTGAGCAGGTCTTCGGCGACCTGCACGCCCAGGGTTTCGGCGTCGGCACGCGGTGCACGCGCCTGGGCACTGAGCAACTTGCCGCCGCCTGGCTCACCAACCAGACCGCGCAGCCACAACTGCTCGCCTTCGAGCACGGCGTAGCAGGCGATCGGCACCTGGCAGCCACCGTTGAGATGTTTGTTCAGGGCACGTTCGGCGTTCACCCGCGCAGCGGTATCGGCGTGATGCAAAGGCGCGAGCAAGGCGTGGATTTCGTTATCGGCGCTGCGGCATTCGATGCCGACCGCGCCCTGGCCACCGGCCGGGAGACTGTCATCGACACTGATCGCCGAGGTGATGCGATCCTCGAAACCGAGGCGGATCAGACCGGCCGCTGCGAGGATGATGGCGTCGTACTCGCCGGCGTCCAGCTTGGCCAGACGGGTGTTGACGTTGCCGCGCAGAAAACGGATCTGCAGATCCGGGCGACGCGCCAGCAATTGCGTCTGCCGGCGCAGGCTCGATGTGCCGACAACGGCACCGGTCGGCAGCGCTTCAAGACTTGCGTAGGTGTTGGAGACGAATGCATCGCGCGGGTCTTCACGTTCGCAGATGCAGAACAGGCCCAGGCCTTGCGGGAAGTCCATCGGCACGTCTTTCATCGAATGCACGGCGATGTCGGCGTGGTTTTCCAGCAGCGCGGTTTCCAGTTCCTTGACGAACAGACCCTTGCCGCCGATCTTCGACAGTGGCGAGTCGAGCAGCTTGTCGCCGCGACTGACCATGGGCACCAGCGTCACCAGCAAGCCCGGGTGGGCCGCTTCAAGACGGGCTTTGACGTATTCGGCCTGCCAGAGGGCCAGCGCACTTTTACGGGTGGCGATGCGGATTTCGCGAGGGGACATGGAGCAATCCGTACTGAATAGATACGGCGGATAATAACAGCTCAGTCAATTCCACTTTGACCTGAATCAGAAAACGGCGTGGCCTCCCTGGCCTGCCATGCCGGGTAGAAGAAGTCGAAAGGCCCGGTGACGACCGGGTCAAAGCCCCTGCATCATCTTGCGCACGCCAGCGACATGCCGACGGCTGACAATCAGCGCATCGCCATTGAGGCCTTTGAGGAACAACTGGAAATGTCCCAGTGGTGTGCGCTGCAATCGCTCGATGCGGTCGCGGGCGACCAGCGCATTGCGGTGGATACGCACGAAGCGTTCGCCGAATTCGTCTTCGAGGGCTTTGAGGGGTTCGTCGAGCAGCACCTCGCCGGCTTCGTGACGCAGGGTCACGTATTTGTGGTCGGCGATGAAGTAGACCACCTGATCCAGCGGAATCAGCTCGATGCCTTTGCGGGTGCGCGCGCTGATGTGGCTGCGTGGGCCGCTGCCACTTTCGGCAGCGGGACGGGTCAGGGCCGAGAGTTGCGCCCGGTTGGGACGTTCAGCCCGCTTCAGGGCTTCATTCAAGTGTTCGGTTCGCACAGGTTTCACCACATAGCCCACGGCGCTGGCCTGCAGGGCTTCCACGGCAAATTCATCGGGACTGGTGCAAAACACCACGGCCGGCGGCGTCTCTCGTTCGCACAGTCGGGCAGCAACCTGCAGGCCGTCGAGGCCCGGCATGCGGATATCGAGCAGCACGATATCCGGCTTGTGGCTGTCGATCAGCGCTAACGCCTCCTCGCCATTCGTGGCACTGGGCTCCAGGACTGTGTAACCCTCGAGTTCGCTCACCATACGGCTTAGGCGCTCGCGAGCCAGGGGTTCGTCATCAACGATCAGGACATTCATATTGCGCTGGATTCCTGCGTGAGTCTCGCACAAGGATAGCGTAGACAGGTGTAGTGACCTGCGTCACCGCGATCCACGCTAAGACTAGCCCGAGCGCCAAAAAGTGCCGTACGTCGGCCAGCAATATTTGCCAGCGTTCGGGTCGTACCGCTCAGAGCCCACTGTTTCCTGCGTTTCTCACGGTGGTTGACTGATGGACAACTCACCCGCCCCCTCTTCTTATAGTCGGTGGCCAGACCTTTGCATGATCCGCATGTGTACCGACCCTTATGTCCACTGTAGACGTTCGTCGGAACGATATTGCTCAATCAAAAAATATCCTTTTGTAAATCCCTTACAGACAGCGCCTGCCACGCCTGACACCTGAGGAAAAAAACCTGTCGACCGGTGCCAGCGACAGGATTGGCAACCCTGTTATCATCCGCGCCAGCGTTTCACGCCATTTCTTCAAGCCGATACGAGCGAATTCATGAGCACTGACAAGACCAATCAGTCCTGGGGCGGACGCTTCAGTGAACCCGTCGACGCCTTCGTCGCCCGCTTCACCGCCTCCGTCACTTTCGACCAGCGCCTGTATCGCCACGACATCATGGGCTCGATCGCCCACGCCACCATGCTGGCCAAGGTCGGCGTGCTGAGCGATGCCGAGCGCGACAGCATCATCGATGGCTTGAACACCATCCAGGGCGAAATCGAAGCCGGCCAGTTCGACTGGCGTGTCGACCTCGAAGACGTGCACATGAACATCGAAGCACGCCTGACCGACCGCATCGGCGTCACCGGTAAAAAACTGCACACCGGGCGCAGCCGCAACGACCAGGTGGCCACCGATATCCGCCTGTGGCTGCGTGATGAAATCGACCTGATCCTCGCCGAGATCACCCGCCTGCAAAAAGGCCTGCTGGAGCAAGCCGGACGTGAAGCGGCGAGCATCATGCCCGGCTTCACCCACCTGCAAACTGCGCAGCCAGTGACCTTCGGGCACCACATGCTGGCCTGGTTCGAAATGCTCAGCCGCGACTACGAGCGCCTGGTCGACTGCCGCAAGCGCACCAACCGCATGCCACTGGGCAGCGCCGCGCTGGCCGGCACCACCTACCCGATCGATCGCGAATACACCGCGCAACTGCTCGGCTTCGACGCCGTCGGTGGCAACTCGCTGGATAACGTTTCCGATCGCGACTTCGCCATCGAATTCTGCTCGGCCGCGAGCATCGCGATGATGCACCTGTCGCGCTTCTCCGAAGAGCTGGTGCTGTGGACCAGCGCGCAGTTCCAGTTCATCGATCTGCCGGACCGCTTCTGCACCGGCAGCTCGATCATGCCGCAAAAGAAAAATCCCGACGTGCCAGAGCTGGTGCGCGGCAAGACCGGCCGTGTGTTCGGCGCGCTGATGGGCCTGCTGACCCTGATGAAAGGCCAGCCGCTGGCGTACAACAAGGACAATCAGGAAGACAAGGAACCGCTGTTCGACGCCGCCGACACTCTGCGCGATTCGCTGCGCGCGTTTGCCGACATGATCCCGGCGATCAAGCCGAAACACGCGATCATGCGGGAAGCGGCGCTGCGCGGTTTCTCTACCGCGACCGATCTGGCGGACTACCTGGTGCGCCGTGGCCTGCCGTTCCGCGATTGCCACGAAATCGTTGGCCACGCGGTGAAATACGGCGTCGACACTGGCAAGGATCTGGCCGAGATGAGCCTGGAAGAACTGCGTCAGTTCAGCGACCAGATCGAGCAGGATGTGTTTGCCGTGCTGACCCTGGAAGGCTCGGTGAATGCTCGCGACCATATCGGCGGGACGGCGCCAGCGCAGGTGAAAGCTGCAGTGGCTCGCGGTCAGGCGTTGATCGCCAGCCGCTAAAAGCCAAAAAAGCTTCGCGAGCAGGCTCCCTCCCACAGGGATTCGGGATGTTCACAAAATTTGTGTTCACCACCGATTCAATGTGGGAGCGAGCCTGCTCGCGAAGGCTTTCTTCAGAGCGCTACAAACCTCACTTCTTGGCAGCAATCATCGCTAGGAACGCCGGCATCGCTGCATCCTTGTCCGCCGCAATCCTCTGCACATGCGGATTCTGCTCAAGCCGCTCCAGCAACGCTTTCGCCTGTGGCATCTCGGCCAGCAAATCGATTCCGAACAGTTTCTGCCCAACTGCACAGGCCAGCGGCACGCTGTAGAGGAAATACAAATCGGCAATGCTCAGGCTGTCACCCGCCACATAAGGGGCGAACTTGCCGTGACGCCCCAGCGCTGCGAAGCCCAGCAGCAATTCGGAGCGGGTCTTTTCCTTGATCGCCTCAGGCAACGTCATGCCGAAAAACGCCTCGCCGTAACAGGCACGCCCCGGCAACTCGATGTACAACTCGATCTCCTTGGCAATCGCCAATACCTGCGCGCGTTCGAATGGATCGCTGGGCAGCAGCGGCGTGCCCTTCTGTGATTGTTCGAGATATTCGAGGATGATCGCGGTTTCGTTGATGTAACCGGCGTCGACACCCAGCACCGGGACCTTGCCGCGCGGGCTGATGGCCAGTGATTGCGGGGTTTGTGTCGGGTAAAAAGTCACCTCTTCGAAGGGCAGACCTTTTTCCAGCAGCGCCAGTTTGACCATGTTGAAGTAGTTGCTGACAGCGAATCCGTAGAGCTTGAACATCACAGAGCCTCCAGGCCGTGCGGGGTGGGCAGTGCCTGTTTATAGATCGCGGCGGCGTTTCCCGCCAGCAGCATCACGCCGCTGAATGCGGGTAAACTGGCGCCTTTCCCTGAGGAGCCTGCCATGAGCGAGCCGACAGATATCGTCAACGATGACGACGAAGAAGCATTCACCGAAGCAACGCTGCTCGAAGCCATCGAGAACCAGATCGAAAGCGATAACCCGCCGGCGGCCAGGGCGACGTTGAACAAGCTGACTTTGGTCGGCATGGACCGTGAGGATATCCTCAATCTGATGGCTCACGTGCTGGCTTTCGAGATTGACGCGATGCTCGATGAAGACCGCCCGTTCGACACCGAATGGTACGAAACGGCATTGCGCAAGCTGCCAGAGCTGCCACCGGAAAAATAATAAAATCAAAAGATCGCAGCCTTCGGCAGCTCCAACACGGATCCCATGTAGGAGCTGGCGAAGGCTGCGATCTTTTTTATGCGGGCTACACTGGAATTCGCCTCAAGACAAAATCCCCTGATCTGCGCACTGGACATGCCGCACCAGCGGGTTCACCTTAGAGGCGCTGTCGTCCAATTCCTAGAAAGTCTGGAGTCCTTATGTCGCTTACCCCTGAGTTGGTTGCCGAACTGGAAGTCCTTGCACTCTTCAACCTGGACAGTTCCCAGGAAGGTCTGAAAATTCATCAGACCGCTGCCCCGAAACACATCGCTGCTGCCAAACGCCTCTTCGAAAAAGAACTTACCGACCAGCCCGATGGCGGGTATCTGACCAGCCTCGGTCGCGATGCCGCGCAAAACGTGCAGACCGTACTGACGATTCTGAGAGAGCAGGAAACCGCCTGATTTTCCCTGACTTTGCCCACGGGAACTCCTGCCACGGGATTTCCGCGGGCCCGCCTGATCGCTGTCGATAAAAATCTGCCGTCAAAAAACAAATTCAGCTTAAACGTCCTGCTGCGCAGAGGCTAAACTGCGGCCATTCCGAGACCTCCACGTCCGAGCCTGCAAGCCGGTTTGAGCTGACATGACGCGCACCCACGAAATCCGCCCCGACCTGGACGAAGGCATCGACCGCAAGGTACTCAGCCAACTGCGCGCACGTTTTCTCAAGCTCAATGAAGGGCGCCTCGGCCGTGCGCTTGAAGGCTTGTCGACGCGCCAGCAAAGCGTATTGACGCTGTTGCCGCTGTTCTTCCACGTCAATCATCCTCTGCTGCCCGGCTATGTCTCGGGCAGTACCCCGGCCGGATTGTCGAATTATGAGCCAGACGCCAACGCGCTCGCTGAGGCGCAACGGCTGACCCGCTCGTTCTCCTACAAACCGCGTCACGGCAGCAATCCGCCGCGACCGATTCACGGTCTGTTCCTGATGGGCAGCCTCGGCACACTGGCCCAGGCCGATCAGAGCGATATGGACGTATGGGTCTGCCACGCGCCCGATCTTACCGACAGCGAACTCAGTGAACTGAGCAAGAAATGCCAGTTGCTCGAAACCTGGGCCGCGAGTCAGGGCGCCGAGGCACATTTCTTCCTGATCGACCCGGCGCGGTTCGTGAAAGGCGAACGAGACTCGCAGCTGAGTTCGGAAAACTGCGGCAGCACCCAGCACTATCTGCTGCTCGACGAGTTTTACCGCACCGCGATCTGGCTGGCCGGGCGCACGCCAATCTGGTGGCTGGTGCCGGTCTATGAAGAAACGGCCTACGATGCCTACACCCATACCCTGCTGTCCAAACGCTTTATTCGCGCCGACGAGACGCTTGATCTGGGGCCGATGGCGACGATTCCGCCGGGGGAATTCATCGGCGCCGGGTTGTGGCAGTTGTTCAAAGGCATCGAGTCGCCCTACAAGTCGGTGCTCAAACTGCTACTGACCGAGGTTTACGCCAGCGAACATCCGCAGGTGCAGTGCCTGAGCCTGCGCTTCAAGAAGGCCGTGTTCGCCAATCAGCTCGATCTCGATGAGCTGGACCCGTACATGGTCGTGTACCGGCGTATCGAGGAATACCTGATTGCCCGCAACGAGCCGGAACGGCTTGAGCTGGTGCGCCGTGCGCTGTACCTGAAGGTCAACCGCAAGCTCACCGGCAACAGCCGCAGCCAGGGCTGGCAACGCGCACTGCTCGAACGCCTGGCCGGCGAATGGCATTGGGATCAGCGACAACTGGCGCTGCTCGACAGTCGCAGTCAGTGGAAAGTGCGGCAGGTCAGCGCCGAGCGTCGCGCGTTGGTCAACGAACTCAATTACAGCTATCGCTTCCTGACCCAGTTCGCCCGCAGCGAACAGACCGTCAGCCTGATCAACAAGCGCGACCTCAATATCCTCGGCCGGCGCTTGTATGCGGCGTTCGAGCGCAAGGCCGACAAGGTCGAGTTCATCAATCCGGGCATCGCCCCGGACCTGGCCGAAGACACCCTGACCCTGGTGCAGTCACCGAACAAAAAGGAACCGGGGCAGACCCAGTGGGGCCTGTACAACGGTAGCCTCACGGCGCTGGAGTGGGAGCACTTCGCACCGATCAAGCGCAGTCGCGAACTGCTTGAACTGCTGACCTGGTGCCACCGCAACGGCGTGATCGACAGCAGCACGCGTCTGGCCCTGCATCCGGGCAGCAGCGACTTGAGCGAGTTCGAGCTGTTCAACCTGCTTGGCAGCCTGCAGCAGTGCATCGCCCTGCCCTTGCCCACCGTGGCCGAAGAGCCCTTGCTGCGCGCCGCTGTGCCCAGCGAAGTGCTACTGCTGATCAACGTCGGCGTCGACCCGCTCAAGCACCACCGCGATCTGAACATCCTGATGACCACCGAGCGCACCGACTCGCTGAGCTATGCCGGCGTGCGCGAGAACCTCGTGCTGACCCTTGATCAGGTCACGCTCAACAGCTGGAACGAAGTGCTGGTCAATCGTTTCGACGGCCCGCACGCGCTGCTCGATTGCCTGCGCGATTACCTCAACAACCTGCCGCGCGGCCTCGTGCAGCCGTCGCTGAAGGTGCGCTGCTTCTGCCACAACCGTGCGCAATTCATTGCGCGCCGCGTCGAGGAAATCGTCGACACCGCCCAGACCCTGTTGCTCAGCGACTTGAATCACCGCTACCTGATCCAGGTGCAGCAGCACTATCACGTGCTGGAGCTGGTGCCAGGTCAGGTCAACCATGTTGCCCTCGCCACTCTACCGGCGCTGCTCGATTATCTGGGCGAGGAACAACCGCGCTACAGCCCGCTGCACCTGGACCCGATGGCACTCGAGGATCACGATCTCGCGCTGATTCTGCCGATGGGTCAGCCGGAGTGCATTCAGGTGTTCTACCGCATCAGCGAACAGCAGGCCGAGCTGTACGTGCTGGATGAATTCAATGCCTTGTGGCAACAGCAGTTGCCGTACCACGACGAGCAGAGTCTGCTGGTGCCGTTGCAGCGCTTTGTGCAATCGATCCAGTATCGCCGTGAAGCACGGCTGCCGATGGAAGGTGGCCCTGCGGGCAGTCCCGAAACCTTGTATTACCAGCTGTCAGGCCCGGGGCGATCGCGCAGAGTCGAAACCCGGCCGGCGCCGCAGACGCCAGCCAACAAACCGTTCTACGACGTGCAGGCGATCATTGGCAAAGCCGCGCACGGCGAAGTGCAGGTCACCCTGTATTGCAATCAGCGGGAATTCAGCGAGCTGGAGCATGGCGACCAGCTGTTCAGCGTGGTCGCCCGGGAGATCGTCGAGCAGCGCCGCGAGACCGAGCGCTATCGCTGCTACATCACCGACCTCGACCTGTCGGGTCTGCTCGGTGACGGGCACAGTTCAAGCAATCTGTATCTGCGCTACAAGGCGGACCTGGAGCGCTCTTTGAACGATGCGCTCGAACAGGTTTGAGGCAGGGATTTATTCGGGAAAAGCGCCGCCGTTGACCGGTTGCGATTCCACTTCCAGCAAGGTCAGCTTCAGCGACTTGCCACCCGGAGCCGGCCAATCGATGTGCTGGCCGACCTTCAGACCCAGCAGTGCACTGCCGACCGGGGCCAGAATGGAAATCTTGCCCTCGTCGGCGTTGGCGTCCCTGGGGTAGACCAGGGTCAGGTGGTAATCCTTGCCACTGCCTTCTTCGCGGCAATGCACACGGGAATTCATGGTCACGACATCGGCGGGCACTTCATCGTGGCCGACCACGGTATCGGCGCGGTCCAGCTCGGTTTGCAGCGCAATCACGCCCGGCGCAGCCTGGTCTTTGTCGCTCAGGCTGTCGATGAGGCGTTCCAGACGTTGCACGTCCAGACGGGTAAGGGTGATGGAAGGTGCGGTCATGATCCAGGCAGACTCCTTTCTTCTGCACAAAAAAAGCAAAACCCCGCCAAAAAAGACGGGGTTTTCACCGTGCCTCGGTGGTTTGAGGCGTCCGCGGACACTATCACAGCTCAAAAAATATACAAGTCACGCCCTTTTTGCCTGGGTGAAAACCTGTGGCGAGGGAGCTTGCTCCCGCTCGGCTGCACAGCTGTCGCAAGAGTTTGGGGCCGCTTCGGGACCAGCGGGAGCAAGCTCCCGCGCCACAAGTTCGTATCAGGCTCGAGTGCGGCGCTCTGCGGCTTGCGCGCATATCACGCGCCGCCGCTGATCATCCGCCGAGCGCCATTCGCGAATGTCTTCGACGTGGCGCGCGCAGCCGAGACAGACTTTCTGTTCGTCCAGTCGACAGACGCCTGTGCACGGCGAAGGCACCGCCGGACTGACGTTGCTGTAAAGCGGTTTCGGTGGGCGGACAGGCGCTGCATCAGTCACGAATCACAGACCTTCGAAATCGAATTCAGCGCCAGCCTGCTGCTTGACGAGGCGCTGAAGCATTTCGCCGAGCTGCTCTTCGCTCTTGTCACACATCCAGCGCTCGCTTTCTTCGTCGTAGTCGAAGTGGAAGCCCCCGGACACCGCCGCCACCCACAGCTGTCGCAAGGGTTCCTGGCGGCTGAAAATCAGCTGGCTGCCGTTTTCGAATTTGACCGTCAGCACGCCGGCCGAGCTTTCCAGATCGATGTCCAGATCGCTTTCGTCAAATATGTCTTCCAGTTTTTCCTGGGTTTCATCGACCAGATCGTGGAAACGGGCTTCGGACAAACTCATTGCGGCAACCTCAAAAATGTCTGATCAGGCTCAAGCGCCGAAAGATACGGACGCTGCCGGCCGATTGCAAAGTTTAACGACCAAGCACCTGTCGCCCATTCAACACCGCCCCAGTGGGAGCGAGCCTGCTCGCGAAAGCGGTGTGTCAGGCAACGAACGTATCGAATGTTACAACCTCTTCGCGAGCAGGCTCGCGCCCACAGGGATGATGCGCTTCTCAGGAGCCCCGCCGGACGGGAACCCCCTCGCATAGGCAAGCTGCCGGGTGGCCGGTATACTCCGGCGCAATTAACGCATTTTCAAGGATTTCGCCATGAAGCGCCTGATCTCTTCCCTTGCTGCGCTCGTCGCGGTTGCCTGCCTGGTATCGGCCTGTGGTCAGAAAGGCCCGCTGTACCTGCCCGACGACGATCAGGACCCGGCCGAACAAGCCCAGTCTTCGCAAAAGCAGCCATCCAAGGCTCACAAGCACGACGTATACCAATAAGGGATCGCCATGGACGCTTTTAACTACCGTGGCGGGGAGCTGTTCGCGGAAGGTGTGGCGCTGTCCGCCATCGCCGACCGCTTCGGCACGCCCACTTACGTTTACTCGCGCGCACACATCCAAGCGCAATATCTGGCCTACGCCGATGCGCTGGCCGGCATGCCGCATCTGGTCTGCTTCGCGGTCAAAGCCAACTCCAATCTCGGTGTCCTGAATGTCCTGGCCCGTCTCGGCGCCGGTTTCGACATCGTTTCCCGCGGCGAGCTGGAACGCGTACTCGCCGCTGGCGGCAGCGCCGACAAGATCGTCTTCTCCGGCGTCGGCAAGACCCGTGACGACATGCGTCGTGCCCTCGAAGTCGGGGTGCACTGCTTCAACGTCGAATCCACCGACGAGCTCGAGCGTCTTCAGCTGGTCGCAGCCGAGCTGGGTGTTCGCGCCCCGGTTTCGTTGCGGGTGAACCCGGACGTCGATGCCGGCACCCACCCGTACATTTCCACCGGTCTCAAAGAGAACAAGTTCGGCATCGCCATTGCCGACGCCGAAGACGTGTACGTGCGCGCCGCGCATCTGCCGAACCTGGAAGTGGTCGGTGTCGACTGCCACATCGGTTCGCAACTGACCACCCTGCCGCCGTTCATCGACGCCCTGGATCGCCTGCTGGATCTGGTCGATCGTTTGGGCGATTGCGGCATTCATCTGCGCCACATCGATCTCGGTGGCGGCCTGGGTGTGCGTTATCGCGATGAAGAGCCGCCGCTGGCTGCCGACTACATCAAGGCCGTGCGCGAGCGTCTGAACGGGCGTGATCTGGCGCTGGTGTTCGAGCCGGGCCGCTTCATCGTCGCCAATGGCGGCGTGCTGCTGACCCAGGTCGAGTACCTCAAGCATACCGAGCACAAGGATTTCGCCATCGTCGACGCGGCGATGAACGACCTGATCCGTCCGGCGTTGTATCAGGCGTGGATGGACGTCACGGCGGTGAAACCGCGCGACAGCGCTACACGCAAGTACGACATCGTCGGCCCGATCTGCGAAACCGGCGACTTCCTCGCCAAGGACCGTGAACTGGCGCTGGAAGAAGGCGACTTGCTGGCGGTGCATTCGGCCGGTGCCTACGGTTTCGTCATGAGCTCCAACTACAACACCCGCGGCCGTGCCGCTGAAGTGCTGGTGGATGGTGATCAGGTTTTTGAAGTGCGTCGCCGCGAAACCGTGGCCGAGCTGTTTGCCGGCGAAAGCCTGCTGCCGGAGTAACCCATGCTGCTGCGTTTTACCAAAATGCACGGCCTGGGCAACGACTTCATGGTCCTCGACCTGGTCAGCCAGCACGCGCACATTCAGCCCAAACACGCCAAGCAATGGGGCGACCGCCACACCGGTATCGGTTTCGACCAGTTGCTGATCGTCGAAGCGCCGAGCAACCCGGACGTGGACTTTCGCTACCGGATCTTCAACTCCGACGGTTCGGAAGTGGAGCAATGCGGCAACGGTGCGCGCTGCTTCGCCCGCTTCGTGCTCGACAAGCGTCTGACCGCCAAGCGGCAGATCCGCGTCGAAACCAAGGGCGGGATCATCGAACTGGACGTACGTAACGACGGCCAGATCGGCGTGAACATGGGCGCGCCGCGCCTGGTGCCGGCGGACATTCCGTTCCAGGCGCCAGCCCAGGCCAGCAGCTATCAGCTGGACGTCGATGGCACCACGGTCGAATTGGCCGCTGTGTCGATGGGCAATCCCCATGCGGTCATTCGCGTGGATGACATCAACAGCGCACCGGTGCATGAACTGGGGCCGAAGGTCGAACACCATCCGCGCTTCCCGGCGCGGGTCAATGTCGGTTTCCTTCAGGTCATCGACCGCCACCGCGCGCAACTGCGCGTGTGGGAGCGCGGCGCCGGGGAAACCCAGGCCTGTGGTACCGGCGCCTGTGCGGCGGCGGTGGCGGCTATCAGTCAGGGGTGGATGGATTCGCCGCTGTTGATCGACCTGCCCGGCGGGCGTCTGTCCATCGAGTGGGCCGGCCCGGGCGAACCGGTATTGATGACCGGTCCGGCAGTGCGTGTCTACGAAGGACAAGTGCGTCTTTAAGCGAGCAGAAATCATGACCGACAAGCCCCAGGTACCCGCCCGACCAGCCGACGAATCAGCGTCCGAGAGCCTTGAGGCAGCCGCGGTTGCCGCCTACCTTGAGGCTCACCCGGACTTCTTCGTCGAGCACGAAGAGCTGCTGCCGTCACTGCGCATTCCGCACCGACGTGGCGACACCGTGTCGCTGGTCGAGCGGCAGATGACAATCCTGCGCGACCGCAACATCGAAATGCGCCATCGCCTTTCACATCTGATGGACGTGGCTCGTGACAACGATCGCCTGTTCGAAAAGACCCGGCGCCTGATCCTCGCGCTGATGGATGCGTCGACTCTGGAAGACGTAGTGATCAGTGTAGAAGACAGCCTGCGTCAGGACTTCCAGGTACCTTTTGTCAGCCTGATCCTGCTCGGCGACAACCCGGCCCCGGTCGGCCGCTGGGTAACCCACGCCGATGCGCAAACCGCGATCGGCGGCCTGCTCACCGAAGGCAAAAGCGTCAGCGGCAGCCTGCGTGAACATGAGCTGGATTTCCTCTTCGGCGAAGAACAGCGCCAGCAGATCGGCTCGACCGCCGTGGTTGCCGTCAGCCATCAGGGCATCCACGGCATCCTGGCCATCGCCAGCCGTGATCCGCAGCACTACAAGAGTTCGGTCGGCACCCTGTTCCTCAGCTACATCGCCGAGGTCATGGGCCGCGTGCTGCCACGGGTCAACAGCTCGCTGCGCTCGGTACGCTGACCATGGAACGACAACTGGACGCTTACTGCGAACATCTGCGCAGTGAGCGACAGGTGTCGCCGCACACCCTGTCGGCTTATCGCCGCGACCTCGATAAAGTCCTCGGCTGGTGCATCAAGCAGAACATCGGCAGCTGGGCTGCGCTGGACATCCAGCGCCTGCGCAGCCTGATCGCCCGCTTGCATGCGCAAGGCCAGTCCTCGCGCAGCCTCGCCCGCCTGCTCTCGGCAGTGCGTGGGCTCTATCACTATCTGAATCGCGAAGGCTTGTGCGACCACGACCCGGCCACCGGCCTGGCCCCGCCGAAAGGCGAACGGCGCCTGCCGAAAACCCTCGACACCGATCGCGCCCTGCAACTGCTGGAAGGTGCGGTCGAGGACGATTTTCTTGCCCGGCGCGATCAGGCGATTCTGGAGCTGTTCTATTCATCGGGCCTGCGCCTGTCCGAGCTGACCGGACTCAATCTCGATCAGCTCGACCTCGCCGACGGCATGGTTCAGGTGCTGGGCAAGGGCAGCAAGACCCGTCTGCTGCCTGTAGGTAAGAAGGCCCGTGAAGCCCTCGAACAATGGCTGCCGCTACGCGCCATGACCAATCCTGCCGACGATGCGGTTTTTGTCAGCCAGCAAGGGCGACGCCTTGGCCCGCGTGCAATTCAGGTGCGGGTCAAACTCGCTGGCGAGCGCGAACTGGGGCAGAACCTGCATCCGCACATGCTCAGGCACTCGTTCGCCAGCCATTTGCTGGAGTCTTCCCAGGACCTGCGGGCGGTGCAGGAATTGCTCGGTCACTCCGATATCAAGACCACGCAGATCTACACCCATTTGGACTTCCAGCACCTGGCGGCGGTCTACGACAGCGCCCATCCCCGGGCCAAACGCATGAAAGGCGATGATTCATGAGCATTCAGTTGATCACCTTCGACCTCGACGACACCCTGTGGGACACCGCTCCGGTGATTGCCAGCGCCGAAACCGTGTTGCGCGAATGGCTGAGCGAACATGCGTCGAATCTGGGCGCGGTACCGGTGGAGCATTTGTGGTCGATTCGCGAGCGAGTACTGGCGGGCGAGCCGGGGCTCAAGCACCGCATCAGTGCGTTGCGCAGGCGCGTGTTGTTTCATGCTCTGGAAGAAGCCGGGTATGGCCACGGCGAAGCATCGGATCTGGCCGACAAGGCTTTCGAAGTGTTTTTGCATGCGCGGCATCAGATCGAAGTGTTCCCGGAAGTCGAGCCGCTGCTGGAGCTGCTCGCCAATCAATATGCCCTCGGCGTCGTCACCAATGGCAACGCCGATGTACGCCGGTTGGGGCTGGCGGACTACTTCAAGTTCGCCTTGTGCGCCGAAGACATCGGCATCGCCAAACCGGATGCACGGCTGTTTCATGAAGCCCTGCAACGCGGGGGCGTGAGTGCCGAAGCAGCGGTGCATGTCGGCGATCATCCCGGCGATGACATTGCCGGGGCGCAGCAGGCGGGCTTGCGCGCGGTGTGGTTCAACCCGACGGGCAAGGTCTGGGAAGCGGAGCGCTTGCCGGATGCAGAGATCCGCAGCCTCACGGAATTGCCAGCGGTAATCGCCCGCTGGAATGCTCCCTCGAAATGACACAGATCCCCTGTAGGAGTGAGCCTGCTCGCGATAGCGGAGTGTCATTCAATTAGATGTATCTGATACACCGCTATCGCGAGCAGGCTCACTCCTACAGGGGATTCTGGTGGCTGCTCCATTCATGTCAGGCATGAAAAAGCCCGCAGCGACGGCGGGCTTTTTCAGCAAGCGAGCGACGCGCCTCAGATAGGGCGGCTGCCGTACTTGTTGTCCGGCTTCTTGGGCGGATCGGCGACCACGTTGGCCTCCACTTCCTGAACCTTGCCGCCGCGTGCAAGGAATTCTTCCATGGCCTTGGCCAGGGCGTCACGCTCCTTGTTCTTGGCTTCGATGCTCGGCAACTCGTCGACCGATACCGCAGCCTTGGCTTTGCCTTTGGCAGCCGGGGCCGGCGTGTCGTCACCGCCATCGTCCTCGGCAACGTCTTCCGCTGCCGCTTCCAGGCCTTCCTCGGCCTCGTCTTCGTCGCCTACTTCGAGGTCGTCGTTTTCCAGATCATCGTCGCTCATGTTCTACCTCATGACTTGCCAAAAGCAGATTAGTTATAGACCAGCTTTGGCGACTGTCGAAGCCGCCGTTGAAAAATCTTCCACCGCTGCCGTGCAGCGGCTCATGCCTGCTCACCGTGCAAGGTGGCGAGTACTTTACGGGCACCGCCATGATCACGGTGCTCGCCCAGATAAATGCCCTGCCAGGTACCCAGTGCAAGCCGCCCTGCCGCAACCGGCAGACTGACCTGGCAACCCAGCACGCTGGCCTTGAAGTGCGCCGGGAGATCATCCGGGCCTTCGTCGTTGTGCTCGAAGCCGTCTGTTCCTTGTGGGATCAGGCGATTGAAAAATCGTTCGAAGTCGCGGCGGACTGCCGGATCGGCGTTCTCGTTGATGGTCAACGACGCCGACGTGTGCTGCAGCCACAAATGCAACAGACCGACCCGACAGGTCTTGAGTTCAGGCAAGCCTGCGAGCAACTCGTCGGTTACCAGATGAAAGCCCCGGGGCCTTGCCCGCAGGGTTATCAGAGTCTGTTGCCACATACAGTTCTCCGCTCGTTCGGGGCGCATTCTAGCGTGCTCTGAAAAAAAACAAAGGCCCTAATATTCCTGCAGCGATGTAAGCGATTGCCCGCAGAAAAAGCCTCGTCGTAAAGACGACCAAAGCCGTAAGAAAAATCCTTTCAGCCGCTCCTTGAATGACAAATCCCGGACAAAAAAATGCCCGGCGAACCGGGCAATTTTTTCAGTGCGCGTACTTACAGGTTGTAGCCGCGTTCGTTGTGTTGTGCCAGATCGAGGCCGACCGACTCTTCTTCCTCGGTGACACGCAGACCCATGACGGCATCCAGCACCTTGAGGATGATGAAGGTGACGATCGCGGTGTAGATCACGGTGAAGCCGACGCCCTTGATCTGAATCCAGACCTGCGCGCCAATGTCAGTCACGGTGCCGAAGCCGCCCAGTGCCGGTGCTGCGAAAACGCCGGTGAGGATCGCGCCGAGGATACCGCCGATACCATGCACGCCGAAGGCATCCAGGGAATCGTCATAGCCGAGTTTGCGCTTCAGGGTGGTAGCACAGAAGAAGCACACCACGCCTGCGGCCAGACCGATCACCAGTGCCCCCATCGGGCCCACGGTGCCAGCCGCCGGTGTAATCGCAACCAGACCGGCGACCACACCCGAGGCGATGCCCAGTGCGCTTGGCTTGCCGTGGGTGACCCACTCGGCAAACATCCAGCCCAGTGCCGCAGCAGCGGTGGCAATCTGGGTAACCAGCATCGCCATGCCGGCGGTGCCGTTGGCAGCTGCAGCGGAACCGGCGTTGAAGCCGAACCAGCCGACCCACAGCATCGCCGCGCCCATCAGCGTGTAACCGAGATTGTGCGGGGCCATCGGTGTGGTCGGGAAACCTTTGCGCTTGCCCAGTACCAGGCACGCTACCAGACCGGCGATACCGGCGTTGATGTGCACCACGGTGCCGCCAGCGAAGTCGAGTACGCCCCAGTCCCACATCAGGCCGCCGTTACCGGACCAGACCATGTGCGCGATCGGTGCATAAACCAGAGTGAACCAGATGCCCATGAAGATCAGCATCGCGGAGAACTTCATGCGCTCGGCGAACGCACCGACGATCAGCGCCGGGGTGATGATCGCGAAGGTCATCTGGAAGGTGATGAACACCGCCTCAGGGAACAGCGCCGCCGGGCCGGTGATGCTCGAAGGCGTGACACCGGCGAGGAACGCCTTGCCCATGCCGCCGAAGAACGAATTGAAGTTGACGACGCCCTGCTCCATGCCGGTGGTGTCGAAGGCAATGCTGTAGCCATAAATGACCCACAGGATGCTGATCAGACCGGTAATGGCGAAGCACTGCATCAGCACGGAAAGAATGTTTTTCGAGCGAACCATGCCGCCGTAGAACAGCGCCAGGCCGGGAATGGTCATGAACAGCACGAGGGCTGTGGAGGTGAGCATCCAGGCGGTGTCGCCGGAATTGAGGACTGGCGCTGCCACTTCGTCTGCCGCCATGGCGATGCCGGGCATTACGATGGACAACAGGGCGCCTAGCCCTGCGAATTTACGCAGAGTCATATTGTTTTCTCCTGGGGCGTTGGGTTTGTGGCGGCGCTTAGATCGCGTCGGTATCGGTTTCGCCGGTACGGATGCGGATCGCCTGTTCCAGATTGACCACGAAGATCTTGCCGTCACCGATCTTGCCGGTGTTGGCCGCCTTGGTTATCGCCTCGATAACCCGATCCAGATCCTTGTCGTCGATGGCCACGTCGATTTTCACCTTGGGCAGAAAATCGACCACATATTCCGCGCCGCGATACAGCTCGGTGTGACCCTTCTGCCGGCCGAAGCCTTTGACTTCAGTGACGGTAATGCCCTGCACGCCGATTTCGGACAGCGACTCGCGCACGTCGTCCAACTTGAACGGCTTGATGATGGCAGTGACTAGCTTCATGAAACTCTCTCCCGAATTGGTGGACTTGCCCCAGGAAAACAAACCCGTCTCAAGTCTAAGCGCAGTGCCTGGCTTTGTAACGCATCGTTGACGCCAGCTAACCGCATCAGACGAAACTCCCCGCTTCGTCTGCCGCACTGCATTCGTCACAGCGACTGCATCAGTGCATGGGTCGAGGGTGACTAAGCAGAAACCTTGCCAGCTCGGCAAAAGCCCAACATTTCAACCGTTTGGCCTCGGCTGCGCGCACTCGCGCAGAAAAGCGTTTACCGATACGCACAACAACGGTGCGCCACCGTCCATCCCCCTGCGCGAAAAGCGTGCATCCGAGCAACGGGATTGACTATAGACACTGCGTGATACACTGCCGGCCATTGTTTCCAGGACATTCCCCATGCTCGCGCCCAAAGACTTCCTCGACGCCCTGAGCGGCACCGCCTCCCGCCTGTTCAGCGGCGACACGCCACTGCCGAAAGCCGAAATCGAAAGCCAGTTCAAAATGCTGCTGCAAAGTGCCTTCAGCAAACTCGACCTGGTCAGCCGTGAAGAGTTTGATAGCCAGATGGTTGTGTTGGCGCGTACCCGTGCCCGCCTCGAAAGCCTCGAAGCCAAGGTTGCCGAGATGGAAGCCAAGCTGACACCGCCCGCTGAATAATCCGCGCCCCCTGTAGGAGCTGCCGAAGGCTGCGATCTTTTGATCTCCAGCCCTTCAACCATCCCGGCAACGTCCTACAACCTGAATGACCGCCGTCCGATTGCGTCGAAAAGCCCAAGTTTCAACTAGATCGAAAACGCCCAGCCGTGGATACGGTCACACGATGCGCCGCAGATGATGGTGGAACGGGGAACAGACCAAGCGCCCAATGACGGGGCCTTGGTGGAAAAGGGCTTCGCGGATGCTGCAATCGCTATAAGCCCGCATGCCTGAGCTGGGCCCTGCGCAAATCGTAAGTCGACTGAAGATTCATCCAGAACTCAGGCGTAGTGTTGAGATGAATGGCAAGGCTGATTGCCAGATCGGCGCAGATCCTGAGTTGGCATTTCACAAGCTTTTCGATCTCACTTTCGGGCCATTTCGTGGGCATGGCCAGCTCCATGACGGTCATGCCCAACGGGTCCATGAATTCCTTATTCAGAACCTCGCCCGATGAGTCGGGCGCATACCACTGCGGTCCATTGTTCGCCTCCAGAGGCTGCGTTGAGTGGCCAAACTGGAGCATCCGACCCCCGGATACAAGACCTTCACACCCCCTTCGCCGGCGTCCTACAACTAAAAGGGCACGGCCCTACAAAAATCAGCGTCTGCGCCTGATTACGCGACCGTTCCTCCTTGTACTACGGTGACCAGCGAAGCATCTGTCACCCCAAAAATCGAGGTCTCAATGAAAGACAAAAAGAGAAGGGCAAAGCTAGAACAGATTGTTGGATATCACGCTGAAGCACTTCGGTTAGCCGGAGGTATTTCAGCCAATCAGCGTCGTTTTATTGAGGTAGCGGTCAAGTACGGTAAAGAACTTGAACCGGATGGTTGGCTGGCCGGGGGAGGAAGCCAGGTAAAAAACCCCAAAGAAAAAAACTAATGTGGCGCCTCCACTGAACTCGGCAGGGCACCTTGGCAACATCCAGTGAAGGTTTATCCCCGCGTCCGTGCCACCTGCATTCGTTCTCCCAACTACCCTTAAAAAACCCGCAGGAAGCGGACCCCGATTCAGCTCAAGGAACGACCATGTCCCTCTCCATCGTCCACAGTCGCGCCCAGATTGGCGTGGATGCTCCCGCCGTCACCGTCGAAGTTCATCTGGCAAACGGTCTGCCCTCCCTGACCATGGTCGGACTGCCCGAGGCGGCGGTGAAGGAGAGCAAGGATCGGGTACGCAGCGCGATCATCAACTCCGGGCTGCAGTTTCCGGCGCGGCGGATCACTTTGAATCTGGCGCCGGCGGATCTGCCCAAGGATGGCGGGCGCTTCGATCTGGCGATTGCCTTGGGGATCCTGTCGGCCAGTGTGCAAGTGCCGTGTCTGACGCTGGACGATGTCGAATGTCTGGGTGAGTTGGCATTGTCCGGTGCGGTGCGGCCGGTGCGTGGCGTGCTGCCAGCGGCATTGGCGGCGCGCAAGGCCGGGCGGGCGCTGGTGGTGCCTCGAGCGAATGCCGAGGAGGCGTGTCTGGCGTCGGGGCTGAAGGTGTTTGCGGTGGATCATTTGCTGGAAGCGGTGGCCCATTTCAACGGGCACACGCCGGTGGAGCCTTACGTTTCCGACGGCTTAATGCATGCCGCCAAACCCTATCCCGATCTCAATGAGGTGCAGGGGCAGACAGCCGCCAAACGCGCACTGCTTATTGCCGCCGCGGGGGCGCACAATTTGTTGTTCAGCGGGCCTCCAGGAACCGGCAAGACGCTGCTGGCCAGTCGTCTGCCGGGGTTGCTGCCGCCGCTTTCCGAGTGCGAAGCGCTGGAAGTGGCAGCGATTCAATCGGTCGCCAGCGGTGTGCCTCTGACTCACTGGCCGCAGCGCCCCTTTCGCCAACCGCACCACTCCGCTTCCGGGCCGGCACTGGTCGGTGGCAGTTCAAAACCGCAACCCGGTGAAATCACCCTGGCCCATCACGGCGTGCTGTTTCTCGATGAATTGCCGGAGTTTGATCGCAAGGTTCTCGAGGTGCTCCGCGAGCCCTTGGAGTCCGGGCATATCGTCATCGCTCGGGCCAAGGATCGCGTGCGTTTCCCGGCGCGCTTTCAGCTGGTGGCAGCGATGAATCCGTGTCCCTGTGGATATCTTGGCGAACCGAGCGGCAAATGCTCGTGCACACCGGACATGGTGCAGCGCTATCGCAACAAATTGTCGGGGCCGCTGCTGGATCGTATCGATCTGCACCTGACCGTGGCGCGTGAAGCAACAGCATTGAATCCGGCAGCCAAGCCCGGGGAGGACAGCGCCAGCGCTGCGGCGTTGGTGGCCGAAGCGCGGGAGCGCCAGCAAAAACGCCAAGGCTGCGCCAATGCGTTTCTCGATCTGCCGGGGTTGAAGCGTCACTGCAAGTTATCCACAGCCGATGAGAGATGGCTGGAAGGGGCCTGCGAGCGACTGATCCTGTCGCTGCGCTCGGCGCATCGCCTGCTCAAGGTCGCGCGCACACTGGCGGATCTTGAGCAGGCCGATGCGATTACCCGCGAGCATCTGGCGGAGGCACTGCAATACCGGCCGGCGACACCTTAATGCTCAGTCAGATCAACCAGCGGTGTCTGGCGCACTTCGGTGTCGCGCCCGGCCTGAATATCGGTCACACGCTTCAGGGCGTTATCCACTGCAGCTTTATCGGCCAGCAGGCTGTAGCTGATCTGGAACTGTTTGTGTTCTTTCGGCGCAATGGTCGGCACCAGATTCAACGGCCGCTGATAGCGACGGTTATAGGAAAAACTCGTCCCAGGCTCCAGCCCGGTGACGTAGCCCTGCCCTTGGGTGTCGGTGTTTTTCCACAGCGAAAACACTGGCAACTGCTGTGTATTGAAGCCAACCGCAACGCCGAGGCTACCGGCCTTGTTGTGCAGCACGGTCAGGGTATCGCCCTTCGCGTCCGCATATGGCACAACGTTGTAGACCGTTTCGTCGTAGTCCCTGGTCGGTGCGCGGTACGTCTGCCAGTCGGGCAGATCACCCTTGGCCTTGTCGTTGAACGGCGATACCTGCTTCACCGGCGCAGCAAACTTCGCGCCCTGCTCAAGAAACGGCGTACTGAAATTGCTGTGATACAGCGCCTGATATTCCTTCGCATAGTCGCCGTTATTGGTCAGGGTATCGTTGAGGACGAAGCTTGCGCTGCCAGGTTCAGTGACCAGTTCGGTCGCTACCGAGAAATCGACTTTCTTGAATGCCTGCTCTTTCAGCTCGCCACGCAGCGTGATGGCATACGGCGGTTTTTCATCGATGTGCAGAGTGACGGTGCTGGCCGGGATATTGGCGGCGCGACCATGCAGGGTCAGCAGTTCGCCGTTGTCCATACCGGGATGGCCTACCCACTCGTAACCGCAACGGGTGACCAGTTCATTGAAGCCTTCCAGCCAGCCCAGGCCACCGCGGCCGTTGAGCTCGATGAACGCCGGGTTGACCACGTCCTTGACCGGCGAATCCCAGCCCATGCGCACGTCGCCCACCGAAGCTTGCAACACGTTCATGCCACGGGTCGGCACCACCGAAAGCTTCATCGTGCCGTTATCGATATCGACGATGCTGACGCCTTCCTGACGACCGCCGTGCAGGATGCGCAGGGTCACGGAAAACGGCTTGGTGGTTTTTACACCGAGCTGTTCACTGGTGATCGTCCAGTTTTTTGCCGGGGTGTTGGCGTCGAGCAGGACATAGTCCCAGGCCATGGCGTGGGAAGCGGCAGAGAACGCGCCGAGAGCGACGAGGAGTTTGAGCGGAGTCATGGCAGCAGCCTTTATTGGAGTTGTGCCATTTTTATAGCGCTGCGGAAACGTTTCAGCAAGTGCAAAGAAGCTGTTGGAGAAAAGCATTCGCGAGCAGGCTCGCTCCCACAGGGACATCGGGCTTTCACAACATTTGTGAGTCACACCGAAAACTGTGGGAGCGAGCCTGCTCGCGATGGCAATTTCAAAGACACATCAACGGAAGCGATCAACCTCGGATCGCAGATCCGCCGCCAGTTTCTCCAGCTCTTTAGCGGTGATGGCCAGGTTGGAAACCACCTCACGCTGCTCACTGTTGGCCATGGCAATGCTCTGCAGATTGCTGCTCAGCAACGTCGCGGTGCTGCTTTGCTCCTGAGTGGCGGTGGTGATCGCTGCAAACTGCTGGCCTGCCGAACGGCTCTGCTCGTCGATCCGTGCCAGTGCCGAGGCGACATTGGCGTTACGCGACAGGCCTTCCTGCATCAGCACATTGCCCTGCTCCATAGTGCTGATCGCGTTGCCGGTCTCCTGCTGGATGCTGTGAATCATGCTGGAGATTTCGTCGGTGGCCTGACGGGTACGCGAGGCGAGGCTGCGCACTTCGTCCGCCACCACGGCAAAACCGCGGCCCTGTTCACCGGCACGGGCGGCTTCGATCGCAGCGTTGAGCGCCAACAGGTTGGTCTGCTCGGCGATCGAAGTGATCACGCCAACAATGCCGCCGATTTCCTGGGAGCGCTGGCCGAGGGTGTTGATCACCGTGGCGGTGCTGTTCAGCGCACCGGCAATCTGCTCCAGCGACGACGACGCTTCTTCCATCGAGCTGCGACCAATCTGTGTTTGCTGGGCGTTTTCCTGTGCCAGGCGCTGAGTCGCGCCCATGTTGTCAGCGATGTTCAGCGAGGTCGCGCTGAACTCTTCCACCGCGCCGGCCATGCTGGTGATTTCGCCCGACTGCTGCTCCATGCCTTCATAAGCACCACCGGACAAACCGGACAATGCCTGCGCGCGACTGTTGACCTCTTCCGAGGCGCGGCGGATGTGCTCGACCATGGTCGACAGCGCCTGGCTCATCTGGTTGAACGCGCGGGACAGCTGACCGATTTCGTCGTGGCTCGATACGTTCAGACGCACGCTCAGATCACCGGCACCCAAGGCCTCGGCCTGACGCACCAGATCGCCCAGTGGCGCAAGCTTGCTGCGCAACAGCCAGACCACGGAACCGACCGCGAGCAACATCGCCAGCAGGCTGCCGATCGCCAGTTGCGTACCGACGCTCCAGGTCACCGCGCGGATCTCGGCTTTCGGCATGCTCGCGACCACCGACCACGGGCCACCTTCAAACGGCACGGCGATGCTGTAGAAGTCTTCTCCCTTGTCGCTCCAGAACTCGCCCTTGCCCGGGGTTTTCACCAGGTTATTGATGGTCGGCACGGCTTGATCCAGCGCTTCTACGCCGGCAATCGGCACCAGCCATTTGTTCTGCTCGTCGAGCAGGGCCAGCGAGCCGGTCTGGCCGATGCGGAAGCGCTTGAGATTGGCGAACTGCGCGTTCTGCGCGTCGGTGTAGTCGAAGCCGACGTACAGCACGGCGATGATCTTGCCGCCCGCGTCGCGCACCGGGGTGTACTGCGACATGTAGTAGCGCTCGAACAACAGCGAGCGGCCGACATAACTCTGCCCCGCCATCAACTTTGCGTAGGCCGGGTTGGCATGATCGAGCACGGTGCCGATGGCACGGGTGCCGTCCTGCTTGCTGACGTTGGTGCTGACGCGAATGAAGTCTTCGCCGCTGCGCACGAATACCGTGGCCACGCCGGCGGTCATCTGCTTGAACTCGTCAACTTCCTTGAAGTTGTTGTTCAGCACCTCGTTGCCCAGGTGTAGGCCCGGGGTCTGCACGCCGGCCACGGTCACTGGCTGATCGGGGTGCACACTCAGGCCACTGCCGAAGCGTTTTTCGAACAGACCGCTCAAGCGCAGGGTGCTTTCGCGCAGCGTACCGTGGAAGGTACTCAGTTGATCGGCCAGCAGCCGGGCCTCACTGGCCAGATGCTCTTCACGGGTGGCGAGGTTGGCGGAATCCAGCGAACGCAAGGCGAACACCGTACTGCCGCTGATGACTATCGCCAGTATTACAGCGAGGGCAAGGCCCAACTGCGAGGCGATCCGAGCACGAGGTTGAGACATGAACAGCTCCTGGCCGAGCCACCGAATCCTCCTTGATCGCGGTAATTGCCCGGAAAATATTCTAATAATGGGGGTAGCGCGAAACCGGCACGACGGTTCCACATGCTCGTAGTCGGCGGTAAAACCGAATACTTGAGCGCATTGCGTGGGTATGGCGCAGTGGTGGCATTGTGCCGGCTCGAACGTTTCAGCTCAAGCGTGTCACTGCCGGGAGCTGCATGGCGCGGACTTCGCTCTGAAGAAAGTCACTGAGGCGGCGCAAACGTTCACCTCCCGGACGGGTTCTTGGCCACACCAGGTAATAATCAAGACCACTGGCGACCGCTGTCGGCCACGGCAGACTCAAGCGCCCTTGCGCGACGTCTTCGGCAACCATCAGCAAATCACCCATGGACACACCGTAGCCGCGCGCCGCCGCGATCATGCCCAGTTCGAGGGTGTCGAACACCTGACCGCCCTTGAGCGAGACCTGATCGGATAACCCCATGCGCTCCAGCCAACTGCGCCAGTCTCGGCGATCCGGAGTCGGATGCAACAGTTCGGCGCTGCCCAGGCGCGCCACGTCCCAGGGCTGGTCATTGAGAAGGTTCGGCGCGCCAACCGGGATCAATTCCTCGGGAAACAGCAGGCTCGCTTCCCAGTCCGGCGGGAAATGCCCGTCGCTGAGCAACACGGCGCAATCGAACGGCTCATTGTTGAAATCCACCGAATCGATGTCCATCCACGCGCTCGTCAGTTGCACCTCATTGCCCGGCTGCAAGTGGCGGAAGCGGCTCAGCCGCGCCAGCAACCAACGCATGGTCAGGGTTGAGGGTGCCTTCATGCGCAGGATGTCGTCCTCGGCGCGCAAGGTGTTGCAGGCGCGCTCGAGGGCGGCAAAGCCTTCGCGGATACCGGGCAACAGCAGCCGGGCCGATTCGGTCAGCTGCAAGTTGCGGCCGCTGCGATGAAACAGCCGGCAGGCGAAATGTTCTTCGAGGGTACGCATGTGCCGACTGACCGCGCTTTGGGTAATCGACAACTCTTCCGCCGCGCGGGTGAACGAGCTGTGTCGCGCTGCCGCTTCGAATGCACGCAGGGCATACAGGGGCGGAAGGCGTCGGGACATACACAAAGCTCCAGTAGCGGGATGCAGCCGGTTCGGCCGAGACGGTTCAGGATGAGTATTAATCATGCCACCCATCCTTTTTATCCCTTTGTGCAACGCCTGCCAAGCGCCGAGAATCGACGCTCTTCTGTTCCCTTTGATATTTGGGTGGTGATGACCATGCGGCATCCTGTGCGTACCGAACTCTGGGCCATTCTGCGGCTGGCGGGGCCGCTGATTGCTTCGCAGTTGGCGCACATGCTGATGGTGCTGACCGACACCCTGATGATGGCGCGCTTGAGTCCAGAAGCGCTGGCCGGTGGCGGCCTCGGTGCGGCCAGCTATTCGTTCGTGTCGATTTTCTGCATCGGCGTGATTGCAGCGGTCGGCACACTGGTGGCGATCCGTCAGGGCGCCGGCGACATCATCGGTGCCGCGCGCCTGACACAGGCCGGACTGTGGCTGGCCTGGCTGATGGCGCTCGGCGCCGGGCTGCTGTTGTGGAACCTCAAACCCGTGTTGCTGCTGTTTGGCCAGACCGAAACCAACGTCAACGCCGCCGGGCAATTCCTCATCGCCCTGCCCTTCGCCCTACCCGGTTATCTGAGCTTCATGGCCCTGCGCGGCTTTACCAGTGCAATTGGTCGGGCGACACCAGTGATGGTGATCAGCCTCGCCGGCACGGTGGCCAACTTCCTGCTCAACTACGCGCTGATCACCGGCATGTTCGGCCTGCCGCACCTGGGTCTGACCGGCATCGGTCTGGTCACGGCGATTGTCGCCAACTGCATGGCATTGGCGCTGGCCTGGCACATTCGCCGGCATCCGGCCTATGACGCTTATCCGTTGCGCGTCGGTCTGTCGCGGCCGAACCGGCAATACCTGAAAGAACTCTGGCGCCTGGGCCTGCCGATTGGCGGCACCTATGCGGTAGAGGTCGGGTTGTTCGCTTTCGCTGCGCTGTGCATGGGCACCATGGGCAGCACGCAAATGGGCGCGCACCAGATCGCTCTGCAGATCGTTTCGGTGGCGTTCATGGTCCCGGCCGGAATGTCCTATGCCATCACCATGCGCGTCGGTCAGCACTATGGCGCCGGGCAACTGGTTGATGCGCGGATGTCCGGCCGTGTCGGCATTGCCTTCGGCGCGGTAGTGATGCTCGGCTTTGCCCTGGTGTTCTGGCTGTGGCCGAACCAGTTGGTCGGCCTGTTCCTCGACCATAACGACCCGGCGTTTGCCGAGGTGATCCGTCTGGCGGTGAGCCTGCTGGCAGTAGCGGCGTGGTTCGAGTTGTTCGACGGCACGCAGACGATTGCCATGGGCTGTATCCGCGGGCTCAAGGATGCCAAGACCACCTTCCTGGTCGGCCTGGCTTGCTATTGGCTGATCGGCGCGCCGGCGGCGTGGTGGATGGCTTTCCACCTCAATTGGGGGCCGACCGGTGTCTGGTGGGGACTGGCGCTGGGGTTGGCGTGCGCGGCAGTGAGCCTGACGCTGGGGTTTGAATGGAAGATGCAGCGGATGATTCGGCGCGAGCCGCAAGCTCAAGGTTTTAACATCCCCCAGGCCGAATGAGGTCCTCTGTAGGAGTGAGCCTGCTCGCGATTGCGGTATATCAGTCAATGCAAATGTTGACTGTTGAAAAGCTATCGCGAGCAGGCTCACTCCTACAGGGGGTGGTGATCAGCCGACGATTTCCAGAGCCGGCTGCTGGCTCGATCCCGACGTCAGGTATTCCACCAGCTCCTCCAGCGGCAACGGCCGGCTGATCAGATAACCCTGCACCTGATCGCAACCGAACCCGCGCAACAAATCCAGCTGCTCCGGCGTCTCGACCCCTTCGGCAACCACTTCCAGGTGCAGGTTGTGCGCGAGGTTGATCATCGCGTGCACCAGTTTGCGGTTCTCTTCGCGCTGCTCCATACCGCCGACAAAACTCTTGTCGATCTTCAGCAAAGTGATCGGCAGGCTGTTGAGGTGTACGAACGAAGAAAAACCGGTGCCGAAATCGTCCAGCGAGAAGCGCACGCCGAGGCGGCCGAGCGCGTCCATGGTCTGCTTGACCAGATCGCTGCGCCGCATCACCGCGGTTTCGGTCAATTCGAACTCCAGCCACTGTGCTTCCACGCCACGCTCGGCAATCAGACGACTGAGCGTCGGCAGCAACTGGCTGTCCTGAAACTGCCGGAACGACAGGTTGATCGCCATGTGCAGCGGCGGCAGTCCCTGCTCGCGCAGAGCCTGCATATCCCGCAGTGCCCGGGCAATCACCCAGTAACCCAGCGGCACGATCAATCCGCTTTGCTCGGCCAGTGGCACGAATTCGCTCGGCGGCAGCAGACCGCGCTCCCCATGGCGCCAGCGCACCAGCGCTTCGAGGCCGACGATCTGGCCATCCTCAAGATTCAGGCGTGGCTGGTAATGCAGCTCCAGCTCGTCGCGGCGCAGGGCTCGGCGCAGTTCGCTTTCGAGGTCAGCCATGCTCCGCGCATTGCGGTTGATGCGCTCGTTGAAGATATGAAAGGTGCAGCCCTGCGTGCTCTTGGCCTGCTGCATGGCGATGTGTGCGTGCCACATCAATGGATCGGCACCGCCGTTGGCGCGGGCGTGGGCGATGCCGAGGCTGGAGCCGATCAGCAGGCTCTCACCGTCGACCCAATAAGGTTCGGCCAACGCCTCGGTAATGCGCTCGGCCATCCACTCGGCGCGTTGCGGCGCGCGGCGGGTGTCGATCAGCAAAGCAAATTCATCACTGCCCAGCCGCGCCAGTTGATCACCGGCCTCCAACTGACTTTTCAGGCGCGCGACGACTTGCAGGATCAGACGATCGCCAGCCTGATGACCAAGAGCATCATTGGCATGGCGGAAGTTATCGAGATCGAGATGGCCAAGGGCGAGGCCGCGACCGTCGCCTTCGGCAAGACGTGCGGTGAGCAGGGTCTGGAAACCCTGGCGATTGGCGATGCCGGTCAGCGGATCCTGTTCGGCGAGGCGCTGCAGGGTGTTTTCCAGCACGCCGCGCTCGCGAACATGGCGCAGACAACGCTGGAGCATGCCGGCGTCGAGGGCGTCGAAGACCAGCCAGTCGCTGACCCCGACCGGCGCGGTGGCCGGTTCATGCTCCAGCAGCAGAACGGTCGGCAGGCTGCAGCGCCCGGGCGCCGGCTGCAATGCCGGCAGGGTCAGCAGCACCGCGTGGCGGTTGTCCTCGAACAGGCGGCTGACCGAATCCCAGTTCGGCGCGCTGATCAGCACCGCCGCGCTCCCCATCGGAGCCAGACACTCACGCAACAACGCTGTCCACGCTGGCTCTTCGGCCAGTAGCAGCAAACGCAAGGGTTCGACAGGCGTAGACAAGCTGACTCCCTAGACTCTGCAATGATGTAGGCGGGGCATTATGCCGGTGTGCTGAACAATGACCAATGCGTTGTCCGATGACAACGGCAGTGAAAGGTTATTTTGTGTCACGAATGAGAACATTAGCCGCAAAATCCCCGCGTATCCTGCGTGAAAGTAACAAAACCGGCAAATCTGAATCGCGTGTTGCGTCACAAGTCGGACAGAGCAGCACAAATCGCTGAGCCTGTTAAAATGCCGGCCCATTTCGTCAACGACTCCCGAATTTTCGTATGTCCCGACTCAATCCCCGGCAGCAAGAAGCCGTGAACTACGTCGGCGGCCCTCTATTGGTGCTCGCCGGTGCTGGCTCCGGCAAGACCAGCGTGATCACGCGCAAGATCGCGCACCTGATCCAGAACTGTGGCATCCGCGCCCAGTACATCGTCGCCATGACCTTTACCAACAAGGCCGCGCGCGAAATGAAAGAGCGGGTCGGCACCCTGTTGCGTGCCGGCGAAGGTCGCGGCCTGACCGTCTGCACCTTCCACAACCTGGGCCTGAACATCATCCGCAAGGAGCATGCGCGGCTGGGCTACAAACCCGGTTTCTCGATCTTCGACGAGACCGACGTCAAAGCCCTGATGACCGACATCATGCAGAAGGAATACGCAGGCGACGACGGCGTCGACGAGATCAAAAACATGATCGGCGCCTGGAAAAACGACCTGATCCTGCCTGCCCAGGCCCTGGAAAACGCGCGCAATCCCAAAGAGCAGACCGCCGCCATCGTCTACACCCACTATCAGCGCACGCTCAAGGCGTTCAACGCGGTGGACTTCGACGACCTGATCCTGCTGCCGGTAAAGCTTTTCGAAGAACACGCCGACATTCTCGAAAAGTGGCAGAACAAGGTGCGTTACCTGCTCGTCGACGAATACCAGGACACCAACGCCAGTCAGTATCTGTTGGTGAAGATGCTCATCGGCAAGCGCAACCAGTTCACCGTGGTGGGCGACGATGACCAGTCGATCTATGCCTGGCGTGGCGCGCGCCCGGAAAACCTGATGCTGCTCAAGGACGACTATCCGTCCTTGAAAGTGGTCATGCTCGAACAGAACTACCGTTCAACCAGCCGCATCCTGCGCTGCGCCAACGTGCTGATCTCGAACAACCCGCACGAATTCGAAAAACAGCTGTGGAGCGAGATGGGCCACGGCGACGAAATCCGCGTGATCCGCTGCCGCAACGAGGACGCCGAAGCCGAGCGCGTGGCCATGGAAATCCTCAGCCTGCATCTGCGCACGGACCGCCCGTACAGCGATTTCGCGATTCTGTATCGCGGTAACTATCAGGCCAAGCTGATCGAGTTGAAGCTGCAACACCACCAGGTGCCGTATCGCCTGAGCGGCGGTAACAGCTTCTTCGGCCGTCAGGAAGTGAAGGACCTGATGGCCTACTTCCGCCTGATCGTAAATCCGGATGACGACAACGCCTTCCTGCGCGTGATCAACGTGCCGCGCCGCGAGATCGGTTCGACCACTCTGGAAAAACTCGGCAACTACGCCACCGAACGTAAGATCTCGATGTACGCTGCCACCGACGAAATCGGTCTCGGCGAACATCTCGACAGCCGCTTCACCGACCGCCTGGCGCGCTTCAAGCGCTTCATGGACAAGGTCCGCGAGCAGTGTGCCGGCGAGGATCCGATTTCGGCGCTGCGCAGCATGGTCATGGACATCGACTACGAGAACTGGCTGCGCACCAACAGCTCCAGCGACAAGGCTGCGGACTACCGCATGGGCAACGTCTGGTTCCTGATCGAGGCGTTGAAAAACACTCTGGAGAAGGACGAAGACGGCGAAATGACCGTCGAGGACGCCATCGGCAAACTGGTGCTGCGCGACATGCTCGAGCGCCAGCAGGAAGAAGAGGACGGTGCCGAAGGTGTGCAGATGATGACGCTGCACGCATCCAAAGGGCTGGAATTTCCCTACGTGTTCATCATGGGCATGGAAGAGGAAATCCTCCCGCACCGCTCCAGTATCGAAGCCGACACCATCGAAGAAGAACGTCGCCTGGCCTATGTAGGCATCACCCGTGCCCGCCAGACCCTGGCGTTCACCTTTGCCGCCAAGCGCAAGCAGTACGGCGAAATCATCGACTGCGCGCCGAGCCGCTTCCTCGATGAACTGCCGCCGGACGATCTGGCCTGGGAAGGCAACGACGACACCCCGACTGAAGTCAAAGCCGTGCGCGGAAATAGCGCATTGGCCGATATACGCGCGATGTTAAAGCGCTAGAATCGACTACTTTTTAATCTACCTTCGGCGCCCATCGCGCCAACAGAGGAAGCTGTTGTGGAAGCACTGCACAAAAAAATCCGCGAAGAAGGCATCGTGCTTTCCGATCAGGTCCTGAAAGTCGACGCCTTTCTGAACCACCAGATCGACCCGGCCCTGATGAAGCTGATCGGTGACGAATTCGCCTCGCTGTTCAAGGACTCGGGGATCACCAAGATCGTCACCATCGAAGCTTCGGGCATCGCCCCAGCGATCATGACCGGTCTGAACCTCGGCGTGCCGGTGATCTTCGCCCGCAAGCAACAGTCGCTGACCCTGACTGAAAACCTGCTCTCGGCGACCGTGTACTCGTTCACCAAAAAGACCGAAAGCACCGTGGCCATCTCCCCGCGCCACCTGACCAGCAGCGACCGCGTGCTGATCATCGACGACTTCCTCGCCAACGGTAAGGCCTCGCAAGCGCTGATCTCGATCATCAAACAGGCCGGCGCCACCGTTGCCGGTCTGGGCATCGTCATCGAGAAGTCGTTCCAGGGCGGCCGCGCCGAACTGGACTCGCAGGGCTACCGCGTCGAGTCGCTGGCCCGGGTGAAATCGCTGAAGGATGGCGTCGTTACCTTCATCGAGTAACCAGCAGCACCGAGTTACCCCTGTGGGAGCGAGCCTGCTCGCGAATGCATTGTGTCAGTCACCCTGTTGAGGGAATGACACATCGCTTTCGCGAGCAGGCTCGCTCCCACAGTGGCTTCTGGGGTGGGCAGTTATTGCGTGGTGGCTTTCAGACCAGTGAGGAGCAGGCGCTGGAAAAGGTCTTCCTTCAACCCCTCCGGATTCGTCAGTTGCATCCGCTCAAGATGTTCCGGGAACGTTGAGGCCTCCGGCGCATCCAGCGCTGCCTTGCCCAATTCCAGAATCTCGCTCAGCTTGAACTTGCTCTTCAGCCAGTTCAGCGCGCGCAACAGATCCCGTTCGATCGCGGTGAAATCACAACCTAGCGGGTACTCCGGAAACAGGTTCGGGTGCCGCGCGGCAATCGCCTGCAAGCGTTGCGGTGTGTTGTCGGCAAACCGTGGATCGATGCGGAAATCCTTCGGCAGCTTGCCGACGTTCTGCGCCTGTTCGATGAGCCCTGGCTGAAAACGTGAGTCGCTGATGTTGAGCAGCGCTTCGATCACTGCCGCGTCGGATTTGCCGCGCAGGTCGGCGATGCCGTACTCGGTGACGACGATGTCGCGCAGATGCCGCGGAATCGTGCAGTGGCCGTATTCCCAGACGATGTTGGAACTGACCTCGCCGGCGGACTCGCGCCAGCTGCGCAGAATCAGAATCGACCGCGCATCGTGCAACGCGTGTCCCTGCGCCACGAAGTTGTACTGCCCGCCGACCCCACTGAGCACCCGCCCGTCTTCCAATTGATCCGCGACACCCGCACCCAGCAACGTCATGTTGAACACGGTGTTGATGAAGCGCGCATCAAGGCGCTGCAGACGTTTGAGTTCTTCCTGCCCATACAGCTCGTTAATGTAGCTGATGCGGGTCATGTTGAATTCAAGCAACCTGCTTTGCGGCAACTCGCGCAGCCGTTCATAGAAGCTGCGCGGGCCGAGGAAGAAACCGCCGTGCACGCAGACGCCGTCAGGTTGTGCCGCTTCGTCGAGGGTGCCGGCGTTGGCCTGTTCCTGCGTCGGCACATCGGGATAGACCTTGCGCCGAACGATCCCGGCATCTGCCAGCACCAGCAGACCGTTGACGAACATCTCGCTGCAACCATAAAGGCCTTTGGCAAAGGGCGCGGTGCCGCCCTCGCGCTGGATCAATTGCGCCCATTGGCTGAGGTTGATGTCATCGAGTAACGCCTGATAGCCGGCGTTATCGGCCTGACGGGCAAGCAGCGCTGCGGTCAACGCGTCACCCATCGAACCGATACCAATCTGCAGCGTTCCGCCGTCGCGCACCAACGTACTGGCGTGCAAGCCAATGAAATGATCCTGGAAGCCCACCGGCATATTCGGCGTGGAAAACAGCGTGCTGCTGTCCTTCTCGTCGATCAGCAGATCGAAGGTGTCGATGTCGACTTCAGCATCGCCGGGCATGTACGGCAGATCCGTATGCACCTGGCCGACCAGCACAATGGTCTCCCCCGCCTCGCGGCGCTTGGCGATCATCGGCAACAGGTCAAGGGTGATGTCCGGGTTGCAACTCAGGCTCAGCCGATCGGGATGTTCGCTGTTGCTGGCGAGCAACTGCGCCACCAGGTTCAGGCCTGCTGCGTTGATGTCGCGGGCGGCATGGCTGTAATTACTGCTGACGTAATCCTGCTGCGCCGGCGCGCTGTTGAGCAGGCTGCCGGGCTGCATGAAGAACTGCTGGATACGGATGTTGGCGGGCAGGCTGTCGCGCTGCAGATCGGCGAGGAAATCGAACTCCGGATAATCACCGAACACCCGCTCGACGAAGGGCTCGATAAAGCGCTTCTGCAACCCGTCGCCAAGATTCGGCCGACCGAGGCACAGCGCGGTGTAGATCGTCAGCTGCCGCTCGGGCAGCTCCTTGATGCGCCGGTACAGCGCGTTGACGAAGTGATTCGGCTTGCCCAGCCCCAGCGGCAGGCCCATGTGGATGTGCGCCGGCAAGCGCCCCAGCACGTCCTCCACCGCCTGTTCGATCGAACACAACTGCACCATCTGAAGCCTCCCGCCCGTTCCGTTGATAGGGGTAGACCGAGATTGACGGGGAATTACTTCCGAGGGAAGGCGATTAAAAAGAAAAAACCGCAAATTTCTCGATAGGCCGAAGCTCAGGCCAGGTTGCGAATACCTACAAAAAATATATAGCAATAACAATGAATTGTCCGCGCTCAATGAATCGCCTCACAAACTTATCAGTATTTTTCCTACATCGACCCGAATTTAATCACGCACTACTACAGGACGCGTCTGAATTGAAGTTATTTCCGTCCTCGTTAGGATTCATAACGTAACACGTCAAAAACTTATGCCATCAAGGCAAACACTAATTTACGTCAAGGCTCAACTATGGAAATCGACTTCTTAGCACTCCGTCGTGCCCGAGCACACGTTTTAAACTCAACGGCACCCATCTCAACTTTGGCAATTCAAGCGTTCAGTAACTTGAGCGCTGCAAGCAGCGGTTCGCGACCGTGTACCAGCTGCTGTTCACAGTGTTGGCAAGGATGCTGCTACGCGACCTACATGTAAATAAAATTTGGGCGGCACTCGAACCGAGTGGCCGCCCTGACTTGTTAAGGATAAAACATTGAAAAATCCTAAAGATTTTTTAAGTGGAACAATGCCATTTAAACGCGGCTACACTACTGACTGCCCGGTCTGGCCCTACCTGTCTTATTACATCTTCCATATCGAAGAACAATTTCCAAAATCGTGTGAAAACGACGAAACATTTAAATCAACTGTTATCAATGGCTTTGTAACCAACCTTGCAGCCAGACTTACTAACGCCGCCAACAATGTCTTAGTAACGGAAAAAATAATATTTGAAAAGACCACCTGCAGCAAAATGGAGACTTCCGCATATTTCAAATTGATTAGTGAAAACAAAAACTACCTCCTCGACATCATTAGCGCCTACCCCGAACTGGATCGAGTTCTGACCAAACTGTCAAAAAATTTTATTGAATTCACGGCACAGTTAATCCTCGCACTTATCGAAGACAGACAAGATATCAACAAAAAATTTAATATATCGACCGATTCCAAACTTTCCTCCGTTGAGGTTTCATCCAGCGAAACTCACAATGGATCTAGAACCGTTTGCATACTTTCTTTTGATTCTATCAAGATAGTTTATAAACCGAGAAATTTGGAACTTGAGGCCGAAGCATCTGATTTACTGCTGCATTTGAGCAATGCTGCTGGAGATGATTACGAAAACTGGAAATTGCCAAGGTATCTTGTAAAAAAAGAACACGGTTGGTCAGAGCATACACCTCAAACACAGGCAGAAAGCGAAGCCGAAGTTTCATCTTATTTTAAAAGAGCTGGATTTCTTTTGGGGTACTGTACCACCTTTATGGCCGCCGATATTACCTCTGACAATTTGATTGCACATGGCCCAAGCCCTATTCCAATCGATCTCGAAACTATTTTCTACAGCACTCTTAATATTGAAACCATTCCAAAAGAAGTACGCTGGAATGTCACCCAAACAAGCATACTTCCAAATTGGACTTGGAAAGGCACAGACGGTATAGGTGTAGACCTGAGCGCATTAGGTGGACTATCGGAGCAATATGTCAGCTTAAATCTGTATCAACATTTGGAAGACGAGTGTGGACAGAGCCAGTTTGGCATGGACGGAGTGAAAATATTTCCGAACCAAAACGTTTTGCATATCAATGGAAAAGCGGCAAAGCCGTGGGACTACGAAAAAGAAATCATTGAAGGTTTGAACAAATTATTTTCCCTTGTGAATAGTAGTCAGGCTTCAATCCTCAAAATTATTGAATCACTCCGAGGAAGAAGAAATAGGTATATCCCGAGGCCGACTGCCACATATCATTACGCTATCCAATGCTCCTTGCATGCGACCTTGATGCGGTGCACTAAAAAACGTACGGCCTTTTTGGAGAACATTCTTAATAATGACACCGCCCCTGCCATAGGTTTTCTCAACGCCGAGATCGCCGCTTGCCTGGATTTAGACGTACCTTTTGCTCAAGGACTGACTGGGGCCCTTGAATTCTTTGAACCAAGATACGACGGCTCTGGGTACCTAGATAGCAATGATTATATAAATGGAATAGATAACAGCCTACAATACGTCCAAACCATGAGCAAAAATAGAGTTGCATTTGAAGAAAAATTGATTGCGAATACTTTATTAGCAATGAAAAATATGTATGAGCATGGAGATAAACTGACGGACCACACATTCAGACAACACGACGACCTGAACGACCCTCGTTATTCAAATGTAGATGAGATCCTTAACAAACTCAGGTCATCATCAGAGATCAATGCGAAGTTGATCAACGAAATGTTAGGCAGTGAAATTTCTACCAATGGACTTTGGCTAGGATTTCATTCATCACCTGGCGGCTATATGGAGTTCTCAGAGTTGGGGGACGATTTCTACTATGGACTGTCCGGCATTCTCTACGGCTGCGTGGTCGCTACAAGCCGCAGCAGCGCAATAGATAAAAACTTGGTAAGCGAACTGCTAAATGCTTGTTACAGCAGAGTAATCCAAAAACTTTCGAACAAAGGTACGCATTTAGGTGGATTTCACTTCGGTTTATCTTCTGCAATTATACCGCTATTGATAAGCCTAGACTATTTTGATGACGAAAGAGAAAACGAACTACTACAACTCTACAAGAGATATGTTGAAGAGGTACTCATTGAGCCTTGGTGGCAAAAATACTTTTGGGGCTCGGACTTTCTATCAGGTATGTTCGGAACTTTAAACGTACTAACTCATCTCTTCAGCCTCACGAAAGACAAACACTTCTCTGATTTAGCGAAATCCTTATACGACAAATTAGAAACAGAACTCACGCCTATAGCCGGCCGCAAACTAGCGACATTTGATAATGCAGTCACCACGAGAAGCGATGCTTTATTGAGTGGATTGTCCCATGGCATTATGGGGTGTGCATATTCGTTATTCTATTTTAACGATCTGATTGCACAAGACGATTCAGTCAATAATTTATTCTTAGGATTTCTATCTTGGGAGCTCGACCAATATGATGAAACCATCGAAAATTGGCATGACTACAGAAAACGTTCAGCATCAAGTGCAGGCGAGTTTTCATGGAGTCATGGCTTACCAGGAAACTACTTGGCAATAGATTATTTCGCCCAAAACGGGGTACCACTGGCAATTGAGTTCTTGGAGAAGCGCCCACCCAAAACTGTATTTTCTTACTGTGATTTAGAAAAAAGAAAGCGCCCTATTAACGATTCTTTATGTCATGGCGCTTATGGAATTCTAAATATCATTAAAAAGCTTTCACCAGAATCGCTCAATGACCCAAAAATGTTTCTATGGTCCAACGTCATCAATCTCAGCGAACAGAGCAGTCGTGAACTTAGAACAAAGACTGCTGATCCTTTAGGTTTGTGGATCGGACGAGTGGGATCGTTAATCGGAGCAATAGGGCTAATCGAACATGATTATGAATTTCCATTCCTTCCCCACCAGATGGAATTCTTAAATTCATGAAAAATAATCTAATACTATGCTGCTTTGGTGTAGGCATTGCGACTCTAACAAGCGCATCACCCTATTTGATTGGCAACTCAATCAATCTGTTTTTGGGAGGCGACAGCTTGTACTTATACACCCTCGCCGGCGCTGCGTTCTTTCTTATCGCCACTCCCCCATTCAAGCTGGCAGCCAACATTTATCTACAAAAAACCGCGTCCAAAACAAGATTTATTCTGAAGAAGGCAATTCTGAATCACCTACTTGGCGGAAGCTTCGGGCATACGCAAAAACCAGGCCAGTGGATCGAACTGGTTGATGGCGACGTCGATGGTTCGATGTATCTGTATCACTCGCTATATTTTGATATTTCGTTGAACTGCAGCATCATTTCCGTTGCGCTTTTCATAACCGCCTTCTACCACCCGCTTTTGGCGCTCGCGCCACTTAGCGGTCTCCTCTATGCTTTAGTTGTATATCTTGCTACTCGAAGAGCCAGTAGGTCCTTATATAATGAGTACGTACAGCATAACACCGTAACAATCGGTGCTATCTGTGAGCATTTATATAATGCAAAACCTTATACAAGCAGGGCCAAGCTAGATATAAAAAACATCGAACGCCTCGCTTTTCGCTCAAGCCTCAAAGCATCGACTTTCGAATCAATTTCATGCTCATGTTATCCGGTGGCGATAGTGGTTCTATTATTAGTTTCGGCCAATCTGCTAAGCGCCGGAAATTTCAATATAGGTGCCATTTTTGCCTCAGCCATCTATCTTGAGCGTGTGCTGAGTCCTGCGACGTCGCTGATATCCATCTACTACTCAAGCAGAGAGGCATCTTACAGACGTAGTCGGATTCGCGGCTATGGACTACAGCACGAGAGGCATTGATCCATGCTTATATGCCTGCAAAAAAATCTGACGGTTTTTGTTCTTTCGGTGATTTGCCTCACGTTAGCAGCCGCATGTCAATTGTTGATACCATCAGTCGTCGCCAAAAGCCTGACGGCTCTCACCACCGGTGCGATTAGCACTGAGGCTTATTTCGTCCTTATCGCTATTTTTTTAACCAAGCTTTCAACGCAGACTCTGGGCAACTCCTTCGCGACGCTCATGGAAGCGAGATCTCGTTTTGTGCTTATCAGTTTCATTGTGCATGATGAGCGGCCCTCTCCATTATGTTCTCGGGTGACAATGATTAAAGAAGATGCTGAGAAAATTGCTTCGGTCATTCATGACGCAATTCATCTCATCGGCTCTTGCATTTTGACATTGTCCGCTGCCTTTATTCTGCTTAGGGAAAACATCTACTTCTTCCTGCCCATCGCTTCAACTATTGTATTGACTTGTGTGCAATTGAGATTTGCCAAACCTGTAATCCAGCGGCTATATGCAGCAGAAATGTCGAAGGAAGATTTGTACAAGGAATCGCTTATTAACGCGTTTAAAATTTCCAGCGACGGCGAGCAAAGTAAAATGCAACTCATCAGAAGCTTTGGATATTTAAAGGGCACAGTACGAGCACGCTACAAATATCAGAAAGCAAGCGCGATCCAATCCTTCTGGCCGGAAATGGCCATCTCGACCGGGACGGTCTCGGTCATTTTTTTCAGCGCCGCTGCCACCCCGGAATTATTTGGCGAGCGTCTTATTGCCTGTCTCGGTTATATCGGAATCTTTACCATGGCCAGCACGAGCTCGATAAGACTCGGGATAGCGATGATCGGCGTGAAGGTTTCAATCGACAGAATCTTCAGAGGGCATCAATATGAATGATCTGTTTATCCAACAAATACGCCTGAAGCCAGACCTTACGGCGGCTGACCTCCTGCATGACCTCTTTCCGCTTGAATTCAGCAGCTCAATAACTGTGTTTATCGGAGAAAATGGCTCTGGAAAATCCACTTTACTTGAAGCTATTGCCATCAAGTTGGGTTGCAATCCAGAAGGCGGTGGCAGAAATTTCAATTTCTCGACCGAGAACACCCATTCGAAACTGCATGAAACCCTGACGCTCTCAAAAGGCTACCGAAGGGAGAAGGACGTTTTTTTCTACAGAGCAGAAACCTTCTACAACTTGAGCACTACGATTCGCAAGCTCGATGCAGAGCCGAGCTTTGATCCTGAAATCAAGACCTATTACGGTGGCGTGGATTTGCATTGCATGTCGCACGGTGAAGCAATGGAGGCGCTCTTCCACCACCGATTCAAAGCCCAGGGACTGTATGTGCTCGACGAGCCGGAAGCATCGTTATCCCCGTTGAGGCAATTGGTGTTTATCGACCGGATAATGGAGCTGTCGCGCGGCGGCGCGCAATTCATCATCGCGACTCACTCTCCCCTCATCATGTCGATCCCGGGCTGTGATCTGAGGCAGATATCCGCAGGGCGTTGCGAGCAAATAGCTGTCGAAGATACTGATGCTTATGCCGTCTACAAAGCCGTGCTCAATTCTGCCGGCGCCTACATCACGAAAAACATGCAGTGACATTGCAGGCACAAAAAAACCGTCCGAAGACGGTTTTTCGTTGAGAGCGTCGCTTACAGACCGGACATCTCTTTGATCGCACCTTTGAGCTCTTCATCGGAGCAATCGGCGCAGGTGCCTTTTGGCGGCATGGCGTTGATGCCGGTGATGGCTTTGGCAAGGATGCCGTCCAAACCACCCTGATGATCGGCCCGCTCCTTCCAGGCTGCCTTGTCGCCGATCTTCGGCGCGCCGAGCAGGCCCGTGCCGTGGCAAGCGTTGCAATGCTTGGCGATCACGTCTTTAGGTGCCTTCGCCCCGCTTCCGCCGCCTGCGGTCGCAGCCACTTCCATACCCTTGCATTCCTGCCCTTGAACACACACCTGGCCGACGGGCTCGATGCGTTTGGCGATGTCGTCATTCGTCGCAGCTTGAGCGCTGACAGCCCAGAGGGCCAGTACGGTTGCTGGTGCAGCCAGCATTTTCATAATTAGGTTCACGCGTTCACCCTCAATGGTGGCTATTCACGCCTGCGGCCACGGTTCGCAGGCGGCGCAAGTATAGCGGCTAGGCCGCTGTACTGAAACAACCCCATGGTTAGAGGGGTCTTGTTGCGCATCGGTAGAACGGTCCGGGTGCCTTCGCCGTAATGGTCTGGCGCCTCTTGCTTAGAAATTCGCCGGCGTCGCTGCGCTGATTAGTCGCGCCGGTACGTCGAACGGATTACGGAAACGATGCGGCTTGGTACTTTCAAAATAGTAGCTGTCGCCAGCTTCGAGGATAAAAGTTTCCAGACCCACCACCAGCTCCAGGCGACCTTCCACCAGAATCCCGGTTTCCTCACCTTCATGGGTGAGCATTTCTTCGCCAGTGTCGGCGCCCGGCGGGTAGATTTCGTTGAGGAAGGCGATGGCGCGGCTGGGGTGGGCGCGGCCGACCAGTTTCATGGTCACGGCGCCGTCGGAGATGTCGATCAGCTCGTTGGCCTTGTAGACGATCTGGGTCGGTTGGTCCTGCAGGATCTCTTCGGAAAAGAACTCGACCATGGACATGGGAATGCCGCCGAGCACCTTTCTCAGCGAACTGATCGAAGGACTGACACTGTTCTTTTCGATCATCGAAATGGTGCTGTTGGTGACGCCCGCGCGTTTGGCGAGTTCACGCTGGGAAAGCCCTTTGAGCTTGCGGATCGATTGCAGTCGTTCACCGACGTCCAAGGCGGGAGCCTCCTGATGTTGTAAGAATATTGAGCGTTATCATGGCGACAGCGTTCAGTATTTACAACACTTGGCCCCCGTAGCGGCGTCAACCCTCGGAATAGAGCCTCGGCACCCGACGCAGGTTGCAGAATATCTGGTAAGGGATGGTGTCGGCCCACTTCGCCACCTCGCTGGCAAGGATGTTCTTGCCCCACAACTCGACGTCGGAACCGAGGCCCGCTTCCGGCACATCGGTCAGGTCGATGCAGAGCATGTCCATCGACACGCGCCCCAGCAGGCGGCTGCGTTTGCCGGCCACCAGCACCGGCGTGCCGGTCGGCGCCTGACGCGGGTAGCCGTCAGCGTAACCCATGGCGACCACGCCGATGCGCATGGGTTTGTCGGTGATGAACCTGGCGCCATAGCCAATCGGTTCGCCGGCCGGCAGTTCACGCACGCTGATGACTTTCGATGCGAGGGTCATCACCGGTTGCAGGCGCTCGGCCACTGCGTTGGCTTCTTCGAACGGGGTCGCGCCGTAGAGCATGATGCCCGGGCGTACCCAATCGCTTTTGATTTCTGGCCAGCCGAGCACGGCTGGCGAGTTGCGCAGGCTGACTTCCGCCGCCAAACCCTGACGCGCCGCTTCGAACACTGCCACCTGCTCGGCACTGCTCTGCGCGTGCAATTCATCGGCGCGGGCGAAGTGGCTCATCAGCACGATTTTCGCCACTTTGCCGCTGGCCAGCAGACGCTGGTACGCCGCTGGGTAATCTTTCGGATGCAGGCCGACCCGGTGCATGCCGGAGTCGAGCTTGAGCCACACCGTGATGGGTTTGCTCAGCGCCGCCTGCTCGATCGCTTCGAGCTGCCACAGCGAATGCACCACGCACCAGAAATCATGCTCGACGATCAACGCCAGCTCGTCTGCTTCGAAGAAGCCTTCCAGCAGCAGTACCGGCGCGCGAATCCCGGCAGCGCGCAACTCCAGTGCCTCTTCGATGCAGGCCACGGCAAAACCGTCCGCCTCGGCTGCCAGTGCCTGGGCGCAACGCACCGCGCCATGGCCGTAGGCGTCCGCCTTGATCACCGCAAGCGCTTTGGCGCCAGTGACTTCCCGGGCAATTCGGTAGTTGTGACGCAGGGCTTGAAGATCGATCAGGGCACGGGCAGGACGCATGGCGGCAGACTTCTGGGCGGTCATGGAAAGAAAAACCGGCGCTGACTGACGGCGTAAACCGCCAACAGCGCCGGGAGAGGGATCTCGGAAACGTTATGGCAGCGCGGCGACGATGGAGATCTCCACCAGAATGCTCGGCTTGGCCATCTTCGCTTCGACGGTGGCGCGGGCGGGCGCTGCGCCTTTCGGCAGCCACTGGTCCCACACTGCGTTCATGCCGGCAAAGTGGGCGTCGATGTCGTTCAGGTAGATCGTCGCCGACAACAGATGCTGCTTGTCCGTCCCGGCCAGATCGAGCAGGCGCTCGATGTTGGCGAGCACGTCGCGGGTCTGCTGTTCAATTCCGGCGTCGAAGTCGTCGCCGACCTGCCCGGCCAGATACACGATGCCGTTGTGGCTGACGATCTGACTCATGCGCTCATTGGTGAGCTGGCGCTGGATTGACATGTTTTGCGGACTCCTGGGTCTGGTTGCCGTAACGGGAAATATCGAGGCCTTCGGCGCTGATCTGGGGCTTTTTCTTCGCCATCAGGTCGGCGAGCAAACGGCCGGAACCGCAAGCCATGGTCCAGCCGAGCGTACCGTGACCGGTGTTGAGGAACAGATTCTTGAATGGCGTAGCACCAACGATCGGCGTGCCGTCCGGCGTGGTCGGGCGCAGGCCGGTCCAGAAACTCGCCTCGGCCAGATTGCCGCCCTGAGGATAAAGGTCGTTGACGATCATCTCCAGGGTTTCGCGTCGACGCGGGTTGAGCGACAGGTCGAAACCGGCGATCTCGGCCATGCCACCGACGCGGATGCGGTTGTCGAAACGGGTGATCGCGACCTTGTAGGTCTCGTCGAGAATGGTTGAAGTCGGCGCCATCGCCGGATCGGTGATCGGCACGGTCAGCGAGTAGCCCTTGAGCGGATACACCGGAGCCTTGATGCCCAGCGGCTTGAGCAGTTGCGGCGAGTAGCTGCCGAGTGCCAGCACGTAGCGGTCGGCGGTTTCCAGCTTGCCGTCGATCCACACGCCGTTGATGCGATCACCGGCGTAGTCGAGCTTCTGGATGTCCTGGCCGAAACGGAATTCCACGCCGAGCTTGCGCGCCATTTCGGCGAGACGGGTGGTGAAGATCTGGCAGTCGCCGGTCTGGTCGTTGGGCAAACGCAGCGCGCCGGCGAGAATGTCGGTCACGCCTGCCAGAGCCGGCTCGACGCGGGCAATGCCGGCGCGATCGAGGACCTCAAACGGCACGCCGGATTCTTTCAGCACGGCGATGTCCTTGGCGGCGTTATCCAGCTGCGCCTGAGTCCGGAACAACTGGGTAGTGCCGAGGCTGCGACCTTCGTATGCAATGCCGGTTTCGGCGCGCAACTCATCGAGGCAGTCACGGCTGTACTCGGACAGACGCACCATGCGCTCCTTGTTCACCGCGTAACGGCTGGCGGTGCAGTTGCGCAGCATTTGCGCCATCCACAGGTACTGATCGATGTCGGCGGTGGCCTTGATCGCCAATGGCGCGTGGCGCTGAAGCAGCCACTTGATCGCCTTGAGCGGCACGCCCGGCGCAGCCCACGGCGAGGCGTAACCCGGAGAGACCTGGCCGGCGTTGGCGAAACTGGTTTCCATGGCCGCAGCAGGCTGCCGGTCCACCACCACCACTTCGAACCCGGCGCGGGCCAGATAGTAAGCACTGGCGGTACCGATAACGCCGCTACCCAAGACCATGACGCGCATTTTCAATCCCTCATCGCGGCTTTTCGCCGAACTGTTTGTTAGAGCAATGATGAGCGCAGTGTAAAAAAGAAATGCCAGTGCTTTTCACTATATAAGCGCCTATATTTGGCGACAATTCTCGGCAAAAACCCTTTTCACGGAGGCGCATCCCCTATGCGTACCAACACTCAGACCAAACGTGAGCTGGACAAGATCGACCGCAATATCCTGCGAATCCTGCAGGCGGACGGGCGGATTTCCTTTACCGAACTAGGGGAAAAGGTCGGCCTCTCGACCACGCCATGCACCGAGCGCGTGCGGCGCCTGGAGCGCGAAGGAATCATCATGGGCTACAACGCCCGGCTCAATCCGCAGCATTTGAAGGGGAGCCTGCTGGTGTTTGTCGAGATCAGCCTCGATTACAAATCCGGCGACACTTTCGAGGAGTTTCGCCGCGCGGTGCTGAAGCTGCCCCATGTGTTGGAGTGTCATTTGGTCTCAGGGGATTTCGATTATCTGGTGAAGGCGCGGATTTCCGAGATGGCCTCGTACCGCAAGCTGCTGGGCGACATTCTGTTGAAGCTGCCGCATGTGCGCGAATCGAAGAGTTACATCGTCATGGAAGAGGTGAAAGAGAGCCTGTGCCTGCCGATTCCGGACTGACATTTTCGGTGCCCGACCCGGCCCTATCGCGAGCAGGCTCACTCCTACACTTGCAATGCGTACCCTTGTAGGAGTGAGCCTGCTCGCGATAGCGTCAACTCGGTTCCGAGTGAACGTGTTAAACCAGCACCTGCCGATTCGCCGCCATGTATTCGAATATCTGCTTCTCCACCCGCGGATGAATCAACTCCACCGGTCGCCGCTCGTTGGGGCACGGCAAGGTCTTGGTGGTGCCGAACAATCGGCAGATCAGCGGTCGCTCTTCATACACCGTGCAGCCATTCGGCCCCAGGTGTACACAGTTGAGTTCTTCCAGCGCCGCATCCTGCTCGGCGCGGGTCTTGCGCGGCAGTCGTGCCATCTCTTCGGGCGAAGTGGTCACTGGCCCGCAGCAGTCGTGGCAGCCCGGCACGCATTCGAACGTCGGGATCTGCTGACGCAGGGCGCGGATTTTCTGGCTGTTGCAGCTCATCGAAACAGTGACCAAAGTGGCGGGACAACGATTGTGCCGCAAAAGCCCGGATCCAGACACCGCAGACCGACCGATGTTGCCCGCCTTCAGCCGCGCAGCTTATGCTCCGTCAAATTTTCTCGACACTCAGCCGTTGGATGATGCCCATGACCGCCCGCGCCCAGACCACCGCGAGCCAGCCCCACGTTGCCTCTTATTACGCCGCCAGCAGCTTGCCGCAGCCCGACCATCCTGTGCTGCAAGGCGAGGTGGCGGCTGACGTCTGCGTGGTCGGCGGCGGCTTTTCCGGGTTGAACACGGCACTGGAACTGGCCGAGCGCGGCCTCAGCGTAGTGTTGCTGGAAGCGCACAGGATCGGCTGGGGCGCCAGCGGTCGCAACGGCGGGCAGTTGATTCGCGGCGTCGGTCACGGCCTCGATCAGTTCGCCAATGTCATCGGGGCCGACGGCGTGCGCGAGATGAAGCTCATGGGCCTGGAAGCAGTGGAAATCGTCCGCCAGCGCGTGGAGCGTTTCGGCATTGCCTGCGACCTGACCTGGGGCTACTGCGACCTTGCCAACAAGCCTTCCGATCTCGACGGTTTTGCCGAAGACGCCGAAGAACTGCGCAGCCTCGGTTATCGCTACGAAACCCGCCTGTTAAAAGCCGGTGAAATGCACACAGTGGTCGGCTCCAAGCGCTACGTGGGCGGCTTGATCGACATGGGTTCCGGGCATCTGCACCCGCTGAATCTGGCGCTGGGCGAAGCGGCTGCGGCGCAGCAACTGGGCGTTCAGCTGTTCGAGCGTTCGGCGGTGACGCGCATCGATTACGGCCCCGAAGTGAAAGTGCACACGGCGCAGGGCTCGGTGCGGGCGAAGACTCTGGTGCTGGGCTGCAATGCTTATCTCAACGACTTGAATCCGCAACTGAGCGGAAAGGTTCTGCCCGCCGGCAGCTACATCATCGCCACAGAGCCGCTGAGCGAAGAGCAGGCGCATGACCTGCTGCCGCAGAACATGGCGGTCTGCGATCAACGAGTAGCGCTGGATTACTATCGGCTCTCGGCGGATCGACGCTTGCTGTTCGGTGGTGCCTGCCATTATTCAGGGCGTGATCCGAAAGACATCGGCGCTTATATGCAGCCGAAGATGCTTGAAGTGTTCCCGCAACTGGCCGGGGTGAAAATTGACTATCAATGGGGCGGGATGATCGGCATCGGCGCCAACCGCTTGCCGCAGATCGGCCGGCTCGCCGACCAGCCGAACGTGTATTACGCCCAGGCCTATTCCGGTCATGGGGTGAATGCCACACACCTGGCCGGCAAGCTGCTGGCCGAGGCGATCAGCGGGCAGCATGGCGGTGGCTTTGATCTGTTCGCCAAGGTGCCGCACATCACCTTCCCCGGTGGCAAGCATTTGCGCTCGCCGCTGTTGGCGCTGGGAATGTTGTGGCATCGGCTTAAAGAGTTGGTCTGACAGAGTTGCGGTGGCTTTAAGGGCCCTATCGCGAGCAGGCTCACTGCTACAGTTGAAATGAGTTTGCCCTGTAGGAGTGAGCCTGCTCGCGATGAGGCCCGCAAGAACGATACAGATCTCAGATCCGCCAGAACGGCTTCAACCCCTCCTCCCGCGCCTGCTCACGGGTCAGCCCGATATCCTTGAGCTGATCCGCCGTCAGCGCCAGCAACGCCTTGCGCGTGTGCAGACGCTGCCAGAACAGACCCCAGCGACTCAGGCCGGACGGCGCGTTACGCAGCTGATTGCGCGCGTTGTCCTTCTGCCCTGCCGCCAGTTCCTGACTGTGTAACGTCAGCCGCACATCGCTCAAGCCGTTCATTTTCGTTGCTCCTGTTTACTTGGGTAGCCAGAGATTCCATGATGCGCGGGCCGGCAAAACCATTACAGACTCAACGAACCTGTATTAACTCCATACAGATTTGCCGATTCGCTGACTGAATGATCGTTTTTTGCCGCATCTGTACTGGTTTTCATCACTGCACACCGAGACCACCATGACTCTGTATGTAAACCTCGCCGAATTGCTCGGCACCCGCATCGAACAGGGCTTCTATCGCCCCGGCGATCGCTTGCCGTCAGTGCGTGCACTGAGCGTTGAACACGGAGTCAGTCTGAGCACGGTGCAGCAGGCCTATCGCGTGCTCGAAGACAGCGGTCTGGCCACGCCAAAACCCAAGTCCGGCTATTTCGTGCCCGTTGGCCGCGAACTGCCGGAATTGCCGGCGATCGGCCGCCCGGCGCAACGGCCGGTGGAGATTTCGCAGTGGGATCAGGTGCTGGAATTGATTCGCGCCGTACCGCGCAAAGACGTTGTGCAGTTGGGCCGCGGCATGCCCGATGTCGGCTCGCCGACCATGAAACCATTGCTGCGTGGACTCGCACGGATCAGTCGGCGGCAGGATATGCCCGGTCTGTATTACGACAACATCCACGGCAACCTCGAACTGCGCGAACAGATCGCACGCCTGATGCTTGATTCCGGCTGTCAGTTGAGCGCCAGCGATCTGGTGATCACCACTGGCTGCCACGAAGCGCTGTCCACCAGCATCCACGCGATCTGCGAGCCGGGCGACATCGTCGCGGTGGACTCACCGAGCTTCCACGGCGCCATGCAGACCCTCAAAGGCCTGGGCATGAAAGCCCTGGAAATCCCCACCGACCCGCTCACCGGTATCAGCCTCGACGCGCTTGAACTGGCCTTGGAACAGTGGCCGATCAAGGCCATTCAGCTCACGCCCAACTGCAACAACCCCCTCGGCTACGTCATGCCCGAGTCGCGCAAGCGCGCCCTGTTGACGCTGGCCCAGCGTTTCGACGTGGCGATCATCGAAGACGATGTGTATGGCGAACTGGCCTACACCTACCCGCGCCCACGTACGATCAAATCCTTCGATGAAGACGGCCGCGTGTTGCTCTGCAGCTCGTTCTCCAAGACCCTGGCGCCGGGGCTGCGCATCGGCTGGGTGGCGCCGGGCCGGTATCTGGAGCGGGTGCTGCACATGAAATACATAAGCACCGGATCCACCGCGCCACAACCGCAGATCGCCATTGCCGAATTCATCAAGGCCGGCCATTTCGAGCCGCACCTGCGGCGCATGCGCATGCAGTACCAGCGCAATCGTGATGCGATGATCGACTGGGTGACCCGCTACTTCCCCGCCGGCACTCGCGCCAGTCGCCCGCAGGGCAGCTTCATGCTCTGGGTGGAGCTGCCGGACGGTTTCGACACGCTGAAACTGAATCGCGCGCTGCACGATCAGGGCGTACAGATTGCCGTCGGCAGCATCTTTTCCGCCTCGGGCAAATACCGCAATTGTCTGCGGATGAACTACGCTGCCAAACCAACAGCGCAGATCGAAGAGGCGGTGCGCAAGGTCGGTGCCGCGGCAATCAAATTACTCGCTGAGACCGACTGACCTTTTTTGTCAGCCCGGCGTCCAAAATGCCGACCTCAACCGCCAACCGGAACGATCCTACGTGAGCTTCAGACAGCCCCTACTCGCTTTACTGATACTCGCCTCGTTCCTCAGCGGCTGCGCCAGCCTTGATGTACCGCGCGAACCGAGCCAGGCCCTGCCGGCGTCGGAATCGAGTTTCGGCCGCTCGATCCAGGCGCAGGCCGCGCCCTACAAGGGGCAGTCCGGGTTTCGCCTGCTCTCCGACAGCGGTGAGGCGTTTACTGCCAGGGCCGAGCTGATTCGTCACGCCCAGGTCAGCCTCGATTTGCAGTACTACATCGTCCACGACGGCATCAGCACGCGGATGCTGGTGGAGGAAGTGCTCAAGGCTGCCGACCGTGGCGTGCGTGTGCGCATCCTGCTCGATGACACCACCAGCGACGGCCTCGACCAGATCATCGCCACCCTGGCGGCGCATCCGCAGATTCAGATTCGCTTGTTCAATCCGTTGCACCTGGGACGCAGCACCGGCGTCACGCGTGCGGCCGGGCGACTGTTCAATCTGTCTGTGCAGCATAGGCGTATGCACAACAAGTTGTGGCTGGCGGACAACAGCGCGGCCATCGTCGGCGGGCGCAATCTGGGCGACGAGTATTTCGACGCCGAACCCAACCTGAATTTCACCGACATCGACATGCTCAGCATCGGCCCGGTGGCCGAGCAGCTCGGGCACAGTTTCGATCAGTACTGGAACAGTGCGCTGAGCAAGCCGATCGACGAATTCCTCTCCAGCCAGCCGACCGCCGCCGACCTGGAAAACACGCGCACGCGCCTGGAAGAGTCGCTGGAGGAAACCCGCAGGCAGAACCACGCGCTGTATCAGCAGTTGATGAAGTTCACCACCGACCCGCGCATGGACATCTGGCGCAAAGAGCTGATCTGGGCCTGGAACCAGGCGTTGTGGGATGCGCCGAGCAAGGTTCTGTCCAAGGGCGAACCTGATCCGCACCTGCTGCTGACCACACAACTGGCGCCGGAACTCACCGGTGTCAGCAAAGAGCTGATCATGATTTCCGCGTATTTCGTGCCGGGTCAGCCGGGGCTGGTCTACCTGACCGGGCGCGCCGATGCCGGGGTCTCCGTGAGCCTGTTGACCAATTCGCTGGAGGCCACCGACGTGCCGGCGGTGCATGGCGGCTACGCGCCCTATCGCAAGGCGTTGCTGGAACACGGGGTGAAACTCTATGAACTGCGGCGCCAGCCTGGGGATAACTATGGCAGCGGTCCGCGAGTGTTCTACAGCCGCTCGTATCGCGGCTCGGATTCCAGCCTGCACAGCAAGGCGATGATTTTCGATCGGCGCAAATCGTTTATCGGCTCGTTCAATTTCGACCCGCGCTCGGTGCTGTGGAACACCGAAGTCGGCATTCTGGTCGACAGCCCGGAACTGGCCGAGCACGTCCGCACACTAGCGTTGCAAGGCATGGCGCCAACCCTGAGTTATCAGGCGAAGCTTGAGGACGGCAAGGTCGTCTGGGTCACGGAGGACAACGGACAGATGCATACCCTGACCAAGGAACCGGGGAGCTGGTGGCGGCGTTTCAACTCGTGGTTCAGCACCAGCGTCGGCCTGGAACGGATGCTGTAAGTCCGTCTGTTGGTGATCCCTTGTGGGAGCGAGCCTGCTCGCGAAAAAAGGTTCCACATCCAGAAATGAGCTGACTGGTGCACCGCTTTCGCGAGCAGGCTCGCTCCCACAGGAGTGCGCTCAGGCAGCTTCTGCCGTTGTGCCAAAAGCCCCCTGGCGCAACAACAAAAGCACCAATCCAAACGCACCCGCCGCCATCAACAGCGGCAATGCATGCCCATTGATCCACTGACTGCCTGCCCCCGCCGCCAACGGCCCGACCAGACAACCGACACCCCACAACTGCGCGATATGCGCATTGGCGCGCACCAGCGCATCGTCACGGTAACGCTCGCCAATCAGGATCAGCGACAGGGTAAACAGGCCGCCGGCACTGGCACCGAACAGCACCCACAGCGGCCAGATCAGCAGCGTGTCGAGCAACACTGGAATGGCCAGACTCGACAGCATCAACACCACCGCGCACCCGGCAAACAGCGTGCGCCGCGACAGGTAATCAGCCAATGCGCCGATCGGCAGTTGCAACAGCGCATCGCCGACCACCACGGTGCTGACCATGGCCAAGGCGATTTCGGCGGTGAACCCCTGTTGCAGGCAGTACACCGGCAGCAACGTCAGGATCATCGCCTCGAACGCGGCGAACAACGACACTGCCCAGGCAATCGCCGGCAACTCCCGGGCAAAGCCCCACAGATCGCCAAATGTCACGCTGTTGGCCTCACTGCTCGGCGCGCCGCTGCGACCCAAGAGCAGGAAGGGCGAGACCGTCAGCAGACCCACCCCGACCCAAAAACCGTAATCATGCTCGGTGCCCAGCGCGCCCAGCAGCAATGGACCGGACAGCTGGCTCAGCGCATAGCTGCTGCCATACAGCGCTACCAGACGCCCGCGCCACTTTTCGACAACCAGCTGATTGATCCAGCTCTCACCAAGGATGAACACGATGGTCAGGATCACGCCGATCAGCAGCCGCAGCAGCAACCAGATCGGATAACTCGGCAGCAACGCCAGTAAACCGATCGACAATGCCCCGGCCCACAGGCACAGACGCATCAGGTTAGCGGTGCCGAAATACGCAGCGAGATGGCTGGAAATCTTCGCACCCAGCAGCACACCGATCGCCGGCATCGCCGCCATCACACCGATGGCGAATGAGCCGTAACCCCAGCCCTCCAGACGCAACGATACCAATGGCATGCTGACCCCCAGGGCCAGGCCGACACTCAAGACAGACGCCAACACGGCGAAATAGGTCGCCCACCGCATGTTCCACGCTCCTGTGGATATTTTTATGTGCACCACAAAACCACTGTGGGAGCGAGCCTGCTCGCGAATACGGTTTCACATTCAGCAGGTCTGCTGACTGATACACCGCTTTCGCGAGCAGGCTCGCTCCCACAGGGGATCTCTGTATGGTCGGAAGCCTGATCTACTCAGGCCCCTTAATGCATCACAGCTTGATCCACGTCGCCTTCAGCTCGGTGTACTTGTCGAAGGCGTGCAGCGATTTGTCGCGACCGTTGCCCGACTGTTTGAAGCCACCGAACGGCGCAGTCATGTCGCCGCCGTCGTACTGGTTGACCCACACACTACCGGCGCGCAAGGCCTTGGCGGTCAAGTGTGCCTTGGAGATGTCCTGGGTCCACACCGCTGCGGCCAGGCCGTATGGCGTGTCGTTGGCGATCTGGATGGCTTCTTCGGCGGTATCGAAAGCGATCACCGACAACACTGGGCCGAAGATCTCTTCCTGGGCAATCTTCATCGCATTGCTCACGCCGTCGAAAATGGTCGGCTCAACGTAAGTGCCACCAGTTTCCTGGAGGATGCGCTTGCCGCCGGCGACCAGTCTGGCGCCATCGCTGTGGCCGGATTCGATGTACGACAACACGGTGTTCATCTGCTGGGTATCGACCAGCGCACCGACGTTGGTCGCCGGGTCCAGCGGATTGCCGGGTTTCCAGGTTTTCAGCGCTTCGATGACCATCGGCAGGAATTTGTCCTTGATCGAACGCTCGACCAGCAGACGCGAACCGGCGGTGCACACTTCGCCCTGGTTGAAAGCGATGGCGCTGGCGGCAGATTCGGCGGCGGCCTGCAGATCCGGCGCATCGGCGAAGACGATGTTCGGGCTCTTGCCGCCCGCTTCCAGCCAGACGCGTTTCATGTTCGATTCGCCGGCGTAGACCATCAGTTGCTTGGCGATCTTCGTCGAACCGGTGAACACCAGCGTGTCGACGTCATTGTGCAGGCCCAGCGCCTTGCCGACGGTATGACCATAGCCCGGCAGCACGTTGAGCACGCCTTTCGGAATACCGGCTTCAATGGCCAGTGCAGCGATACGGATGGCGGTCAGCGGCGATTTTTCCGACGGCTTGAGGATTACCGAGTTACCGGTCGACAACGCCGGGCCGAGCTTCCAGCAGGCCATCATCAACGGGAAATTCCACGGTACGATAGCGCCGACCACGCCTACCGGCTCGCGAGTCACCAGACCGAGTTGATCATGCGGGGTAGCGGCGACTTCGTCGTAGATCTTGTCGATCGCTTCGCCGCTCCAGCTCAGCGCCTGCGCCGCGCCTGGCACGTCGATATACAGCGAATCACTGATCGGCTTGCCCATGTCGAGGGTTTCCAGCAGCGCCAGTTCTTCGGCGTGCTGTTTCAGCAGACTGGCGAAGCGGATCATGGTGGCTTTGCGTTTGGTCGGCGCCAGGCGCGACCAGACACCGGAATTGAAAGTAGCGCGGGCGTTTTCTACGGCACGGTCGGCGTCGGCAGCGTCACAGCTGGCGATCTTGCCAAGCAGACGGCCATCGACCGGGCTGATGCATTCGAAGGTTTCGCCGGAGACGGCGTCGGTGTATTCGCCATTCAGGAAGGCGCGGCCTTCGATTTGCAGATCGCGGGCGCGTTGTTCCCAGTCGGCACGAGTCAGGGTGGTCATTCGGGTGTCCTCCTCTTATTGAATACAAGCACCGCAAGCGCTGCGGCGCTGTTCAAGAATCCTGCCCGGCCAGCCTGCACTTTCGGCCCAAGGCACCCGCCACCCTAAACCAGCGGCCGGGTTTGTTTCAATATATTTGACATAAGCTGGCCATACAGCCTTGCGGTGTTCATTTTAATAAACATAGACTTCGGCTCATTCCAGCCCACGCGTCGTCATCAGCGGAGAAAACAACAATGAACATCCACAACGTCGTCGACATCAGCCTCGCCAGCAGCGAAGCCGAGCGCTATCGCCCGGATCCGACGAAAGTGCTCAAGGGCGACCCTGAGCAAGCGGTGTTCCATCAATACGACAGCCCTTGTGGGCAAATGGGCGTGGGAGTGTGGGAAGGCGCGGTGGGTCAGTGGACGGTGAATTACACCGAGCATGAATACTGCGAAATCCTTCAGGGCGTATCGGTATTGCGTGACAGCGATGGCAATGCCAAGACCTTGCGGGTTGGCGACCGGTTTGTAATTCCGGCGGGGTTTCGTGGCACCTGGGAAGTGCTGGAGGCGTGCCGCAAGGTTTATGTGATCTTTGAACAGAAGGCTTGAGATGTTCGCTGCCTGATCTGGCCCTATCGCGAGCAGGCTCACTCCTACAGGACCGCATTCCACGTGTAGGAGTGAGCCTGCTCGCGATGAGGCCCCACCAGACACCGCCAAATCCGAGGCAACAAAAAAGGCCCGTATCGTGAGATACGGGCCTTTTTCGCAGTCAGGAAAAATCAATTACTTGATTTTGCCTTCCTTGTACATCACGTGCTTGCGAACAACCGGATCATATTTCTTGATCTCGATTTTGTCCGGGGTAGTACGCTTGTTCTTGTCGGTAGTGTAGAAGTGACCAGTACCGGCGCTCGAGATCAAACGAATCAATTCACGCATGATTAGCTCCCTTAAATCTTGCCATCGCGGCGAAGTTCGGCGAGCACGACAGTGATGCCACGCTTGTCGATGATACGCATGCCTTTGGCAGATACGCGCAGACGCACAAAACGTTTCTCTTCTTCAACCCAGAAGCGGTGATGCTGCAGGTTCGGCAGGAAACGACGACGGGTTTTGTTGTTTGCGTGGGAAATGTTATTCCCAGTCACCGGACCCTTACCGGTAACTTGACATACTCTCGACATGCCTCAGCCCTCTAAAACCACATGCCCAACCCGGCATGGGTTGGCCGCTTAATCTCTCAGTCATTTGGCGCCAGGCGCCGCGTTTCTTTAGAGGTCTTACCGGCTACACCTACAGTGAAGGAACCGGGCCCCTAGAAAAGAGCGCTGCTTTATACCAGAAAGACCGGGGTGCAACAACAATCGGTGTGCAATCAATCGGAAAAGGGGCGATTTTTTCCGCCTCAGGTGCCTTGAATAAAGGCCGCGACGAGTTTTGACCACTCGTCGCAGAATTCCGGCCCTACAGGCGATTCAGACTTTTCATCTCCCTGGCGGTGCCCGAAACCGCACAAGACTGCGGCTGAAAATGCAAAAAGGGGATAGTCATTTGCAATTCAGAGCTCTAGGGTAGGACTTTTCCAGACTGCACTTGCAGATGGGCCTTCGATCTGTAAAGGAAACCGACCATGCGCCTCGCTGCCCTACCCCTGTTGCTCGCCCCGCTCCTGCTGAGCCCCCTCGCCCAGGCCGCCGCTTTGAGCGTCTGTACCGAGGCCAGCCCTGAAGGGTTCGACGTGGTGCAGTACAACTCGCTGACTACCACCAACGCTTCGGCTGACGTACTGATGAACCGTCTGGTGGATTTCGACACCGCCAGTGGCAAGGTCATCCCGAGCCTGGCCGACAGCTGGGAAGTCAGCACTGATGGCCTGACGTATGTATTCAAGCTGCACCCGCAGGTGAAATTTCATACAACCGATTACTTCAAGCCCAGCCGCGAGATGAGTGCCGAAGACGTCAAGTTCAGCTTCGACCGCATGCTCGACCCGGCCAACCCGTGGCACAAAGTCGCCCAAAGCGGCTTCCCCCATGCGCAGTCGATGCAACTGCCGACTCTGATCAAGAAGATCGATGCCCTCGACCCGCTCACCGTGCGATTCACTCTTGATCATCCGGATTCGACCTTCCTCGCCACCCTGAGCATGGGTTTCGCCTCGATCTATTCCGCCGAATATGCCGACAAGCTGATGAAGGCTGGCGCGACCGAGAAACTCAACAGCCAACCGATCGGCACTGGCCCGTTTGTGTTCAATCGCTTCCAGAAAGACGCGGCGATCCGCTACAAGGCCAACCCGGATTACTTCCGTGGCAAGCCTGCCGTCGACCCGCTGATCTTCGCCATCACGCCGGATGCCAACGTGCGTCTGCAAAAGCTGCGGCGCAATGAATGCCAGATCGCCCTGTCACCGAAACCATTGGACGTACAGGCCGCGCTGAAAGAACCAACACTGAAAGTCGAAAAGACTGACGCATTCATGACCGCCTTCGTGGGCATCAACAGCCAGCATCCGCCACTGGACAAGCCGGAAGTGCGCCAGGCGATCAACCTCGCTTTCGACAAGGCGAGCTACATCAAAGCCGTGTTCGAAGACACCGCCGAGGCGGCCAACGGCCCCTACCCGCCGAACACCTGGAGCTATGCGAAGAACCTGCCGGGCTATCCGCACGACGTGGCCAAAGCCAAGGCGCTGCTGGCCAAGGCCGGATTGAAGGATGGCTTCCAGACCACGATCTGGACGCGCCCATCGGGCAGCCTGCTCAACCCCAACCCGAGCCTCGGCGCGCAGATGCTGCAATCGGACCTGGCCGAGATCGGCATTCAGGCGGAGATCCGGGTGATCGAATGGGGCGAACTGATTCGCCGCGCCAAGGCCGGCGAACATGACCTGTTGTTCATGGGCTGGGCTGGCGATAACGGCGACCCGGACAACTTCCTCACCCCGCAGTTTTCCTGCGCAGCAGTGAAGTCCGGCACCAACTTTGCGCGGTACTGCAACGCCGATCTGGACAAGCTGATCAGCGCCGGCAAGACCACCAGCGAACAAGGCGTACGCACCAAGCTGTATGAACAGGCACAGGCGCAGATCCAGCAGCAGGCGTTGTGGCTGCCACTGGCGCACCCGACCGCCTACGCGCTGACCCGCAAGGACGTTCAGGGTTATTCCGTCAGCCCGTTCGGCCGGCAGGATTATTCAAAAATCAGCCTCAAGCCCTAAGCGGCAAGCGGCAAGCGGCAAGCTAGAGCACTCCGCGCACGGCTCCAGCTTGCCGCTTGCAGCTAGAGGCTTGCCGCTGCTCTTTTACATCCAGCCACACTCCGCCATCGACAACGGCTCGCCGTCACCGACGATGAAGTGATCGAGCACCCGCACGTCAATCAACTCCAGGGTCTTCTGCAAGCGCTTGGTCAGCAGCCGATCCGCCTGGCTCGGGTCGGTGTTGCCGGACGGATGGTTGTGACACAGGATCACCGCCGCCGCGTTGTTGGCCAGCGCGCGTTTCACCACCTCCCGGGGATGCACGCTGGTGTTGTCGATCGAGCCGCGAAACAGCGCCTCGAAATTCAGCACCTGATGTTTTGAATCAAGAAACAGGCAGCCGAACACCTCGTGCGGCTCATGGCGCAGCATGGCCTTGAGGTAGTCGCGGACGACCTGAGGGTTTTCCAGCGCCGGTTTCTGCCGTGAACGCTCGGCCAGATGGCGCTTGCTCATTTCTTGCGCAGCTTGCAACTGGGCGAACTTGGCCGGGCCGAGGCCCATTTGTTTGCTGAATGCGTCCTGATCGGCCTCGAGCAGCAAACGCAGGCCGCCAAATTGCGTCAGCAGATGTCTGGCGAGGTCCACAGCACTTTTCCCGGGCAATCCGGTGCGCAGAAAAATCGCCAGTAACTCAGCGTCCGACAGACTCCCCGCTCCATGCTCCAACAACCTTTCCCGCGGGCGTTCCGCCGCCGGCCAATCGCGAATACTCATAGCACCTCCTTGTCTGTGGGCGCCGCTGTTCCGTAGCGGTCGCTGTGATATCGTAGCCCATCTTTTTGGCGGTCGATTCAACCCTGGGGAGGGGCATCGCACCGCAGTCATCAACGAAATGAAAGGCAGACCTATGCAGCGGCTGTATCGGAAACGCATCGTTCTGGGCGTCGGCGGCGGCATTGCGGCCTACAAGAGCGCCGATCTGGTTCGCCGCCTGATCGACCAGGGTGCCGAAGTGCGCGTGGTCATGACCCACGGCGGCGCCGAATTCATTACCCCGCTGACCATGCAGGCCCTGTCCGGCCACCCGGTTCACCTCGACTTGCTCGACCCCGCCGCCGAAGCCGCCATGGGCCATATCGAGCTGGCGAAATGGGCCGATCTGGTACTCATCGCGCCGGCCACCGCCGACCTGATCGCCCGTCTGGCCCAAGGCATTGCCAACGATCTGCTGACCACACTGGTGCTGGCCACCGACGCCGTAGTGGCCGTCGCGCCTGCGATGAATCAGGCAATGTGGCGCGACCCGGCGACCCAGGCCAACCTGCAACTGCTGGAAAGCCGTGGGCTGAAGACTTTCGGCCCGGCCTCGGGCAGTCAGGCCTGCGGCGACGTCGGCATGGGCCGCATGATGGAGGCCACCGATCTGGCGCTGCTCGCCGCCGACTGCTTCCAGCGCCTGGCGCTGACCGGCAAGCATGTGGTGATCACCGCCGGCCCGACCCAGGAAAACATCGACCCGGTGCGCTACATCACCAACCACAGCTCCGGCAAAATGGGTTTTGCCCTCGCCGAAGCGGCCGTGGAAGCCGGCGCCCGCGTCACCTTGATCAGCGGCCCGGTACACCTGCCGACGCCGGATCGCGTCACCCGTATCGATGTGGTCAGCGCCCGCGACATGCTCACCGCCTGCGAATCGGCCATGCCTTGCGACGTGTTCATCTCGTCGGCAGCGGTGGCGGACTACCGCCCTGAAGTCGTCGCGCCGCATAAACTCAAGAAAGATCCTGCGAGCGGTGACGGCTTCGTCCTGCAAATGGTGCGCAACCCGGACATCCTTGCCACCATCGCGACCCGCACCGACCGCCCGTTCAGTGTCGGCTTCGCCGCCGAAACCGAACACCTGCTCGACTACGCTGCACGCAAGCTGAAGGACAAGAATCTCGATCTGATCGTCGCCAACGACGTCGCCAACCCGAGCATCGGTTTCAACAGCGAAGAAAACGCCTGCAGCGTCATCGACCGTGAGCTGCACGCCACGGTTTTCGCCCAGACCAGCAAGAGCAAGATCGCTCGCCAACTGGTCACTTTTATCGCCGAACGTCTGAACCAGGTTTAATTTACATGCACGCTTTGCAAGCCAAGATCCTCGATCCACGCATCGGTACCGAGTTCCCGCTGCCGCAATACGCCACTCCGGGCTCCGCCGGCCTCGACCTGCGCGCCATGCTGGAACAGAACATCGTGATCAAACCGGGTGAAACCGTGCTGATCCCCACCGGCCTGTCGGTCTACATCGGCGACCCGAACCTCGCGGCACTGATCCTGCCGCGCTCGGGCATGGGCCACAAACACGGCATCGTTCTCGGCAACCTGGTCGGCCTGATCGACTCCGATTATCAGGGTCCGCTGATGGTCTCCTGCTGGAACCGCGGCCAGAGCGACTTCACCATGCCCGTCGGCGAACGTCTGGCGCAACTGGTGCTGGTACCGGTGGTACAGGCGCATTTCGAAATGGTCGAGGAATTCGTCGAAACCGAACGCGGCACCGGCGGCTTCGGGCATACCGGCACCAAATAGCGCAAAGACACTATTGTGGCGAGAGAGCTTGCTCCCGCTGGGCTGCGCAGCAGACCCAAAATCTTGTGGGCGCTGCGCACCCAAGCGGGAGCAAGCTCCCTCGCCACAAAATTTGTGCAATGGGTGGCGCACGGTTAAGCGCACAAAATCAAGGTATTGCCGGCCGCAAGCCCGGTCAGCCGGGGCGTCATGGCCCTTTCATAGCACGAACTCTCTGTGGAAAACGCCGTCATACCCTTCAGTTTGAGCCTGCCGTCGAACATTTCGTCGGTCTGTCCCGCCCTTTTCGAGATGGAGCATGTCCACAGATGAGCACCCCCGCCAAGATCGCCCCGAAGCTGCCTGACAGCATTTTCCGCGCCTACGACATTCGTGGCACCGTGCCGGAATACCTCAACGGTGAAACCGCTTACTGGATCGGTCGCGCCATCGGCTCGCAAAGCCTGGCCCAGGGCGAACCGAACGTGTCGGTCGGCCGCGACGGCCGCCTGTCCGGCCCGGAACTGGTTGCGGAACTCATTCGCGGTATCGCCGAGAGCGGTTGCTACGTCAGCGATGTCGGTCTGGTACCGACGCCGGCGCTGTACTACGCCGCCAACGTGCTGGCCGGCAAGTCCGGGGTGATGCTCACCGGCAGCCACAACCCGTCCAACTACAACGGCTTCAAGATCGTGATCGCCGGCGACACCCTCGCCAACGAACAGATTCAAGTGCTGCATGAACGCATCAAGAACAACGATCTGAGCACTGGCCAGGGCAGCGTCACCCAAGTCGAAATCCTCGACCGCTACAACACCGAAATCGTCCAGGACATCAAACTGGCCCGGCGCCTGAAAGTCGTGGTCGACTGCGGTAACGGTGCGGCCGGCGTCATCGCTCCGCAGTTGATCGAAGCGCTGAACTGCGAAGTCATTCCGCTGTTCTGCGAAGTCGACGGCAACTTCCCGAACCATCACCCGGATCCGGGCAAACCGGAAAACCTCGTCGACCTGATCGCCAAGGTCAAAGAGACCAACGCTGATATCGGCCTGGCCTTCGACGGCGACGGCGACCGCGTGGGCGTGGTGACCAACACCGGCAGCATCGTTTACCCGGATCGTCTGCTGATGCTGTTCGCCCGCGATGTGGTGGCACGCAACCCGGACGCGGAGATCATCTTCGACGTCAAATGCACCCGTCGCCTGGTGCCGCTGATCAAGGAATACGGCGGTCGGCCGCTAATGTGGAAGACTGGTCACTCGTTGATCAAAAAGAAAATGAAACAATCCGGCGCGCTGTTGGCCGGCGAAATGAGCGGGCACATCTTCTTCAAGGAACGCTGGTTCGGTTTCGACGACGGCATCTACAGCGCCGCGCGTCTGCTGGAGATCCTCAGCAAGGAAAAATCTACCGCGGAAGAGCTGTTCGCGACCTTCCCGAACGATATTTCTACGCCGGAAATCAATATCCATGTGACCGAAGAGAGCAAATTCAGCATCATTGATGCACTGCACGACGCACAGTGGGGCGCAGGCGCCGACCTGACCACCATCGACGGCGTGCGGGTCGATTACGCCAAAGGCTGGGGCCTGGTGCGCGCGTCCAACACCACGCCGGTGCTGGTGCTGCGCTTCGAGGCCGATGACGAGGCTGAATTGCAGCGCATCAAGGATGTGTTCCACGCCCAACTGAAACGCGTTGCACCTGATCTCCAACTACCGTTCTGATCCACCCGGAGCCCTGAATGACCCTCGAACGCGAAGCCGCCGCCAACACTGCCAAGGTCCTGTCCGAAGCGCTGCCTTACATCCGACGCTACGTCGGCAAGACCCTGGTGATCAAATACGGCGGCAACGCGATGGAAAGCGAGGAGCTGAAAACCGGCTTCGCCCGCGACATCGTGCTGATGAAAGCCGTGGGCATCAACCCGGTGGTCGTGCACGGTGGCGGCCCGCAGATTGGTGATCTGCTCAAGCGCCTGTCGATCGAAAGCCATTTCGTCGACGGCATGCGCGTCACCGACGCGGCGACCATGGACGTGGTGGAAATGGTCCTTGGCGGTCAGGTCAACAAGAGCATCGTCAACCTGATCAACCGCCATGGCGGCAGCGCCATCGGCCTGACCGGTAAAGATGCCGGGCTTATTCGCGCGAAGAAGCTCACCGTCTCCCGCCAGACCCCGGAAATGACCCAGCCGGAAATCATCGACATCGGCCACGTCGGCGAAGTCGTCGGCATCAACACCGAACTGCTGAACCTGCTGGTCAAGGGCAACTTCATCCCGGTGATTGCGCCGATCGGCGTGGGTGAAAACGGCGAATCGTACAACATCAATGCCGACCTGGTGGCGGGCAAGGTTGCCGAAGCGCTGAAAGCTGAAAAGCTGATGCTGTTGACCAACATCGCCGGCCTGATGGACAAATCGGGCACCGTGTTGACCGGCCTGAGCACGCAGCAGGTCGATGACTTGATCGCTGACGGCACGATTTACGGCGGCATGCTGCCGAAGATCCGTTGTGCACTGGAAGCGGTTCAGGGTGGGGTTGGCAGTTCGTTGATCATCGACGGTCGTGTGCCGAACGCGATCCTGCTGGAAATCTTCACTGACACCGGCGTGGGTACGCTGATCAGCAATCGCAAGCGTCCTTGATGGCTGATCGCTGAAAGCAAAAGATCGCAGCCTTCGGCAGTTCCTACAGGGATTTCGCACTTACGGAAATCCGCTTTTGCAGGAGCTGCCGCGGGCTGCGGTCTTTTTTATGCGTGCAGGAAACGCCTTACTCCACACGGCGAAATGTCCGACATCCCCTCAGAACAAATCCCCCTAGGATCTTCCTTTCATCCAGTGGAGATCTTCCCATGCAAAAAGACAGCGTTCCTTACGGCAGTGACATTTCAGCAGGTACTTATGCTTGCGTGGACTGCGGCCGAGAGTATTCAGCCCCGTCACGAACATCGATGCCACCCTGCCCTGATTTCACCCAAGCCTCTCACCCTCTCAAGGGTTGGAAAGTGCTGCGTGGCCAGGGAGATGCGCCTCAGGATCCCTATCCAGCAGCCAGCGACAAATAATCCGGAGCGCCTGATCCATGCAGATCTCGTTCACGATCGACGCCGACGCTTTCGAGCAGGAACAGAAGGAACCGGTGAAAAAGACCTTGCGCATCGGCGACGCCGAAATCGCCCATGCGCTGGAGCGCATCGCCAAGGCCAGCCTGACCGAATACCTGAAAATGCTGGTCGAAGGCGGCATGCCCAGCCGGGCTGACGAAGCCAAACAGGATCGCCTGCTGTATCTGATCCAGAGTTACTTCGGGCAAACCCTGCCAACCGAATCGCAGATTTCGACGATCTTTCAACTGACCCAGAGCCAGAGCAAAACCCTGTTGAAGAACACCGTTTCGCGCTTTCGCAACCAGCTCGACGACATCCTGCAGCAGAGCATGCGCGCGGTGATCGAGTCCGCCGAACATGCGCAAAACGTATTTCTGGTGGTAATCAGCTCAGACGTAATTCGTGATGAGTTGAATATGCTCATCACGCAAAACGAGCCGACCTTCAAACCCATCACCAAACGCAAGGGCAGCGCCGGGCAGTTCGAGATCAGCGAAGACTCCCACGCATTGCTCTGCGCCACGCTGGGTCTGAATGCCGTTCAGTGACATTGTTGCGGTCAGTGGCTTGCTGCTGACCCTGACCACGTTCATGTTCAACCTGGCGTGGCCGGCGCTCAATGAAGCGCTGGCGCAGGATGAATATCAAAAGGGTTCGCAGGCTCGAAAACGCAGTCGAGACAAGATTCTGGCCACTGTCTACTGGCGCGCATTGCCATTGACATGCGCTTTTGTGGCGCTGTTTTACGTTAACTTGCCGGCGGCAGTCGGAATCGTGCGCAGCAGCACGCTGGATCTGTGGGATTTCGATGTGGATCGCACGCTGTACGTGATGGTGGTTGTCGCGCTGTTGGTGTTTGCGCTGGTCAATATGGGGCTCGCGCTGAGGCTGCTGATCAAATGGCGAAATCTGCGTTAATCATCAACAAAAAGACCCAATTCGACTGACTGAACTGGGTCTTTTTTATTGTGGGAGCGAGCCTGCTCGCGAAAGCGGTATTCGCCTCACATCGCTCAGTGTGACGGCCATTCGCGAGCAGGCTCGCTCCCACATTGGTCACACGCCAAATTGGGCGCGATAGGCTTCCACGGCTGGCAGGTGCTGCTTGAGCTGTGGATCGTCGGCGAGGAACTCCAACACTTGATTCAGCGACACGATGCTGATCACCGGAATGCCGAAGTCGCGCTCGACTTCCTGGATGGCCGACAGCTCGCCGTTGCCACGCTCCTGACGGTTCAGCGCGATCAGCACGCCGGCGGCCTTGGCGCCGTCCTGGGAAGCGATGATCTGCATCACTTCGCGAATGGCAGTGCCGGCGGTGATCACGTCGTCGATGATCAAGACTTCGCCAGTCAGCGGTGCGCCGACCAGGCTGCCGCCCTCGCCGTGGGCCTTGGCTTCCTTGCGGTTGAAACACCATGGCAGATCACGGTCGTGATGTTCGGCCAGCGCAACGGCGGTAGTCGCCGCCAGTGGAATGCCTTTGTAGGCCGGGCCGAACAGAACGTCGAAGGGGATGCCGCTTTCGGCGATGGCCGCAGCGTAGAAACGCCCCAGTTGCGCCAGGGCCGAACCCGAGTTGAACAGGCCGGCGTTGAAGAAGTAGGGACTGGTGCGTCCGGACTTCAGGGTGAACTCACCGAAGCGCAAAACGCCGCGATCGATGGCAAAACGAATGAAATCGCGCTGATACGCTTGCATGAAAAAAACCCCAAATACCACGGATTTAGCTAATTAGCTTGACGCCGTGTATCATACACGCACGCGATTTTTGGGGCCATTTATGCGGATCATCAGTGTGAACGTCAATGGTATTCAGGCGGCAGTCGAGCGCGGTTTGCTCAGTTGGCTGCAAGCCCAGAATGCCGACGTCATCTGCCTGCAGGACACCCGTGCCTCCGCCTTTGAACTGGATGACCCAGCCTTCCAACTGGATGGCTACTTCCTTTATGCCTGCGATGCCGAAGTCCCTGCCCAAGGCGGCGTGGCTTTGTATTCGCGGTTGCAACCGAAGGCTGTCATCAGCGGTCTCGGTTTCGAGACGGCCGACCGCTACGGGCGCTACCTGCAAGCAGATTTCGACAAAGTCAGTATTGCCACCTTGCTGTTTCCCTCGGGGATGAACGGCGATGAGGACTTGAACCAGAAGTTCAAGCTCATGGATGATTTCGGCAAGTACCTGGACAAACAGCGACGCAAACGTCGCGAGTACATTTACTGTGGCTCGCTGTACGTTGCGCAGCAGAAACTCGACATCAAGAACTGGCGCGACAGCCAGCAGTCTCCAGGCTTCCTGGCGCCGGAACGCGCCTGGATGGACGAGATTGTCGGCAATATGGGCTATGTCGATGCGCTGCGCGAAGTCAGCCGTGAAGGCGACCAGTACAGCTGGTGGCCGGATAACGAACAGGCCGAGATGCTCAATCTGGGCTGGCGTTTCGATTACCAGATCCTGACCCCGGGCCTGCGTCGCTCGGTGCGCAGCGCACGCCTGCCGCGTCAGCCACGGTTCTCGCAGCACGCGCCATTGATCGTCGACTACGACTGGACGCTGACCATCTAAGCGTTTTATCGCAGCCAAAGAAAATGCCCGCATCGTGAGATGCGGGCATTTTTTATGCGCCGTGCTTCCTAAACCGCAGCGAAGAAAGGCAAGGTCAGGTACAGCTTGATCACGATGACGTTAACGATATCGATGAAGAACGCTCCTACCATCGGCACCACCAGAAACGCGATCTGCGAAGGCCCATACCGTTGCGTCACTGCTTGCATGTTGGCAATGGCCGTCGGCGTAGCACCCAGCCCAAAGCCGCAATGCCCCGCAGCAAGCACGGCAGCATCATAGTTGCTACCCATTACCCGGAACGTTACAAAAATCGCGAACAGTGCCATGACCAGCGCCTGCACGGCCAGAATGATGAAGATCGGCAATGCCAGCGCTGCCAGATCCCAAAGCTTCAGCGACATCAGCGCGATCGCCAGAAACAGCGAGAGGCTGACATTGCCGAGCACAGAAACTTCACGCTCGAATACCTGATACAAGCCAAGTGCTGATAATCCGTTACGCAACACCACACCCACGAACAGCACACAGACAAAGGTCGGCAACTCGAACGCAGTGCCGTGGAGCAAACCATTCAACAAATTGCCAGCGAGCAGGCTGACGGCAATCAGCGCCAGTGTCTCGACGAACGAAAAGGGCGTGATCGAACGTTCTTTGTTCGGCTGTTCAAAACCTCTTGGCAGTCGCGGTGCTTGCTGGGGACTGCAGCCCGGCACCTGCACACGCTTGATCAGCAACCGCGCAACGGGACCACCGATCAGTCCCCCCAGGACCAGTCCGAACGTCGCTGAGGCCAGCGCCAGCTCCGAAGCCGAGGCCAGACCATATTTCTCGCTGAACACCGCTCCCCATGCAGCGCCAGTACCGTGGCCACCGGCGAGCGTGATCGAGCCCGTCAGCAACCCCATCAAAGGATCGAGTCCGAGCAGAGTTGCCAGTCCGATACCCATGGCATTCTGCACCACCAGCAAACCGATCACCGCCAGCAGAAAGATGCCGACAATGCGCCCGCCCTTTTTCAGACTGGCAAGGTCGGCACTCAGGCCAATCGTGGCAAAGAAAGCCAACATCAACGGTGTTTGCAATGAAGTATCAAAGCGGACTTCAATATTGAAAGTGCGCAATATCAACAGGAGCACGGCAACCACCAGGCCACCCGCTACCGGCTCGGGAATATTGTAACTTCGCAGAAAGCCGACACGCGTTACAAGTCCGCGCCCGAGCAGTAGCACTAATGAAGCGGCCACGAGCGTGCCGTAGAAATCGAGCTCAATCATGTGGATTATTCTTGGCTAAGTATTCACGAGGCGAGCATTTACCTTGGCCCGACGGGTGAACCGGCTGATTTTCTCAACACTGATTACTGGGGAGTTCAAGTGCCATCGATGGCTTGAACATATCGAAATGTTTCAATCGAAACATTACACCGGGCAACTTTAACAACCAGCTTGCGCGAATAACAAGGACCGGGATATACACTTGCCCGATCAGTTGTGACCAAAGATGTAATAGAGAAATATCAGTAAATAAATGCCAAGCCGCACATCGTTAACAGACTAGTCCTACAACAAAACCCAATTATTCAGTTGCACAAATAAAAATACCCCGATAAGTCGGGGCATTTTCATATTGCGATACAACAGACTTTCACTTGATCAATCGCCAGGTGAACGGATATCTGTAGGGGAAACCTTCGTTGGCTTTGACACCTGCAATGATCGTCAGGACCAGCGCCGCAATCGCCAGCAAACCAAACAGGAAGAAACCGATGATCAGCAGCATGAGCAGGAAGCAGATCATTGAGGCAATCGCCACCGTGATCTGAAAATTCAGCGCCTCTTTGCCCTGCGCGTCGATGAAGGGGTCCTTCTCGCGCTTCATCTGCCAAAGGATCAGCGGCCCGATCAGATTGCCGAACGGAATCCAGATCCCCAGCAAGGCGGACAAGTGACAGAACATCGCCCACTGGCGAACCTCCTGGCTCGGTTTGGGCAGCAACTCTTGCTCATCACTCATCACATCCTCCTTGTGGTCAAGAACTTCAGTCGGCCAGTGCAGCCTTCTGCAATTCGAAGATCTCGTTCATGCCCTTCTTCGCCAGTTCCAGCATGGCGTTCAAGTCTTCAGGCTGGAACGGCGCGCCTTCGGCGGTGCCCTGCACTTCGATGAAACCACCGGTGCTGGTCATCACCACGTTCAGGTCGGTTTCGGCTGCGGAATCTTCAAGATAGTCCAGATCCAGCACCGGCTCGCCCTGGTACATGCCCACCGAGACCGCGCCGATCATTTGCTTGAGCGGATCGCCGCCTTTCAGGCCGCCGCGCTTCTTGATCACTTTCAGGGCATCGACCAGCGCAACCATGGCGCCGGTGATGGACGCGGTACGAGTACCGCCATCGGCCTGGATCACGTCGCAATCCACATACAGGGTCACGTCGCCGAGCTTGGACATATCCAGTGCCGCGCGCAGAGAACGGCCGATCAGACGCTGGATTTCCAGAGTACGACCGCCCTGCTTGCCACGGCTGGCCTCACGCTGGTTACGCTCGCCGGTGGCGCGCGGCAGCATGCCGTACTCGGCAGTCAACCAGCCCTGGCCCTGACCTTTGAGGAAACGCGGCACGCCATTTTCGACGCTGACGGTGCAGATGACTTTGGTATCACCGAATTCGACCAGTACGGATCCCTCGGCGTGTTTGGTGTAGTTGCGGGTGATGCGGATCGAGCGGAGCTGATCGGCAGCGCGACCACTTGGACGTTTCATAGGGATACCTGTACTGAGGACGGAAAACTGCCGAGCATTATAGAGCGCTGCACCGCGAGTGGGCACTGGTTAAAACCGCCGGCCGACGACCGAAGCGCCTCAAGCGCGCATAACCGACGGGCTGCAGCGCTTTGTCACACCGTGTGTTTGGGCGCATTCGCCGCACTGCGCTACAATCCTGCGCCTTTGCTGCCAGTCGGCTTAAATTCATTGAAATCGCGCCTGCGAAACAGCGTTTCGCGCCGATCTGCATTGCGAGGTCACCGCCATGGTGCACAGCATGACCGCCTTCGCCCGCGTCGAGAAAGCCGGCGTTCAGGGCACCCTGAGCTGGGAACTGCGCTCGGTCAACAGCCGCTATCTGGAACCGCACCTGCGTTTGCCCGAATCATTTCGCGACCTCGAAGGCGCCGTGCGTGAAGCGCTGCGTCAGGGCCTGTCGCGGGGCAAACTGGAGTGCACGCTGCGCTTCACCGAAGAAAGCACCGGCAAGCCGCTGCAAGTCGACCGCGAGCGCGCCGCGCAACTGGTTGCCGCTGCGGAAACCGTGGCCGGGCTGATCAAGAATCCCGCTGCGCTGAATCCGCTGGAAGTGCTGGCCTGGCCCGGCGTGCTGGTGGCCGATGCGACCGACCCGCAGGCGCTGAACGCCGAAGCGCTGGCGCTGTTCAATCAGGGCTTGAAGGACTTGAAGGCTGGCCGCGAGCGCGAAGGCGCGGAGCTGGCGCGTTTGATCAATGATCGCCTGACTTCCATTGAAGAAGACGTCGTGACCCTGCGTGAACTGGTGCCGCAGATGCTCGCCACCCAGCGCCAGAAAGTCCTCGACCGCTTTGCCGACATGAAGGCTGAGCTCGACCCGCAACGTCTGGAACAGGAAATGGTCATCCTCGCGCAAAAAAACGACGTGGCCGAAGAACTGGATCGCCTGAGCACACACATCATCGAAGTTCGCCGGGTACTCAAATCCGGTGGTGCCGCCGGGCGGCGTCTGGACTTCCTGATGCAGGAGCTCAACCGCGAGGCCAACACACTGGGCTCCAAAGCCTTCGACCCGCGCAGCACCCAGGCCGCCGTCAACCTCAAGGTGTTGATCGAGCAGATGCGCGAACAAGTGCAGAATATTGAGTAAGGCTACCCCGACATGACCCAACACACCGGCACCCTGTACATCATTTCCGCGCCATCGGGCGCGGGCAAGAGCAGTCTGGTCAAGGCGTTGACCGACGCCGATCCGGAGATCCGCGTTTCGGTCTCGCACACCACCCGCGCCATGCGTCCGGGTGAAGTGGATGGCGTGAACTACCACTTCGTGACCCGCGAAGAGTTCGTGAAAATGGGCGAGCACGGTGACTTCCTTGAACGCGCCGAGGTCTTCGGCAACTTCTACGGCACCTCGCAAAGCCGCCTGCAGCAGACCCTGGACGAAGGCCATGACCTGATTCTGGAAATCGACTGGCAAGGCGCCGAGCAAGTGCGCAAGCTGATGCCGCAAGCGCGCTCGATCTTCATTTTGCCGCCGTCGCTGGAAGCATTGCACCAGCGCCTGACCAACCGCGGCCAGGACAGCGACGAGATCATTGACGGCCGCATGCGCGAAGCGGTCAGCGAGATGAGCCACTATGTCGATTACGACTACCTGATCATCAATGACGATTTTGCCCACGCGCTGAACGATCTGAAGGCGATTTTCCGCGCCAATCAGCTGCAACAGAAACGCCAGCAAGTGCGTTTCGGCAAATTGCTGGCCGAACTGCTCGGTTAAAACAGCACTTCCCAAAATGCCTGCAAGCGCTTTACATTGGTGCTTGCAGCGCGTTGAAGGGTCTGGTCAAAAAATCAGCGCTTCCCTAATCGCTGGTGATTTTTTAAACTGCTCAGTCCGCTCGCCCAACCGGGCAGCGCGCATATTGCATTCGCTCCGAGGAATACCATGGCCCGCGTAACCGTTGAAGACTGCCTAGAACACGTGGAAAACCGCTTTGAGCTGGTCATGCTCTCTACCAAGCGTGCCCGTCAACTGGCCACCGGCGGCAAAGAGCCATTGGTGCAGTGGGAAAACGACAAGCCGACCGTTGTCGCGCTGCGTGAAATTGCTGAAGGCCTGATGAGCTACGAGTTCATCGCCGAGCAGGAAATCGTCCAGGATGAACCGCTGTTCGCAGCGTTCGAGGACGAGTCGAACGAGGCCGTCTAAGCCTATGCCTGGTCGACGTAGCACGGCGCGGGGTCACAGCTTTCGGCAGGAATCATCATGCCGAGCATAGACGCCCTCGCCGATCGCTTATCGACCTACCTCGGCAATGACCAGGTCAACCTGGTCCGCCGAGCGTATTTCTACGCCGAACAAGCCCATGACGGTCAACGCCGTCGCAGCGGCGAGGCGTACGTCACGCATCCTCTTGCCGTGGCGAATATTCTTGCCGACATGCACATGGACCATCAGAGCCTGATGGCCGCCATGCTGCATGACGTGATCGAAGACACCGGGATCGCCAAGGAAGCGCTGCAGGCGCAGTTCGGTGAAACCGTGGCGGAACTGGTCGACGGGGTCAGCAAACTGACCCAGATGAACTTCGAGACCAAAGCCGAAGCTCAGGCGGAAAACTTCCAGAAGATGGCCATGGCCATGGCGCGCGACATCCGGGTGATCCTGGTCAAGCTCGCCGACCGCCTGCACAACATGCGCACGCTGGAAGTGCTGTCCGGCGAAAAACGTCGGCGCATCGCCAAGGAAACCCTCGAGATCTACGCACCCATCGCCAACCGGCTGGGCATGCACGCGATCCGCATCGAGTTCGAAGACCTCGGCTTCAAGGCGATGCACCCGATGCGTTCCGCGCGGATCTACCAGGCGGTCAAACGCGCCCGGGGCAACCGCAAGGAAATCGTCAACAAGATCGAAGAATCCCTTGGCCACTGCCTCGCCATCGACGGCATCCAGGGCGAAGTCAGCGGTCGCCAGAAGCACCTCTACGGCATCTACAAGAAAATGCGCGGCAAGCGTCGGGCCTTCAACGAGATCATGGACGTCTACGCGTTCCGGATCATCGTCGACAAGGTCGATACCTGCTACCGCGTGCTGGGTGCTGTGCATAATTTGTACAAGCCGCTGCCGGGGCGCTTCAAGGATTACATCGCGATCCCCAAGGCCAACGGCTATCAGTCGCTGCACACCACGCTGTTCGGCATGCACGGCGTACCGATCGAGATCCAGATCCGTACCCGCGAAATGGAGGAGATGGCCAACAACGGCATCGCCGCCCATTGGCTGTACAAGTCCAGCGGTGACGAACAGCCCAAAGGCACCCATGCCCGCGCCCGTCAGTGGGTCAAAGGCGTGCTGGAAATGCAGCAACGTGCTGGCAACTCGCTGGAATTCATCGAAAGCGTGAAGATCGACCTGTTCCCGGACGAGGTCTACGTGTTCACGCCCAAAGGCCGGATCATGGAGCTGCCGAAAGGCTCGACAGCGGTCGACTTCGCCTACGCAGTGCACACCGACGTCGGGAACAGCTGCATTGCCTGCCGGATCAACCGTCGCCTCGCGCCGCTGTCCGAACCGCTGCAAAGCGGCTCCACGGTCGAGATCGTCAGCGCTCCCGGCGCCCGGCCGAACCCGGCGTGGCTCAACTTCGTGGTCACCGGCAAGGCGCGAACGCACATTCGCCATGCGCTTAAACTGCAACGCCGCTCCGAGTCCATAAGCCTCGGCGAACGCCTGCTGAACAAGGTGCTCAACGGTTTCGACAGCTCCCTGGAAAAAATTCCGGCCGAGCGCGTGAAGGCGATGCTCACCGAGTACCGCCTCGAACTGATCGAAGACCTGCTCGAAGACATTGGCCTGGGCAACCGCATGGCCTACGTGGTCGCCCGCCGGCTGTTGGGCGAAGGCGAACAGTTGCCAAGTCCGGAAGGTCCGCTGGCGATTCGCGGTACCGAAGGTCTCGTGCTCAGCTACGCCAAGTGCTGCACGCCGATCCCGGGCGACCCGATCGTCGGCCACCTGTCAGCGGGCAAAGGCATGGTCGTGCACCTGGACAACTGCCGCAACATCAGCGAAATACGCCACAACCCGGAAAAATGCATCCAGCTCTCGTGGGCCAAGGATGTCACCGGCGAATTCAACGTCGAGCTGCGCGTCGAACTGGAACACCAGCGCGGCCTGATCGCCCTGCTGGCCAGCAGCGTGAACGCGGCCGACGGCAATATCGAGAAAATCAGCATGGACGAACGCGATGGTCGCATCAGCGTCGTGCAGTTGGTGGTCAGCGTCCACGACCGTGTGCACCTGGCCCGCGTGATCAAGAAACTGCGCGCCTTGACCGGGGTGATCCGCATCACCCGCATGCGTGCATAACCTGCCTATTACAAGGAGTCCTACATGACCAAAACCGTCATCACCAGCGACAAGGCCCCGGCCGCCATCGGTACTTACTCCCAGGCGATCAAGGCAGGCAATACCGTTTACATGTCGGGCCAGATCCCCCTGGACCCGAAAACCATGGAACTGGTCGAAGGCTTCGAAGCCCAGACCGTCCAGGTCTTCGAGAACCTCAAGGCCGTAGCCGAAGCCGCCGGCGGTTCGTTCAAGGACATCGTCAAACTGAACATTTTCCTCACCGACCTGAGCCACTTCGCCAAGGTCAACGAGATCATGGGCAAGTACTTCGACCAGCCCTACCCTGCCCGCGCCGCCATCGGCGTGGCCGCCCTGCCGAAGGGTGCGCAGGTTGAAATGGATGCCATTCTGGTCATCGAGTGATGCGCACGGCGCGGCTTTCAACGCCGCGCCGACTGCCGCAAGAAAAGGTTTTGAAAGGATTCCACCATGCGCAAAGCGCTAGCTCTCTCGCTGCTCGCCCTGTTCCTCGGCGGCTGCGCCAGCGACCCTGCCGACCGCGACATCAGCGGCACCTGGATCAACCAGGTGGCGATCGATGCCGCCGCCAAGGGCGGCCCTCTGCGCGAAGCGCTGCAGGCCTACGGCCCGAATCTGGAATGGGACGTCAACACCAAGGCCGGTCAGGCTCGCTACACCAACGGTTTTGAGAATGTCGAAGGACGGTTGCTGGGCCAAGAGTCCGGCGCCTGGAAAGTCGACTTCTATGGCAGCTCCGCCAGCGAACTGAAACGCGACGGCGGACGCCTGCAGCAAGCCGCCAGCGACAACGAACCCGAACAACTCTTCGATCGCGCACAGATCCCGGTGCCCGAAGGCGCCCCAATCGGTGCGAGCTTCGAACGCGCGCTGTACTCGGCGTACCTGGGCGGCAACTGGACCATCGCGAGCGGTCAGGGTGAGGGCGGCACCGTGCAGTTCCAGGCTGACGGTCAGGTGACCGGCCTTCCGGGCGTTGACCGTTATGCCTTGTGCCTGGCCGGCGATTGCGCATCGATGAGCAATGGCAACGACAGCATGTGGCTGCAACTCAATGGCCAGGGCAACAACTGGATCTTTGTGCGCAAGGGCAAGCAACTGGAGATTCTGCAGGCAGTGAATGCTGCGCTGGCGGATGAGCAACCGCAGTTTGCCGCGGGTGAGCGCAAGTGGTTGCTGGAGAAGCAGTAACCCGCTTTTGAATTCACATAGAACCCATGTAGGAGTGAGCCTGCTCGCGATAGCGGTATGTCAGACACATTGATGTCGACTGACACAACGCTATCGCGAGCAGGCTCACTCCTACAGTTGTTTTGTGGAGGCAGAAAGTCAGCATTTACCTTCAAGGATCGCTGCATAGCCTTCGCGGTAACTCGGATACTTCGGTACCCAACCCAACGCTTTCGCCCGCGCATTGCTGCAACGCTTGCTGCCGGTGCGGCGCACGCTGGCGTCTTCCGCCCATTCAGTTACCCCCAGATATTCGCGCAACCAGCCCACCACCTCGGCCAATGGCGCCGGCGCATCGTCTACTCCGATGTAGAGCTGCTCCAGCTTGACGCCTTCGCGGTCTTTCTCCAGCAGAAACGCCAGCAAGCCGGCGGCATCATCGGCATGAATCCGGTTGCCATACAGCGGCGGCTCGACCGCCACGCGATAACCGCGACGCACTTGAGTCAGCAGCCATTCGCGGCCCGGGCCGTAAATGCCGGTCAGACGCAGTACGCTAGCGGGGATGCCGCTATCGAGCGCGACCTGCTCGGCTTCAAGCATCAAGCGCCCTGAGTAACCGGCAGCGACAGTCTCGGACGTCTCATCCACCCACGCTCCGTCCTGCTGGCCGTACACGCTGCTGCTGGACACGAAGATCAGTCGCTCGGGCACTTGCCCGTAGTCGCCCAGCCAGCTCAACACGTTCTGCAAACCCTGCACATAGGCCTTGCGATAACCCTCTTCATCGTGGTCGGTGGCCGCAGCGCAATACACCAGATAATCCAAAGCGCCCACCGGCCAGGTCGCCGGGCATTCTTCGTTGAACAGATCGCCGGCGACGCCAATGACCCCCTCCGGTAACTTGGAAACGTCCCGGCGCAAGCCATGAACCTGCCAGCCAGCCGCCAGCAATTGCGTGGCGAGACGACTGCCGACATCACCACAACCGGCAATCAAAACAGAAGGCGCGGACATCAGAAAACTCCCATCGGAAAGGCACAGACTAGCTCTGGCACAGGACGAACGGCTAGCAATGGTGGAAAAAAAGTTACTCTATTACTTTTGTTAACAAGAATTACTTGCAATAATGCACGCCACTTTTGTTCTCGGCCTCACGAGGCCTGGAAGAGCAATAACGTTTTTCTACCTCAGGTCCGGCCAGCATGACACGTAATCAAACTCCCGCTTCGCCAACCACTCGACCTCGCGCCTGGAGCGCTGTCGCGGCTCTGTTGCTCAGCCTGATGCTGGCCCCGACCGCGGCCTTCGCCGACGCTCAAGCGCCAGCCACCCCAGCCGCCACCGAACAGAGCGCGCCCGCTGCCGCTCCGGCTGCACCCGCCGCCACCGATCCGGTGCAGGCTGTCGATGCGGCCGACGCACCTGAAGTCCTCGAAGCCGACAACACCTTGGGCATGGCCCACGACCTGTCGCCGTGGGGCATGTACCAGAACGCCGACATCATCGTGAAAATCGTGATGATCGGTCTGGCTATCGCTTCGATCATCACCTGGACCATCTGGATCGCCAAAGGCTTCGAGCTGATGGGCGCGAAGCGTCGTCTGCGAGGCGAAATCGCCGCACTGAAAAAAGCCACCACCCTCAAAGAAGCCAGCGCCACGGCCGGCAAGGAAGGCACCCTCGCCAACCTGCTGGTCCACGACGCTCTCGAAGAGATGCGCCTGTCGGTCAACAGCCGCGAGAAGGAAGGCATCAAGGAACGCGTCAGCTTCCGCCTCGAGCGCCTCGTCGCTGCCTGTGGCCGCAACATGAGCAGCGGCACTGGCGTCCTCGCCACCATCGGCTCCACTGCGCCGTTCGTCGGTCTGTTCGGTACCGTTTGGGGCATCATGAACTCGTTCATCGGCATCGCCAAAACCCAGACCACCAACCTCGCCGTTGTCGCACCTGGTATCGCTGAAGCGCTGCTGGCCACCGCACTGGGTCTGGTTGCGGCGATTCCTGCAGTGGTGATCTACAACGTCTTCGCCCGTTCCATCGCCGGTTACAAGGCGCAGGTCTCCGATGCCTCGGCAGAAGTCCTGCTGCTGGTCAGCCGCGATCTCGACCACCAGCCTGAGCGCAGCTCGCAGCCGCACATGGTTAAAGTGGGGTAATCGGCCATGGGCCTGCATTTGAAAGAAGGCGCAGACGACGATCTGGCCGAGAACCACGAAATCAACGTCACGCCGTTCATCGACGTGATGCTGGTGCTGTTGATCATCTTCATGGTGGCCGCTCCATTGGCCACTGTGGACATCAAAGTCGATCTGCCCGCCTCGACCGCCAAACCGGCGCCGCGACCAGAGAAACCGGTGTTTCTCAGTGTGAAAGCGGACCAGCGCCTGTTCCTCGGCGACGACGAAGTGAAGGCCGAAACCCTCGGCGCCACCCTCGACGCCAAGACCCAGGGCAAGAAAGACACCACCATCTTTTTCCAGGCCGATAAAGGCGTGGATTACGGTGACCTGATGAGCGTGATGGACAGCCTGCGCGCCGCCGGCTACCTGAAGGTCGGTCTGGTCGGCCTTGAGACGGCAGCCAAGAAATGATCACGACGCGCCATAAGCTGACGCGTTACAGCGGTAGCCTGGCCGTGGTGCTGGGCGTGCACGCGCTGGCCATCGCGCTGGCGCTGAACTGGACCGCCCGCCCGCCCATCGAGTTGCCGCCGCAGGCAATGATGGTCGAGCTGGCTCCGTTGCCCGCCCCGCCACCGCCGGCTCCGCCGAAAGTCGTCACACCGCCGCAGCCACCGGCTCCGGTTGAAGAGTTACCGATTCCGAAACTGGCTGAAGCACCGAAAGCGGAAATCGCGGTACCCAAACCCAAACCCAAGCCGAAGCCCAAGCCAAAACCGCCGAAGCCGGTCGAGAAGAAGCTGCCCGAGCCGCCGAAGGAAAAACCTTCCGAGGAGAAACCGGCCGACACTCAACCGACCCAGGCACCAACGGAGAAATCAGCCCAGCCCGCACCCGGCCCATCGCCTGCTCAATTGGCAGCCAAGGCCAGTTGGCAAGGCACCCTGCTCGCGCATTTGCAGAAGTACAAGAAGTACCCGCAAAGTGCACAGTCGCGTGGCAAGGAAGGTTTGAATCGTCTGCGCTTCGTGGTTGATGGCGAAGGTAATGTGCTGTCGTTCGAACTGGTAGGCCGCTCTGGCAACGCTGATCTGGACCGGGCCACCCTGGACATGATCCGCCGCGCCCAACCGCTGCCCAAGCCGCCGGCCGACATGCTCAACAACGGCTCGATCGAAATCGTTGCGCCGTTTGTTTATTCGCTCGAACGTCGCCGCTAAGGCAACGCAAAACCCTGTAGGAGTGAGCCTGCTCGCGATAGCGGTGTATCAGACGATGAATGATTGACTGACACGACGCCATCGCGAGCAGGCTCACTCCTACAAAGGTTCTCCGCCAGCCGAGAGAACAATGTCAAAAGGCACCGAAAGGTGCCTTTTGCATATCTGCCAGCGGCAAACCGACCTCGACCGGTGTCGCACTCAGCCCGCAGTCTGATAACGTGCGTCTATCGATTGCAGCCGGTATGCTTGGCGCGCATCTTCATGGACGCTTGCTATGACCCTCACAGAATTACGCTACATCGTTACCCTCGCCCAAGAGCAGCACTTCGGCCATGCCGCCGAGCGTTGCCACGTCAGTCAGCCGACGCTGTCGGTGGGCGTGAAAAAACTTGAAGACGAACTCGGTGTGCTGATTTTCGAGCGCAGCAAAAGCGCCGTGCGCCTGACCCCGGTCGGCGAAGGCATCGTCGCCCAGGCGCAGAAAGTGCTGGAGCAGGCCCAGGGCATCCGCGAACTGGCCCAGGCCGGCAAGAATCAGCTGACCGCACCGCTGAAAGTCGGCGCGATCTACACCGTCGGCCCGTACCTGTTCCCGCATCTGATTCCACAACTGCACCGGGTCGCCCCGCAGATGCCGTTGTACATCGAAGAAAACTTCACCCACGTGCTGCGCGACAAACTGCGCAACGGCGAACTCGACGCGATCATCATCGCCCTGCCGTTCAACGAAGCCGATGTGCTGACCCTGCCGCTGTACGACGAGCCGTTCTATGTGCTCATGCCGGCCCAGCACCCGTGGACCAAGAAAGAATCCATCGACGCCGGTCTGCTCAACGACAAGAGCCTGCTGCTGCTCGGCGAGGGTCATTGCTTCCGTGATCAGGTGCTCGAAGCCTGCCCGACCCTGACCAAGGGCAACGACGGCGCCAAGCACACCACGGTCGAATCCAGCTCGCTGGAAACCATTCGCCACATGGTCGCGTCCGGCCTGGGCATCTCGATCCTGCCGCTGTCGGCGGTGGACAGCCATCACTACGCCCCCGGCGTGATCGAAGTGCGTCCGCTGACCGCGCCGGTGCCGTTCCGCACCGTGGCGATTGCCTGGCGCGCGAGCTTCCCACGGCCGAAAGCCATCGAGATCCTCGCCGACTCCATTCGCCTGTGCTCGGTGGCCAAGCCTGCCGCGCCGGTTACGGCCGGTTAAGCGAGCGTCATGACGGAGCTGTCGCAAGTGTCGGTGACGGCACTCAAGGGTGTCGGCGAGGCCATGGCCGAGAAACTGGCCAAGGTCGGCCTCGAGAATCTGCAGGACGTGCTGTTCCACCTGCCGCTGCGCTATCAGGATCGCACCCGCGTGGTGTCGATCGGCGCTTTGCGGCCGGGTCAGGACGCTGTGGTTGAAGGCACCGTCAGCGGCGCCGATGTGGTCATGGGCCGCCGCCGCAGTCTGGTCGTGCGCTTGCAGGACGGCACCGGCGGCCTGAGTCTGCGCTTCTACCATTTCAGCAACGCGCAGAAAGAAGGCCTCAAGCGTGGCACGCGGGTTCGCTGCTACGGCGAAGCCCGGCCCGGCGCCTCGGGCCTGGAAATCTATCACCCGGAATACCGCGCGATCACCGGCGACGAACCGCCGCCAGTGGATGAAACCCTGACCCCGGTCTACCCGCTCACCGAAGGCCTGACCCAGCAGCGCCTGCGCCAGTTGTGCATGCAGACCCTGACGCTGCTCAAGCCGAGCACCCTGCCCGACTGGCTGCCGACCGAGCTCGCCCGCGACTATCAACTGGCGCCGCTGGCCGATGCGATCCGCTACCTGCACAACCCGCCCGCCGATGCCGACGTCGATGAACTCGCCCTCGGTCATCACTGGGCCCAGCATCGCCTGGCCTTTGAAGAATTACTGACGCATCAATTGTCGCAGCAGCGTCTGCGCGAAAGCATGCGTTCACTGCGCGCGCCAGCGATGCCGAAAGCCACGAAACTGCCACCGAAATACCTGAAAAACCTCGGCTTCAACCCGACCGGTGCGCAACAGCGAGTCGGCAACGAAATCGCCTACGACCTCAGCCAGCACGAACCGATGCTGCGGCTGATTCAGGGTGACGTGGGCGCGGGTAAAACCGTGGTCGCCGCCCTCGCTGCGCTGCAGGCGTTGGAGGCCGGTTATCAGGTCGCGCTGATGGCGCCGACCGAGATTCTCGCCGAACAGCACTTCATCACCTTCAAGCGCTGGCTCGAACCGCTGGGCATTGAAGTCGCGTGGCTGGCCGGTAAGCTCAAAGGCAAAAACCGCGTCGCCGCGCTGGAGCAGATCGCCAGCGGCACGCCAATGGTGGTCGGCACCCACGCGCTGTTTCAGGACGAAGTACAGTTCAAGAACCTCGCGCTGGTGATCATCGACGAACAGCACCGCTTCGGCGTGCAACAGCGTCTGGCGCTGCGGCAGAAAGGCGTCGGCGGGCGCATGTGCCCGCACCAACTGATCATGACCGCCACGCCGATTCCACGGACGCTGGCGATGAGCGCCTACGCTGACCTCGACACCTCGATCCTCGACGAATTGCCGCCCGGCCGAACCCCGGTCAACACCGTGCTGGTCACTGACACCCGCCGCGTCGAAGTCATCGAACGAGTGCGCAGCGCCTGTGCCGAGGGGCGTCAGGCCTATTGGGTATGCACGCTGATCGAAGAGTCCGAAGAGCTGACCTGCCAAGCCGCCGAAACCACCTTCGAAGACCTCACCGCCGCCCTTGGCGAATTGAAAGTCGGGCTGATTCACGGGCGCATGAAGCCGGTCGAAAAGGCTGCGGTGATGGCTGAGTTCAAGGCCGGCAACCTGCAACTGCTGGTCGCGACCACGGTGATCGAAGTCGGCGTCGACGTGCCCAACGCCAGCCTGATGATCATCGAAAACCCCGAGCGTCTTGGCCTCGCGCAACTGCACCAGTTGCGCGGTCGCGTCGGCCGGGGCAGCGCCGCCAGCCATTGCGTGCTGCTCTACCATCCGCCGCTGTCGCAGATCGGCCGCCAGCGCCTGGGCATCATGCGCGAGACCAACGACGGTTTCGTCATCGCCGAAAAGGACCTCGAACTGCGCGGCCCCGGCGAAATGCTCGGCACCCGCCAGACCGGCCTGCTGCAATTCAAGGTCGCCGACCTGATGCGCGACGCCGATTTGTTGCCCGCCGTGCGCGATGCCGCCCAGGCCTTGCTGGAGCGCTGGCCGACCCACGTCAGCCCGTTGCTCGACCGCTGGCTGCGGCATGGACAGCAATACGGCCAAGTGTGAGCACCGTCGCAGTTTGTGAAGGATCGTTCCTACAGAGCTGGTTATACTCCTGCCATTGTTTCAAAAACGGATACAGACCATGACTGACGCAGCTCTCGCCCCCGAACTCCCGCACGCGCCGTCTGTAATTCGGCTGCTGCTTGGCAAGCTGGGGATCGCCTACGAAGAAGTGCTCGATCACCACGGCCTCAATGCTTCGCGCAAGGTCCAGGCCGTGTTGCTGGATGACGCCGTGGGCGCGCTGATGGTGCTGTTTCCACAGAGCCAGTTGCTCGACCTCAATCGCCTCGCCGAACTCACTGGTCGCCGCCTCACCGCCGTGTCCACCGAGCGTCTGGAAAAGATGCTCGGCAAACACAACCTGAGTCTGCTGCCGGGCCTGCCGGCGCTCACCAGTTCGCCGTGCCTCTACGAGGAAAGCCTGCTGCGCGAGCCGAAGCTGCTGATCAACTCCGGCGAGCCGGGCCTGCTGCTGGAAATCACCAGCGAAGCCTTCAAGAGCATGCTGACCAAGGCCAGCGCCGCCAACTTCGGCGAAGCCCTGAGCAGCATCCGCCCCAACCTCGACCGCCCGGACGATGACCGCGAGGAGATCACCCAGGCCGTGCAGGCGTTCACTGCGCGGCGTATCCAGCAGCGTCTGGAAGCGACCATCGAGATTCCACCGCTGGCCGAAACGGCGCAAAAAATCATCAAGCTGCGCGTTGATCCGAATGCCACCATCGACGACATCACCGGCGTCGTTGAAACCGACCCGGCGCTGGCCGCGCAAGTGGTGAGCTGGGCGGCATCGCCGTACTACGCCTCGCCGGGCAAGATTCGTTCGGTGGAAGACGCGATCGTCCGCGTGCTGGGCTTCGATCTGGTGATCAACCTCGCGCTGGGCCTGGCCCTCGGCAAGACCCTGAGCCTGCCGAAAGACCACCCGCAACACACCACACCGTACTGGCAGCAGTCGATCTACACCGCTGCCGTCATCGAAGGCCTGACCCGCGCCATGCCGCGCGCCCAGCGCCCGGAAGCCGGCCTGACTTATCTTGCCGGCCTGCTGCACAACTTCGGTTACCTGCTGCTGGCCCACGTGTTCCCACCGCACTTCTCGCTGATCTGCCGCCACCTGGAGGTCAACCCGCACCTGTGCCACAGCTACATCGAGCAACATCTGCTCGGTATCAGCCGCGAACAGATCGGCTCATGGCTGATGCGCTACTGGGACATGCCGGACGAACTGGCCACCGCCCTGCGCTTCCAGCACGACCCAAGCTACGACGGCGCCTACGCCGAATACCCGAACCTCGTCTGCCTGGCCGTGCGCCTGCTGCGCAGCCGCGGAATTGGCTCTGGCCCGGATGAAGATATTCCGGATGCCCTGCTCGAACGCGTCGGCCTGACCCGCGACAAGGCTAATGACGTCGTCAGCAAAGTCCTCGAAGCCGAAGTGCTGCTGCGCGAACTGGCCTCGCAGTTCAGCCAGGCCTAAAACGAAACAAGCCCGCTCCCCCAAGGATCACCAAAATCCCTGTGGGAGCGAGCCTGCTCGCGAAGAATCCACCCCAATCCAACGAACTCAGCGAAACCCCTGTGGCGAGGGAGCTTGCTCCCGCTCGACTGCGCAGCAGTCGCAAAACCAGCCGGCAGGGTCTCTCAGGCAAAACTCGGCTTTCAGGATTTGGGGCCGCTCCGCAGCCCAGCGGGAGCAAGCTCCCTCGCCACAAAAGCTCTTCTCATCAAGACTCGGCTCAAGCCTTAGGCTTAGCCTTCCTCGGCTTCAAATACTTCATCAACCCTTGAAACCACATCACTAGCGCAGGGTTGCCCTTAAGCTGGATCGACTTGTCCTGAATCCCCTGCATAAACGCCAACTGCTTGTTCTTCGCCTGCATCGTGGCAAAGCCATACGCGGCGTCTTTAAACGCAATCGCAAACGCCGGCTCCGCCACCAGGCCAGCCTTGCTGGTGATGCGCTGATTCTTCACCACAAAATGCCGCGCCACTTTCCCATCCAGCGTCTGCAGCTGAAACACCAGATCCTTGTCACCCAACTGCTGCTGGAACGCAGGATTTGTCCGGCTGGCCTTGCCCATCAACAAACCCATCATCCACAGGAGAAAACGAAATTTCATGCGCACAGCCTCAAAAGGAAAATGAACGGCCGGGGCAGTGTAAGGGATTCGGACGATAACGCCAGTATCTGACGCTGTTGGAAGAGGATGCGGACCATTTCCCGCACGATGACTGCCAAGTCACGATTCCACACCCAACGTCCTACACCTGTTGAAACACATCCCTGTAGGAGCTGGCGAAGCCTGCGATCTTTTGATCTTCCGGACTGCGATGTATGGGGAAATTTCCCGCAAAGTGCGGGGCTGTCCGTGAACTAGGCGAGCTTGAAGATCACCGATAGGCTTCCTGCGTCATCGGGTATTCGGTGACCGGATGTGCAAGTCCGAATTAAGTGCGAAGCGTGGCGGCCAAGTCTTAGCGAGATTCGCGGAAGAAAAAAAGGGGACGCTAAGTCCTCTTTCTCGATGATCCCTGTCTTACCACCGACAGCCTGTCTCTGGAGATGCATCCATGGTGATGTCTTGATCAAATGAATACTTCTTTCCGGATTTGTAGTTCGTGTAAGTCATCCCGTAAATTCAAGCACCTTGGCTGACCATTTCATATTCGCCTGCCAGCAAACCTTCGGGAACCTCCACCCACGTTGTCGTGAGCTGAGAGGGCCGCCCTTCTGCCATGACTTCCTCTTCACCACTTCGATAGACAAGGGAATGACCTTTTGGGACTTCGTGTACTTGGCCCCTGCTCCGCTCCACCGTGAGACTGTGTGCCTTTAGCGACTCATGGGTAATTGAAAGCGCAACCTCACCGCGCAATAAGCGACGTCTTCTCGCAACAGACGGCCAGCCATCTCACAGTGCCCATCTGCGTACTTCTTCCAAATCGGATCATCGAGCTCATCCCCTCCCAACCGCTCGATTGCGGCGGCTAAATTTCTCTCGCGATCCCTCCCCGCAATCGCAGACGCCGCTTTGTAAAAACCATCCAGCGGTAAGCCCGTCTGTAGCGCAATCAACTCTCCCAACCGAGCATTGGTCGTCTGCACCAGACACCCAAGCTTTTCGATTGGCGCTTCAGCGCCCGGCAACGCGGCTTCATAAAGCTCTTCGCAAAACGACTCTTTGAAGCGCACCCAGTTCTTTTGCACATCTCTCAGATGGCTTTGCTCCGCAGGAGCCAGAGTCGACAGCGCTTTTTTGTATTGCTCGTTCAAGACACCATCGACTTTCTTGAAGGTTTGCTGAGCGCAGGTGATCAAGTCCGGGTTGGAAAAACTGTCTGGGTTGCACGTCTCTGCCGCTATTGCCAGGGAAGAGGCTGCCAATAGCAAGCAGCCGAGAAGAATCGGGAATCCTTGCACGCTTTAACTCCTTCGTTGCCAATATGCCAGTGCGCCGTTATTGCTGTGCTTTCTGGCGGTCGTGGACGTAGAGCCAGATAAGCGGCGGCAACAACACCAACAACGCAAAACTATCAAGCCACACGTGTGACCAGACCTGTTGTTGCGCCGAGAGCCACATGTCCTGCGGCGCCCATAACAGGATGCCGGCGATCAACCATCCCCAGACTGCCGGCACTTTGAGGCGATTGCCCAGATGCACCAATGCGAGCATGTACAGCGAATAACTCTGCAGCGTCGCGCCAAACAGCGCGAGCCACCAGACTTGTTGCTCGTGGCCGGCAACAGGCACCGCGTTAGCACCCCAGAACGACAGTTCGAGGACTTGCAGGTAGCCATCGAGTAAGCCGGAGTCACCAGCCCAGGTCAGGGTAAGACCGGCGAGGATGTGCGTGATCGCAGCGGCATATAGCCAAAGCACCAACGCTGGGCGAAGCGAGGAAGTAGGGGCTGGCATTCCGTGTCCTGAGCGCGTTCCTTGGGGGGTGGGGAGTTTAAAGGAAAATCGGGGGAGTCAGATGCTCAAGCGTTAAACGTTTTAGCGTGAGGAATTCAGAAAAAACTTGTGCAAAACCGCCTCAAACAGGCCCTCGACATTCAAATGCAGTGGCTGGCTTTGACCGGCGCCGTGGCTGACGATCCCAATCGCCCCACGTTGAAGAGGCCCAACTGATCACCTTTGTCAGCCGCCATTTGATAACAGGCTAACGCTCGAGACATATCCTTCGTTCCCCACTCGCCTGCTTCAAAGGTAGAAGCCAGATAATTCATCGCGTCTGTGGAGCCCATGGTAATCGCTCGAATAACCTGCTCTTCTGCCTGCTTGGGATGAAGGCAAGGGCCGTTATAGTCGGTGGAGTTTCCCGAACAAAGAAACGTCGCATAGCCCATCGCACCCTTTGGTATTTTCGAAGCCGCTTTGAACAAAGCCTCAACCTTAGGGGTTTCCAACTGAGATGCCATTTGCGAAAGACTCAGGCTTGCCGCCGACAGGCTCGCCTGTGCATCACCCGACTCTGCAGCACACACAAAATTTTCCAGCGACGCTTCAATCAGCTCCGCAGTCAGCCGGTATTGCTCAAGAGACCCCAGCCCACCCAACGCTTCTGCACGCTGATAACAAAAGTTTTCGGCGCGGCTCATTCCCGGGTTATCCGTTGCGACAAGATCCTTCTCGCTGACCGACCAATCCTCAATCCCCTCAAGCACCCAACATGCCTGACGAGAGAAGTTGAAGATCTTGATATTGCTGTTACCCGCCCGTTTATCCACAACGTTGACGTGACTGTCATCGACCTCTTCGATCTCGACTCCAGGTGTCTTGCCGGGTGTGATTGCAGCCATCAGCGGATAGGTGAACGTTGTTCCACTAACACCCGAGGTCGAAGGCTCAAAGGTGCTTCGATCCTTCCCAGCTACCGGTTTCAACACCAGCGACTTGACCGTCATCGCAGTGAGACGGCGTTGCGATGCACTGTTGGCGGAAAACGCTGTCAGGAAAGGAGCGAACTCCTCCGAGGGGCAAGCGTCATTGGTCGGTGCCGTCGAAGCCCTCTTGTCGAATGCAAGAGCAGGGGCGATCTTGTCCAGATACGCCGAGCGCTCGCGACTCATTCTCGCGATGCACGAGTTAACGGCGACCACATGCGCCGGCATCCCCGTTTCGATCTCGAATGCCTCCAAAGGGCAGTTCGCATCGCGCAACTTCAACCACGCTCGCTGCGACTCTTTAACCTTCGCAGCGTACTCCGCACCCAACGCCGGATCTGCTCGATAGTCAGACTCAAGTCGCGACATCAACTGCTTGTAGCTGACATTCAACTGCGCATCGGCAGCCTTCTTCGCCGCCTCCGAGCAGGGCACCATTTCCAGACTTGAGGTGGCATGGCTGCAGTCGTCCTGCGCATAAGCAGCTGAAGCCGGCAGTAGCACGGCCAGCAGGGTAAAAACAAAACGGTTCACTGTGTTCATCCTTGAGTCATTCAGGCTTTGCGTTTGGCAAATGGAACACGTACGGCTTGATGGTGCGTATGCCGCCAGGATCGAGGCTTCCCTGGCGCTGTCATTTCGCCCGCTCAGCAACGCGTGCGGGTATTTTGCCGGCCTTACCTTCCGCGATCATAGCGTCAGCGTATTTTTTGTAATACTCCGCAGCCTCGGAAGTTTCTTTCAAATTCCACAAAGAGTCCGCGATATTGAGCATCAGCACAGTCCGCTTACCAACTACTTCGATTTCCCGATAAATCCTAAGTGCGGACGAATCATCACCTGCTTGTGCTAGATAGAAACCGACATTGTTCAAGGCTTGGACGTTCTTACTGGCCGGGTAGCAACTCATATAAGATTCGATCCCCATGAATAGTTGGTCTTTTACAGCAAGTCCTTTCGCAGACGCATTATTAATCGATTCCACTGACTTTATTAGGTTGCTAGGAGAAATCGTTTCCAAGTTCGGCACAATCACCTCTCCCCCATCAGTCAACCAATTTCCTCCTTTCCAACTTCCAGAACACGCTTCAGCGGAGCGTGACAAAAGTACGCAACCAGTATCCATTGAAACCATATCGCAATAATTATTCTCGGTGGCGACCACCTCTTGCCCATTGCTCAACTCTCCAAATACAGTTCGCTGAACCAACGCATATTTTTTGCTGGGTGAAAGAGAATCAGAGTTAATACCTACGCCAACTGAAGTTTTGTTCCCATTATCGTATAAATCATAGCTGTTGTTCATCTTGGAGAAGGTAGCGCGCTTCCATACAGCGGTACCTTGATCCCAAGAAGAAAACTTGAGCATCGCACCATCGGCACTCGTCAAACTCGAATCTGCGGCATTACAAAAAGATCCAATTGAAAAAATTAGACATGTACCTATAAAAAGTTTTGCCTTTAACATTTTCAAAGCCCTGCCTTTAAGTGATTATAACGGAGAGATGGATTCGTCATTCTTCTGTTATTACCATACAAATCGAGAACCTTCCGCTCATTCGCGCCGTGCGCCGCTCCCCAGGTATCAATATTCCTACTTACCGCCGGATTCTGGGAGAAAAACGTGTCGAGCGCTGCACCTAAATCATCCTTGACAAAGGCGGGCCTATTTATATCATGATCAAGTACTACAGCTTTTCCTAAAGGAGACTTAAATAACTTTTTGGCACTAAAGCTGTACCCCGCGGGCACTTTACTCAATGCAGCATGCAGCCTATCAATAAAATCCATTATTTGTATTTCCACGTATAGCGGGCTTGCAATTGCACACGCCATCGCAGAAACCGGTTGGCAATCAATTACCTTGCCAAAGGTCGCTTCATTACATCCAAGTTGCAGATTTTCTTTTAGCGCCTGTTTTTCCAATTTAGCGCCGTTAGCTCGAGCCTCCCCCTGATAATATAATTGCGGGGATACGCCAGCTTCATCTAATTTCCAGCCTTTAGATTCAAAAAATTCTACATATGCATCTGGATATTGATCCTTGAATTTTTTAATTTGATCTGGCAGCTCACCCCCACCGGTGACTTTCATTGTTTTCTGCATCGCTCCCGCAGTGATCACTTCACTGTCATAACACTGTACCCCATTGATTTTTGCTTCATTCCCCGACATGACAACAATGATTTTCTTTTCATCCGCTGTAATCCTCCCCGCAGATACTAGCTCATCCCATTGAGGAGCACTGCCTAACTCTTTATCACCGGTATGTAGTGGGCCATAATGGGTCATAGTGCTAGAATTCCAACGAGTCACTTTAACAATAGCATTGCACTCGCAGATTTTTTTAGCGGTCATATTTTTTATGAATTCAACCGGATGAAAATGCCAAACCACATCTAAACTAACAGCGGCCTTACCAGACAGCTCACTCCAAAAAACATATTTGCTTATCCGTTCTTTTTCGTGCTTCAACGTTTTTGGAGATGCTTCTAGTAATTTATCCAACTTACTCCACTTAACCGACTCCGCCTTGTCCTTCCACTCAGTTGGATGGTGAGCAATGAGCTTCGCCCAGTGATCTCTCATATCAACATTTTTCAATGCCTCAGAGAGTTCATTGCGATCAACATCCCCGTCGTGGTTTTTATCAATTTTGACGAAAAGATCTTTGAAGAACTGAGGCATGTCTTGAGGGTCGAGGAATCCATCGGCAACGGTGTTTGTTTCTTCCACGATCTGAAAACCCAATTTCTCCCAGTCGTGCTGAGTGATGAGCGTTGCGCCAGATTTTTTAACAAGTCCCTTTAACGGTTGATCGTCTTCCACCACACTGACGTCATACCAGCTTTCATCGCCTTCCTTGATCACGGGAGCCTTACTTAAATCAACAACATGCTCCTTTTTGACCGGAATACTACCGGTAGCAGGCGCCTTTTTCTTGAGCTCAGCTCCTGCCAAAAGATGCAGATATTGTTTACCTATCTTCAAATCAGCAGCGTTTTGAAGAAAATTTTTTACGTCGACATCAGCAGTGAATATCTCGACATGAACCTGATACTTATTGGTTACGCCGCCATCTTCGCCTGTGAGGTTTTCTGTCAGCCCTAAGTATCCGATCGGATCACCTGCCTTGATACCGGTACTTGCAGGCTCTACAGAATCGAATCTACTCGGGATTACATCCCAGGCAACATATTCGTTTTCCACAATCGCCCAGAAGCTGGGAGGAAGGCTTCCATCCCCAGCCAAGCTACCGCTGCTCGTACATTTCGCCATTCGACGAATTGTCCCTGCAACATTGAGGTTCAGTACCTCTTTGCTTTCAAATTCCACCGAACTTTGAGGGTTAAGTTGCAGCGAGCCAATCTTATCACCGGCATTCTGCCCATTTTGGGCAGAGATAGGACCCTGATAAAGATCCAATCTTGTCAACGCGGTTCCTTTCACCTTACCTTGCCAATATTTTGGCTTTAAACGCTCCGGGATCGGGTCTGCCAGCCATATACGTGCGGGTTTGGAGTTTTTGTAGGGTTCTCCGTCTTTCAAGTATGCGAACCAGACCTCCTTGCCAGCCTCGCGAACTTTGTGACCGTTCTTTTTAACGCTACCTGAAAGAATTTTCCCTTTCGCATAGGTAACGTTGCCTAGGGCCTTTTGATCCAGTATTTCAAGTTTGGTCCCCGCAACGAGCTTGCCAACGTTCTGAACGCTACTGGATTCAGGGAAATCGTCGTAAGCGTTGAAGTCACTTACCTTCATGGTCACTTGAGGCTTCGGAGTTTCTCCCTCAGTCAGCGGATAACGCTTGAAGGGCAGAAGGTGCATGTACAAGCTGTAGAAATTCAGCTTGTTTTGCTTGCCTTTATTCGGTCCTTCTTCTGGGTTTGGCGCAGATTTGTACTCATGTCGCACCAAACAAAACGAGTTGGAATACTGCAGTTTTTTCTCATTTTCGCCGAACGTAGATTCTAGATAGTCTTCGTTAAGCCGATAGGCCACAACCTCGCCGTCAGCCATGCAGCGGATCGGTTCGTTCAAGATGCATTGAGGGGCACTGGCATTGCTAATGTGAATACCACCATGCCAGAACTTATTACTGCCCAAGAGATAGTGGCCCGATGTTTCTTTTTCTAGCGCTTTATATATTTCGTCGGCGCTCTCGAATTGCTTCCCGTCCGCCTTTCTGAACGGGTAGTGAAAACTCATGAGCGGTGATCCTGCCGGAGCCGGGGTCGCTGCAGGCGCCGGAGCAGGAGCAGGCGTCGGTTGCGCACCGCTCCTATACTCCGCCTTAGGCCGGAGGTACTTGTTTGGCATCGGCCAATAGCCGCTGCCCTCACCGTACTTTGCGGACTTTGGCCCGGTCGAACTCTGTGAGCCAAAAAAATTCCCCTTGACCCGGTTAGCGTCCATGTCCTCGATCACACCGGTATGGTGCATAGCTGTCCATAGCGCGATATCACCCGGCTGAACGCTGTTAAGGGCAATGAACTCGAAATGCGTGGTGTCTGTCGCAAGTTGACTTGTAGTGCGGTAGGGGATGTCATACCCCGCATCACGGAGCATTAGGTTTAGTAAGTGAGAACAATCAATTTCCTTCCGACCGTTACCGTTTTCGTCCGCAGATCCGCCCTTACCATAGCCGTATTCGTATCCGCTGTAAGGGTATTTGGCGCGCTGTTCAAGTAGTCCCGTGCTCATTGATAGCATCCTGCTTTAAAGGCAATGAATTGAATTATTTGCGGTAATGCCTTGGGTGCTTAGTCGTTCGACGCCTCTAGCACCTGCCTCATTGCCTTTCTTGTCGGCCTCCTGGTAACACGCCATCGCCCGAGCCAAATCACTAGGGATGATTGCGCCGGCTTCATAGGCGCCGCCTAGTTGAATCAATGCACTCGAGGAACCGAGCCGGGCAGAGCTTACAAGAGCCCCCAATGACTTTTCTGGATTTACACAGGCTCGCTTCTCTTCGTAATTGCCTTCATCGCAATAGAAGTCAGCAAGGGCAATCCCTGCTTCAGGTACGCTCTTGGCAGCTGACTCCAGTAGTTGAAGGATCTTTACGTTTTCCAACCGTGGAGCTTGACCTGAAAGGCTGATCCCCGCCGCTGCAAAAGCAGCCTCTGCGGAGCCGTGGTCTGCCCCATGTAAATAACTATTCAGAGCAGAAATGTACAATTGACTGGAAGAAGAGGACTCGGTATCGATACCCAACTGGTTATACATCGCCCCTCTTTTTAGTGCGCGCTCACCCGGTGAAGCCTTTAAGTTCGGGTATTGAGCATCAATTACAGCCTCAAGCGACCAGTCTTCAGCACGGGTCAATACCCAACAGTCGTTATGTTTGAAAGTGAAGATATTCAGCACTTCACCATTGTGATCGCGAACAACTAAATGGTTCGGCAGTTGGACTTGTATGCTTAACCCGGACTTCGCGATGTTATCGGGAGCAAGCATCACCAACGATTGAAGGTCCAACAACCTCGAATTTCGCTCCACCACTCGCGGCTTTGACTCGGTGGAGACTACCTTTTGCTCGATCACGGGCGAGGCGATAAACGCTTGCTGGACCTCAGGCTTGGACGAGAACTCTTTTACGAAATCTGGGAAGTTGTCACTCGGGCATTGCACGGTGCTCGATTGCGCCGCAAAGGCTCCTGAACACAACCCGAACGCTAGCAGCGCCAGACATTGCAGCTTGAATTGACGCACTCGATTGTTCTTTGTCATCACGACACTCATCACTCAGAAAACACAAAAAAAGCCTTCGGCTTAACCTTCTCAGGCGGTGCATTCAACAACGCCTGATCCATCAAACTCCCCGCCTTATCCTTATCCGCCGCCCCCGGCAGCACCGGCGGTTTTATCCCGATCCCGGTGCCGGAACCAGCCGAGCCACCCGCATTGATCTTGATCACCGGCCCAACCACCGTCACTCCACCGCCATCGAGCTTGATAAAGCTCCCACCCCCAAGAATGGTCAGCTCTGTCCCCGCCTCAATAACAATCTTGTCCCCAGCCTTGAGGTGAATCTCTTTCCCCACACTGGTGAGCTGCGCAGTCCCCAGCTTCACATGCTGGTTCTGCCCAATCGTCAGGTGATCATCCAGCTTCGCTTCAACCTTGCGGTCGGAAATCGTCGTGCGATGTTCTTCGGCCTTGAGCTCGGTGTAGCTGTTCTTCTCCACCGTGTCATGACGTTCATTGCCGACCCGAATCTTCTGGTCATGCTCGACGTTTTCATCCCAATCCCGCTGGGCATGGATGTAGATCTGCTCGGCACCTTTCTTGTCTTCAATGCGCAGTTCGTTGTAACCACCGCCACCCGGTGAGCTAAGCGTTTTGAACACGCTGCGAGTCTTGTTCGCCGGCAGTGCATACGGCACCGGGTTTTCCTTGTGGTACAGGCAACCGGTCACCAGCGGTTGGTCAGGGTCGCCTTCAAGGAAGGTGACGAGGACTTCCATGCCGATGCGCGGGATGGAGATGGCGCCGTAGCGGTCGCCGGCCCAGGAGCTGGAGACGCGTAGCCAGCAGCTGGTTTTGTCGTCGGCGAGGCCTTCGCGGTCCCAGTGGAACTGGACTTTGATGCGGCCGTATTGGTCGCAGTGGATTTCTTCGCCTTTGGGGCCGGTGACCATGGCGGTCTGGCTGCCGAGCACTCGCGGTTTCGGGTGTTCGAGGGCCGGGCGGTAGAACACGTCCCACGGGGTGGCGAGGAAGCGGTTGCGGTAGCCCTGGTGGAAGTCGTCTTTTTCGTCGGTGGTGTCGCTGGTCACGCCTTCTTCGAGGACTTGCGGTTGCTTGCCTTCGTGGAAGATTTCGGTGAGCAGCCACAGGTCGTTCCACTCGCTGCGCGGGTGGTCGGACATTTCCATGAAGTGGCCGCTGACCAGTCTGGTCTGGTCGCCGCGACCTTCGGCCTGGCGGTAGTCGGCGCGGTGGCGTTCGAGGGCGCGCTGGCTGAGGAACTTGCCACGCGCGCGGTCGATGAAGCGGCCGGGGTAGTCGTAGTCTTCGAGATCCGGTTCAGTGCTGTCGCTGTCTGGTCTGCTCTCTGGTTTAAACGCAGCCTCCATTCGCAGGCGCGGTTTTTCGAAGTCGTAGTCGCGGCGCGTGGTGCGCGTGGTGCGGGTTTCCAGGCGCAGTTTGAAGGCTTTGATTACCGGCTCGTCCGCGACCATGCCGCTGCCCTGCACGTAGGCGGTTGGCTGCCCTAGGTTCTGGAACACGGTCTGGTCGTCGCCGAACACCAGCAGATGGGCTTTTTCGCTGTGCTGGAAGTGATAGTGGATGCCCTCTTCTTCGCACAGGCGCTGGACAAAGTGCAGGTCGGTTTCGTCGTACTGCACGCAGTAGTCGCGATCCGGGCACGGCTCGCTGAGCTGGAAGCTGTAGGCGTTGCTCTTGATGCCGTGTTCTTCGAGGATCAGCGCGATGATTTTCGGTGCGGACATCTGCTGGTAGATGCGCTGGTTGGTGCGGTGATGCAGGTATTGCAGTTGCGGCACGATCGAGACTTTGTAGCGGGTCAGGCGCTTGCCGGCATCGCCCTGGGCGACGCGGTAGATCTGCCCGTGAATTCCTGAGCCCTGTGGATCGAATGCGAGAAACGCTTGCTTGTGCAGCAGTTGCTCGAGATCCAGATCCGGGTTTTCGCTGACCAGTTCGAGGTCGAAGCGAAACGCCTGGCTGATGCCTTCGGTGCCGGTGAACGACAGCACTTGCAGGTCGCCGACGTAGTCTTCGACCTTGAGGCTGAAGTGGGTTTCGTTAGCTGAGTTGAACATCGTGTGCTCCCTGTTCGAATGTCATCCGTTACGCCCGAAGTCGCAGACGTTGCAGCCAGGACGAAGTGGCGCCCAAGGCGTCACGCAATTGTGCGGCAGTGATGTTGCGCTCTGCCGGGTTGAAGCTCAGCGCGGTCTGCAGCGCTGACCAGCCGTGTTTCGCTAGGTTTTTCGGCGCGTGCAGTTCGCGCTCCAGGTGCTCGTCGCGGGCCTGGGTCGAGGGCAAACGGCGGAACGGGTGTTTGCCGCTCGCCAGTTCATAGATCACGCAGGCCACGCCGTACACGTCCGCGCTGGCCGACAACGGTTGGCCCTCAAGCAGTTCGGGGGCGGCGTAGCCCGGGGTCCAGGCGTTGAAGCGCTCGCGGCTCAGGTGCGGCAGGCCGGGCAAGGTGCCCTCCTCTGCCTGTCCCAGACCGAAGTCGAACAGGCGCAGGCCGTCTTCGCTGAGCATGACGTTGCTCGGTTTCAGGTCACCGTGCAGCACGCCGCGACGGTGGGCGTAGGCCAACGTGTCGAGCAGCGGCAGGACGATGTCGCGCAGTTCTTTCCACGGCAAGCCGAGGGGCCGCTCGCAGAGCAATTTGTCCAGGGTCAGGCCACGCATGTATTCCATGGTGATGAAGGCCCGCTGGCAGTCGGTGTCGACTTCAAAGGTGTGCGCACGCACGACGTTGTCGTGGCGCAGGCGCCGGGTCAGGGCGAACTCGCTGTAGAGCAAGGCACTGGCGTCCGGCGATTCGGCAAATTCTTCGCTGAGGATTTTCAGCGCAATGTAAGGGTCGGGATCGCCGAACTGTTCGTGCAGCAGATCCCGCGCCCGGTAAACGGCGCCCATGCCACCGGCCCCGAGCAGACGCTCGAGGTGGTAGCGACCGGCGAGTACATCCGGCAGCGCACCGATGCTGGCCTTGGTCGGCGCCAGCAACGGTTCGGCCTTGTTGCCCTTGGCGAAAGCGAAGTAGGTCAGGTTGTTGGCCTGCTCTTCGCTGATCAGCAAGTCATCGATGGGCGATTCGAGTTCACTCATTGGCGGATCACCACGGCAGTCAGGTTGTCCCGCGCAGCGCCTCGCAGAGCGCCGTCGAACAAACGTTCCAGCGCCACGTGCGGCGCGCTGAGGCTGAGGGCGTTGCCGAGGGCATCGCTGCTCAGGCCCTGATACAAACCATCGCTGCAGAGCAAAAACACATCGCCCGGATAGACCTCGAGTTCGAGCACATCCAGGGTCAGCGTTTCAGCGGCACCGACGGCTCGGGTCAAGGCCTGAGCCGCCGGGTGCGCTGCCGCCTGTTCGACGCTCATTTGCTGCTCGTCGATCAACTGCTGTTGCAGCGAATGGTCCTTGGACAGCTGATACAAACGCTGTCCACGCCACATATAGCAACGGCTATCACCGGCCCAGATGCAGGCCGCGCGGTTGCCTTCCACCAGCAGCGCGACGACGGTGCTGCCCATGATGCTGTCGTGACGCCCGGCAGTGACGGTCAACTCTTGCCCCAGTCGCCGGTTCAGCCAGTGCAGGCACTGGCGGATGGCTTTGAGGCGTTCGTCGAAATCCTCGTGTTGCGGCAACTCAGCCAGGCTGGCGACGATCAACTGGCTGGCGATGTCGCCACCCTGATGACCGCCCATGCCGTCCGCGACCACCCACAGCCCATGCTGCGGGGAATCGAGGAAGGCATCTTCGTTGCGCGCCCGCACCTTGCCCGGGTCGGTACGCGCCGCGCTGCGCCAGGGACTGGCCACCAGCATCAGAGCTGCACCGGCATACGGAAGGTGCGCAGCACGCCCATGTCGAACGGGTTCGGCGTGCGCTGGCTGGTCAGCAGATAGTTGGCGCGCAGGCCGCCCACGTCCGCTTTCAGCACCAGCACGTCGCGACCGTTCAGGTACTCGGTCTGCATCAGGTCGAACAGACGGAACAGCGACCATGGGCCGGAGTTCTTCTCGATACCGATCGGACGCCCGGCCATCTTGTCCATGACCAGGCTGGTGCGACCGTCTTCAGCATCGGTCGGCCACTTGAAGGTCATTGGCAGGATCGGGCCGTGACGGTATTCCATGGTCTTGTCGCCGAACTTGAATTCGGAACGGCTGACCGCCGGATCGAGGGTGTACGGCTCGAGCTTGAACTGCACGGTCGGCTCAGCCGGGTTGATCGAGAAGAAGCTCTGGCGAATGGTCTGCGCCGCCGCCATCTGATCAAGGTAAACCTTCGATACCGGCAGGCTGTGACCATCGACGCTGCGCATGCGGTAGTTGCCCGGATCGCCACTGACGAACGGACGCATGTAGCTGTCGAAGAAACGGTCGACGGTACCCTGAGCGCGGAAGAACTCGCGGAAATCGCTGATCGCCACGTCGCTGGTGCTGCTGGCGCTGAACGGATAACGCTTGCTGATGGTTTTGCCATACACGCTGTACAGCTCGTTCTGATAACGGCCGTTCAGGTATTGATAGGCATCGTTGAGCACCAGACGCCACGAGTCCTCGGCCAGCACGTTGAACCACACGCTGAGCGGACGCGGCAGACGACCGGAGGCATTGCGCAGGTTGGTCAGCGCATCACGCTGGCCGCTCATGCGCGTCTTCGCCATCTCGAATGCGGCTTGCTCCGGCGTGCTGGAACGGGCCAGACCGGCCAATTGCAGTTGCAGGTCGTTGAGCGCGCTGAACGCTGGCGTCAGGTCAGCGCCCGGGCCGTTGTTGTCATCCAGCAAACGATGCAGCGGTTCGAAGCGGCGTTGCAGGGATTTCTTCGCGGTGTCCGGCAGGTTCTTCGCCACGTTCAGCGCCGAAGCCTTGTCGGCAGCAGCCGCGGCGAGCTTGCCGACCTTGCCCAGTTTGCCTTTCTGCCCGGCCAGCGCATCGGCGGCTTCGCCGGCTTCGTCGACCGGATCAACCGCCGCTTCGAAGCGGGTGTTTTCACGCACTTCGGTGAGCAACGCGAGGACCGGCGAGTTGGCCGAAGTCAGGCCCGCCAGTTGCTCGGCGCCTTCGCCGGCGTCGCTAATCGGTGGCAGCGCGACCTGGCCAACGGCTTCGCTCCAGTAGTTGGCGTAGTCGCGGAAGTACAGCTGCTCGAGCTCGACCATCAGGCGACGCAAGTCCATGTCGCTGATGCCCGCGCCTTCGCCCAGCACCCAGTTGTCACGCAGGATATCGGTGACCAGCGCCGCGCCCTGCACCGAGAAATACTGCTGATAACCCTGTTGGGTGTAGAAACCCGGGATCACGTATTCGGTGCCGATGAACAGCGAGCCCTGCGGGCCGAGGTGTTGGCTGAAGCGGTAGTCCGGCAGGTTGCGCGCCTGCTCGCGGAGCATGCGATACACAACGTTGGCCAGAGATTCGCTGCGCAGGACCTGACGCGCCTGCGTCACCAACTGATCGTTCAGCGGGTAGATGAACGGCTGCTTGAGCAAGCGCTCGAGGTGAGTGTTCAGACCGTTCTGCACAGCGGTGTTGCCGGTGTAGCGCTGCGACCAGTCAGTGGCGACCCAGTCCTTGAGCCACGCCGCGTCGCGACGATCCTTCATGTTCAACATCAGGTACGCGCGCAGGCTGTTGAGCAGGCGATCGCGGTCCTTCATATTGGCGCGGATCTGCCCTTCCAGCATGCTCGCCACCCGGGGCAGCAACTGCGCTTCAAGTTCACGCTCGTAGGCGGTTTTCACCACCGGGTTGATCTCTTCGCCCTGATACAGGCCGCCACGCTCGTGGTACGACACGTCGCCCTTGCTCGGGAACACCTGGGTCGCGGCGTAGCTGGTGTCGAGGACTTTCAGCACGCCCATGGCGTCATCGCGCGGCGTTACGGCCGAGCGTTGCTGGGTCCAGTTCTGTGCCAGCGTGCGCAGGTTTTCCAGACGCTCGTAGTTGGCCGAGAAACCACCGGCCCAGAGCATGCCGAACAGGGCCAGTGCCGCCAGTGCACCGACGTACAGCGCGCGCTGGCCCCAATGAATGCGGCTGCGCTCGCGCTTGTCCAGACCGGCCAGATCGGCCTCGGGGAAAATCACCTGGCTGAGCAAGTGGTGGATGAACCGCGAACGGCCACTGCGCAGGGTCGGCAGCACACCGGCGTTCATGCCGAGGCTGGCGCCGATGCCGGCGGTGGTCGAATCCATTTCCTGGGTCAGGTGCGGCGCGCTGGTCAGGTAGAAACCGCGCAGTTGCGTGGCACGCTGATAACGGTTGCCGGTGAACGCCATGTCGACGAACAGGCACAGGCGCTCGCCGATCTGTCCCAACTGATGCGGGAAATCGAGGATGCGCCCACGGCGCTGAGTATCGCGCTCGGAGTGCATGCGCATGATCACTTGGCTGTTCAAGCGGCGCAGCAACTCTTCGAACTCGTTGCGCAGAACCGCGACGTCGGTGCCGACCTGATCCTTGCGGAAACTGGTGCCGAGCACTTGATCGCTTTCTTCGCGGGTCAGTTGATCGAAGAATTCGTCGAAGCCGAGGAGCTTGTCAGCCTTGCTCAGGACCAGATACACCGGCACGTCGACGTGCAGTTTCTGATGCACATCCTGCAAACGACTGCGCACCTGGCGCGCGAGGGTGTCGATGTCCTGCTCGCTGCCGCCGGTGAGGGTTTCCACCGGAATGGTCACCAGCACGCCGTTCAACGGACGGCCACGACGACGCTTGCGCAGCAGCTCCAGCAGCGTGGTCCAGGCGTTGCCGTCAACTTCCGCGTCCGGCTGAGTCGTGTAGCGCCCGGCGGTGTCGATCAGCACACCATGGTCGGCGAAATACCAGTCGCAATGACGGGTGCCGAGAGTGTCGCGAGTGAGCTTGCGGTCGATCTTGTTGATCGGGAATTCCAGACCGGAAAAGTCCAGCAGGCTGGTCTTGCCCGAGGCCTGCGGGCCAATCAGCAGGTACCACGGCAAGTCACTGCGCCAGCGCTCGCTGCGACCGCGATACAGGCTCGACGTCTTCAGGGTTTTCAGCGCGTCCTTGAAACGCGCCTTCAACTCTTTCTGCTCTTCGTCGATCAGCTCTTCGCGGCGAATACGGTCCTGGCCGTCCTCGCTTTCTTCCTCGGCTTTCTTGCGGATACCGGCGCGCCAGCTGACGAAGACCATGGTCAGGCCCCAGATCAGGAACAGCACGCTGATGGTCAGCAGGCGCGAGGTCGCGCTTTCCCAGAACTTGTAATCATCGACCGCCAACAACGGGCCGACGAACCACACCAGCAGCGCCACGAACAGCACCAGCAACAAGGTCCAGACCCAGGTCTGGCGCAGGAAGGCGCCGACTTTCTTAAAAAACTTTTTCATCACACGTCCCTGTTTTACGGCTGCGCCTGCGGTTGCACCGCGGCTGGATCAAGCGGCTGATAAGGATGCAGAACAGTGTCGCGCTGCTCGCCCAGCACCCAGGCGAAGCCCGAATACATCACCACCAGGCAGACCAGCGTGAACAGCACCACCATCCACGCCGGCACGATGCGCACCAGGTTGCGGCGCTGGTCGTTGAGGCCTTCCCAGTGCGGCGACAACTCGCGCGGCACGTCGCCGCGCAACTGACGGATCTGCCGGTACAAGGCGTCGCGGATGCCTTCAAGCTCAAGCATGCCGCGTGCCTGTACGCGGTACTTGCCCTCGAAACCTAGGGACAGGCACAGGTACATCAGTTCGAGCATCGGCAGGTGCTTGACCGGGTTTTTCGACAGCCGATCGAGCAGCTGGAAAAACTTCTCGCCGCCGAAGGTTTCGTTGTGGAAGCTGCTCAGCAGGCTCATCTGCGACCACTCGCTTTCGTTGCCCCACGGGGTGGTCACGACAGCCTCGTCAACCACGGTGCAGAGCACGTAACGCGCGGCCATCACCTGGCTGCTTTCAGCGCCGTTGTGCAGGGCGCGTACTTCGAACAACTTGAGCCCGGCGGTCAGCCGCTCATTGAGCGCGTACAGATCTTCGCGGGTCTCGCTGTGCTTGAGGCGCACCACTTCCGAAAGCAGGTCGGAGGAGGCCGCGACCAGCGAGTTGAGGCTGATATTGAACGCCTCCGCCGGACGCAGGCGCGCGGCGTAGATCATGCGTTCTTCCAGTTGCTCGAAACGCGGCGGCGCGGCGAAGTCGGTCAGCGGACTCGATGCCGGTCCGTGGCCCTGACGGTCGAGCAGGACGGTTTTGTCGTCCTGGTTGTAATCCGTTTCCTTGATCATGTCGGTCAGTTCCTGATGGCCCAGAATTTCAGTTCAAGCTCGGCGAATTCGCCGGACACGTGGAACGCGAAACCGCCGGAGCGCTCGAGTTGTGCCAGGTCTTCGGAACTGAGTTCGAGGATGAAATAGGTTTTGTTCGAGTGGAACGCGATCTGCCGTGGGGCCACCGGCAACGGTTTGACCTTGATCCCCGGCAAGTGCAGGTTGACCAGTTGGCGGATGCGCTCCACCGGGCCGACCTTGAGGTGCTGCGGCAAGCGCTGACGCAGTTCTTCGGAGTCGCAGTTGGCACTGGCTGCGAGCACGAACGAGGCCGAGCCGAGCAGTTTGTGGTCGTGCAACGGCGAGACGATGATGCCGTACTGACGCGCCTGCAGGATCAGTTCGATGGCGTGCTGCTCAAGCACCATCGACAGCACCTGACGGATCGCTTCCATCAGTTTGCGGAAGCTTGCGCCCTGATCGGCGTGGGAATAGCGGCTGTCCAGACGCGGGCGTTTGCTCTCGCCGGAGAAGGTCGCCAGATCGCCGAGCATGGTCAGCAGCGTGCGGTACAACTCTTCCGGGTGCACCTGCTCAAGCCCGAGGTAATGGCGCAGCAGCAGTTCGGTACGGTTGATCAGTTGCAGCATCATGAAGTCGCCGACTTCGGCGCCGCCGACCTTGCCGTTGGAGCGAATCCGCTCGGCAATGGTGTCGCCGCGGTGGCTGAGCATGCTGATGACTTCTTTCAGGCACGACAGCAGGTAGCTGGAGGCGTGGGCCTGAATGTAGGTCGGGACGAAATCCGGGTCGAGGCTGATCACGCCGTCGGGCGTGGTGTCGAGCACGTCGCAGATCTTCAGCTTCACGTAGGCCTGATCGCTCTGCTGCTCTCCGAGCAACAGTTTGAAATCCGGGCGCCCACAGCTGACCTGACTGGCGGAATCGTCACCGGCGTTGGAGTCGGCGACTTCGGCGTCATACGCGGTGTAGCGCGCGAGCACGTCGGATTGCTCCGGGCGACGGGCCTCGATGTGGTTGCCGGTGACCAGCGGCAGCGCCAGATAGATCGGCGTGTTGCCGGTGTTCGGCGGCACGTCCAGCGCCAGCGGCTCGGTGTTGCCACCGAGTTCGAACAGGCTGCCGTCCGGCAGAATCCCCGAGGCTTCACTGATCACCAGTTTGCCCATGTTGAGGAACTGCAAGTCGATTTCCAGATTGAGAAAACCCCAGGTGTAGCCACCGAGCAGCTGCGTGCGGGTTTTCATCTGGTGATCGTAATAACGATCGTTGTGCTGGAAGTGCTGCGGGCGCAGCAGCATGCCTTCCTGCCAAATGACTTTATGGGTGTTCATGATCAGTCATCCGCCTTGGCGAGCACTTGTTGGGTGTTGCGGATACCGGCCTGATCGAGGGTCAGATCAGCCTCGGTGAGTTCCAGCGGAGTGATCTGCACGGTGTGGCGCCATTGCGTATCCGGTAGGTCGCGATAGGCCGCAAGGATGCCCACGTAACGGCTGCCCTCCTCCACGCTGAGTTTCAGCTCCACGGTTTCACCCGGGCGCAGTTCGAGTTCTTCGCTGGCCACCAGATCCGGGTTGAGGGATTCCTTGGCGCGCTCGTAGAGGCTGAAGAAATCAGCGTTCTCGAAGGTCACCGGGTGCTTGAGTTCGAACAGGCGCACGACGATCGGCGACGGCCGACCGTTGAGGTCCGGGTTGAGCTGGTCGCTGCCGGTCAGCTTGAGGTTGATCTTGGTCACTTTCGAGTACGGCGACAGCGACGAGCAACCGGCGAGCAGCACCAGCACGGTGAGCGCAGTCAGCGTCTTGAAAAAAGCGGTCGAGCGGCGAGACATGCGCATCATCCTTGGTGGTCGGTGTGGAGGGTGGAGATCAGGCGGATCTGTTCTTCGTAAGCCTGAGCGAAGTCGCGGGCCAGCAGACGCTCGCTCCAGTCATCGTCCTGACGCAGTGCCTGGTGATAGCGGCCGAACGCTCTCCAGCGCCCGCCCGATGTCGCGATCAACGGTTTGTTGTCGCGCTCGAAACGCAGGGTCAGTTGCTCTGGCGAGAAGTGCTCCAGCGTGCCACGCACGGCGGCGCGACTGGCCGTCAGCAGAGCCACTTGATGCGCCTGCAAATCGCGGAATGCGCGGGAGATCGCTTGCTCGGCCGGCAGATGTCCGGGCTTGCTTGGCTGCAACAGAATCTGCAGCGCTTCGCTCGGATCGACGGCGAATTTCAGCGGGTTCTTGTTGGTGCCTTGCACGGTGGTCTGGGCCAGACGCAGCTCGTTTTTCAGCTCCGAGCGGGTACGCAGGCTCTGCTGCAAACCGCCGATGCTCTGGCGCAGCAGGCGCGCTGCGTTCAGCGCCAGCGCTTCACGTTCGTCGTGGCTGAGGGCTTTGACGTCGACGCCCAGCGCCGCGCCAAAGTGCTCCCAGAAACCTTCGCTCTGACGCTCGACGGCTTTCGGCGCAGGCGCCGGTTCAGGCTCGACCGGGGCGGCAATCAGCTCCGGGACCATCAGGCTTTCCATGTCGATGCGCGCGTAGTCGGCACGCTGACGGGAATCTTCCGGCTTGGCGGTGGGCGACAGCAGCTCGTCGATTTCCGAGTAGACGCGCTCTTGCTGTTCGAGGGCATTGAGCGGGTCGAGATCAAGGAACGCGTCGTCCGGAATGATGCTGCCAGCGGCGCGCGGACGGCCGACTTCGCCATCGAAGGTCGCCGGGTCACGGACCAGCCGCGCACGGATTTCGAAGTCGCCGAGAATGTAGGTGCTGCCGTGCTCGATGCGCACCGGCTCGCCCTTGTGCAGGCGTGCGCCGCTGCTGCCGTCCTGGACACCGTTGCTGCTGGTGTCGGTGAGGAAGAACGAGCCCTCGCGGTAACTGACAATCGCGTGGTGATTGGACAGGTGACGCTTGCGGTCAGGGATGATCCAGTCGCAGTCCTCGCCGCGCCCGATCACGCCACCGGCCTGTTTGAAGGTCCGCTGGCACAACTCGGTGGGCACGAACTGCTTGGTGTTCAGCATTTCGAAAACCAATTCCATGTTTGATGCTCCTTGCGGTCACTTGCCGCGATTGACCGCTTGCGGATCACCCAACGGGCGATAGTCGTTGTCGTTGAATTTGTAATTGCCGCTACAGCCGCCAAGGCCGCATAGAACGACGAGGGTCAGCAGGACAGCGTGCCAGTGACGAACAGACATCAGAGGGTCTCCAGGTGTAGACAAAGCACAAAGCGCCGGCCCTTGCGGGCGGCGCCGTTATTAGCGAATTCATTGTTTTGCGAGGCTCTGAACCGGGGCCTGGAGCCATGCCAGGGAGGAGCGACAACCTCCTGTGGCGAGGGAGCTTGCTCCCGCTGGGCTGCGAAGCGGCCCCAAAACCAGCCATCGCGGTGCTTCAGGACAATCGCGTTCACCGAGCTACGACTGCTGTGCAGCCGCGCGGGAGCCAGCTCCCTCGCCACAGGGAAGTTGTTCAGCTCAGGACACTTCTTCAGATCAACCATCGAAGTCTCCCAGATTGATGTTCAAGCGCCCCAGCCGATACAACAGCGTGCGTCGCGGCAGGCCCAGTTCGCGGGCGGCAAGGGTCTGGTTGCCATCGTTCTTGCGCAGGCAATCGAGGAGCAACGTGCGCTCGACCTGCTCCAGGCGTTCGCGCAGATTCAGGCCGCTGTTGTCCTCGGGCATCGGTTCCAGGCGCAGGGAAAAATGTTCGGCGAGCAACTCGCCACCCTCGCAGAGCAACACCGCGCGCTCGACCAGTGCCTTGAGTTCGCGAACGTTGCCAGGGAAGGTGTAACCGCTCAGATGCTCCAGCGCCGAGTCCGACCAGCGCACCGGATCACGCTGCAAAAACGTGCAGGTCTTCTCGGCGAAATGCCGGGCCAGATCGAGGATGTCGCCTTCGCGCTGACGCAGGGCCGGCAGCTCGATCGGGAACTGCGCGAGACGGTAGTACAAGTCCTCGCGGAACTTGCCTTCGCTGACCAGCACCGCCAGATCACGGTGCGTCGCGGCGATGATGCGCACGTCGATCTTGTGCGTGTCATTGGAACCCAGCGGACGGATCTCGCCTTCCTGCAGCACGCGCAGAATCTTCGCTTGCAGCGACAACGGCATGTCACCGATTTCATCGAGCAGCAACGTGCCGCCATTGGCCGCGTCGAACAACCCGGCGCGATCGCGATCGGCACCGGTGAAGGCGCCTTTGCGGTAGCCGAACAGCTCGCTTTCGAGCAGGTTTTCCGGAAACGCCGCGCAGTTCTGCACGATGAACGCCTGGGAGCGACGCGGGCCGCAATCGTGAATCGCCCGTGCCACCACTTCCTTGCCGGTTCCGGTCTCGCCCCGCAACAGCACGGTGTACGGGCTGTGCAGAACCTTGCTGATCAGCGAGTAGGTCTGGCGCATCGCCGCACTTTTACCGATCAGACCGTAGCCGCTGATGCTCGGCACACTGCGTGAAGCAGTAGCCGATTCGGCCGGTGGCTGACGCAGGCGTTGCAGCAGATGCAGTTGGCCGAGCACGAACGAACCGAGCTGGCCGAGGGAGTCGGCGAAACCCTGCAAGTCAGTGCGACGGCGACTGGCGCAGAGCAGCAAGCCCTCCACCGACTTGTGCTGATTGACCAGCGGCACGCACAACAGCGACTGCCACGGCGTGCTTGCCGCCGGCAGAAAACTGGTTTCGTGCAGGCTGCCGGCGAGGTCGTCGAGGCAGACCACGCGGTTCTGACACAGGGCGAACTGCAGCAGTTGCTCGCCGTTGTAATCGGCCGGCAGGCTCGCCGCCTGACGCGGTTGCAGCGCGCCGTCGAGGCACTCGGCGTTCATGCCCAGGCAAGTGTGGGTGGCGTCGAGCAGATACAGCTGGGTCAATTCGCAACCGCTCAGCTCGGCCAGGCCACGGACGAATTCACCCAGCAGCACAGCACTGTCCGCCGCCCGCGACAGACTGGCGAACTGCGCCAGCAACGCTTCGGCGTAGACCAGTGGCTGCGGCACCTGAGTGAACATCACGCCCACCTCAGACGAACTCGCAAGTCACGCTGGAGTTGCCGTCGAGCGTGGCATGCACACGCTTGAGGCTTTCGCCGGTCGCCATCGCGTCGAGCAGACGATCAGCCACCAGCGGCAGCACGTGCTGATCGAGCAGATGATCGATCAGGCGCGCGCCGCTTTCGCTTTGCGTGCAGCGCTCGGACAGGTGATCGACGAGGTTCTGGCACCAGCTGAATTCCAGCTGACGACGGCTCAGACGCTCGCCGAGACGGCCGAGTTTGATCTCGATCAGCTCGCGCAGCACCGGGCCGCCCACCGGGTAGTACGGCACCACTTTCATCCGCGCCAGCAGCGCCGGTTTGAAGTGTTTGCTGAGCACCGGGCGAATGGTTTCTTCGAGGACTTCGGCGGTCGGCCGTGCGTCGTTTTCGCAAAGGTCGCTGATCTTGTCGCTACCCAGGTTCGAGGTCATCAGGATCAACGTATTGCGGAAGTCGATTTCGCGACCTTCGCCATCGTTGGCCACGCCTTTGTCGAAGATCTGGTAGAACAGGTTGAGCACGTCCGGATCAGCCTTCTCGACTTCATCGAGCAACACCACCGAATACGGCTTCTGGCGCACGGCTTCGGTGAGCATGCCGCCCTCGCCGTAACCGACGTAGCCCGGTGGCGCACCGATCAGACGCGAGACGGTGTGCTTCTCCTGGAACTCGGACATGTTGATGGTGGTGATGAAACGGTCGCCACCGTACAGCAGATCAGCCAGGGCCAGCGCGGTTTCGGTCTTGCCGACGCCGCTCGGACCGACCAGCAGGAACACCCCGACCGGTGCATCCGGTTTGTTCAGACCTGCAGCGGTGGCGCGCATCGAGCGATCCAGCGCGTGCACGGCTTGTTCCTGACCGCGAATGCGCGTGCGCAGATCGGTGGCGAAACTGGCGACCTTGGCGTTGTGCTCGCGGGCCAGTTGCGCCAGTGGTACACCGGTCCAGGCGCTGATCACTTCGGCAACCAGACGCGGGCACACTTCGAAGCTGACCAGACGTTCTTTGACTTGCGCGGCAGTCAACGCGGCGTGGGTTTCATGCAGCTGGGCTTCCAACGCTTCGACGCTCTGGCCTTCTCCAACCTCGGCGACCACGGTTTCAATCACCGTGCCTTCGGCATCTTCTTCCACGCTGACGGTCGGCTCGACAGCGGCGGCTTCACGAGCCTTGGCCAGTTGCTGACGCAGTTCCAGCAGACGCTCGGCCAGTTCTTTCTGTTCGGTCCAGAGAGTTTCCAGCGCGACCATCTCGCTTTCGGCTTCGTCCAGACGCGCTTCCAGTGCCTCCAGCGCTTCGTGATCGATCAGCAGACCTGCCTCGGCATCGCGGCGCAGGGCCTGACGCTGACGGCCACCTTCAGCCAGTTCGCCACGCAGGCGCTCCAGACTTTCCGGGGCGGCGGCGAGGCTGATGCGCACGCGGGCGCACGCGGTGTCGAGGACGTCGACGGCCTTGTCCGGCAATTGCCGACCGGCCAGGTAACGCGCGGACAATTCAGCGGCGGACACCACCGCGTCATCGCGCAGGTAGATGCCGTGGCTCTTCTCGTAGACCTGAGCCAGACCACGCAGAATGGTCACCGCTTCGCTGACGGTCGGTTCGTGCAGTTGCACAGGCTGGAAACGACGGGCCAGCGCCGGGTCTTTCTCGAAGTATTTCTTGTACTCGGCCCAGGTGGTCGCGGCGATGGTGCGCAGTTCGCCACGGGCCAGCGCGGGTTTCAGCAGGTTGGCCGCGTCGGAACCGCCGGCATTACCGCCCGCGCCGATCAGGGTGTGAGCTTCGTCGATAAACAGAATGATCGGTTTTGGCGAGGCTTTGACCTCATCAATCACGCCTTTCAAACGACGCTCGAATTCACCTTTGACGCTGGCGCCGGCCTGCAACAGGCCCATGTCCAGCGACAGCAATTCAACGCCTTTGAGCACCTGCGGCACTTCACCGGCAGCGATGCGCGAGGCGAGGCCTTCGACGATGGCGGTCTTGCCGACACCGGCCTCACCGACGACGATCGGGTTGTTCTTGCGGCGCCGGGCGAGGATGTCGACCATCTGCCGAATCGCGCCGTCACGGCACAGCACCGGGTCGAGTTTGCCGTCGCGGGCCTGCTGAGTCAGGTTGTGGGTGAAGCGCTGCAACAGCGATTCGCCCTGCGCCGCCGGTTTGCCATTGGCCGCCGGTTGCTCCTGTTGCGACAGGGCAAATTCTTTCAGGCGATCAATGTTCAGTTTGGCGAGCAGCGGTTGATAGCGGCTGCCGGCATAGCGCATCGGGTTGCGCAGCAACGCCAGGATCAGCGCGGCGTCTTCGACTTGGGTCTGGCCCAGTTCGAGATTGGCCACCAGCAGTGCGTCTTGCAGCCACTGCACCAGCTCCGGGGCGAACACCGGGTTGCGCGAAGCGCTGTGTTCGACTCGCGATTGCAATGCAGCGGTCAGTTCACCGGCGTCGACGTCAGCATCTTGCAACGCGCGCGACAGCAAGCCGTTCGGCCGCTCGAGCAAGCCCAGCAGCAAGTCTTCGACGAGGATCTTGCTGCCGCCCCGGGCAACGCAACGCTCGGCCGAACGCTCCAGATCACGACGGGTTTCGGCGTCCAGCGCCTGGATGAGTTGTTGCAGGTCTACGTTGATCATGGCTCACGTCCTTAATGAATTTTGCTGCCCAGGGTCACCACGCCGTCCGCTTTTTCGCGGCCCAGCCAACTGGTCCAACCGAGGCGACAGGCGTTCTGCTCACCGATGCGCAGTTCGCGGATTTCTTCCTGGCGCAGGACCAGGCGAATGTCGTAGTCGAGCGGGTCACGCAGGGTGAACCGCACCAGCGCGCAGAGCGGCTGGTAGCCGAAACCGATCGGCAGGAATTCATGGAATCGCTGCCAGTCGAGTTCGGTGATGTGAATGCGGAATTTGCCGCTGCGATCGCGCACGTGCTCGCCCAGCACCAGGTCTTCACCGAGCATGCTGTTGGCGCGGCCCAAACGATTGCGCTGCTCGTCGAGAATTTCCACGCGGCGCTCGATGCACTGCTCGATGACCAGGTCTTCATGCTTGAAGTAGTAGCGCAGCACGGCTTCGATCAACGCCGCCGAGTGCGCTCGCAGACTGAGCAGGCCGAGGTACGGCAGCAGGCGTTTCCAGTTGAGTTCCTTGGCCTTGCGGATCTCGTCGCCGCCCAGGCCGATCAGCGCAAAAAGTTGCGCCGAGAAGGGATCGATCGCGCCGCTCTGGAAGCTCGCGCGGTAGCGGTACTTGCGCCAGATCGGCAGCATCAGTCGTTGCAGGCGATGGTGAAACAGGTCGAGGAAATTGCGCGTCGGGTTACCGTCTTCGCTGTCGCCCAGCGCCTGCTCGCCGTAGAACGCCGGCAGCGGCGAACCGGAGCCCACCAGGCCGATCAGGTTGAAGCGCATGCGCGCGCGCATCTTGCCGTGTTCCTCGAAAAACTCCACGCGATCAACGTCGCTGCGCGGAAAACCCAGACTCGGGTTGGCCTGGAACTCGACCTGGTCGTACAGATCGTCTTCGCTCAGATGCGGGTGTGCCTCGCGCAGCCGGTCGATCACCAGCAGCACGGCCTGAAACAGCGAGTACTCGCGTATTACCTTGGTCAGCCCGCTTAAAGCAGGGGCTGCAGGCCCATACGTGGTGTCCATTGGTACACCTCTCCCTGTGTGCTTTTTACCCGCAGCTCATGGAATGAATTGAGACTGGCGTAAAGCGCGAAAAACTCGTTGAGAACCGAAGCGAAGACGAACAGGTCGCCTTCGCCGATATAGCCTTCCGGGTCGATGGTCAGTTCGGTGCGCAAACCGCGCACCGGCAGACCGCGATGCAGTCGGTCGACGTGGTGATGCTTGATGTGCTTGAGGCCGCCGAGCAGGCGTTTGCTGACCTTTTCCGCGTGCTGGTCGTAGTAGCGCGGCAGGTCGTAGGTTTCCAGAATCACCTTCAACGCATTGACGTCCGCCAGCGACAGATAGTTGAGCGACATGTTGCTGATCAGCTTCCACAGGAAGTCGCGGTTCAGCGGCGGCGCGAAGCTCGACGTGGCCGGGGTGATATTGCGGAAGCTGAGGAATTCCGGGGTCTGCTCGCTGGCCATGCAGATGTCGCCGAGCTTGAGCTTTTTCGGCAGGTTCTGGTTGGTGCACATCAACTCGATCGACAGGGTTTCGTGGGCTTCGGTGTGGCGGATGCCGAAGCTCAGGTAAGTGTCGAGGCCGTCATGCAACAAGGACGAGCGCTGGCGAATGCTGTAATGCGGACGGCTGTTGGGCACGTCGAAACTCGGGTCGTGCTCGAAGGATTCGAACGGCACGTACTCCTGATAACCGAGGCCGCCGGGCTTCCAGCCGGTCACGGTTTCCACCGAGAACACACCGCAGTTTTCCAGATCGTATTCCGCCGGCAGCAGCAGGTATTCGTCCTGCTTGCCATCGAGACGGATCGGCAATGCGTCGTGCTCGAACAGATTAACGATCGGCGTGCAGAACAGCTTGACGTTATCCAGGGTCGGACGCATGCGCATGATGCCGCTCTTGCGAATGTCGAAACGCAATTCGAGGCCGCGCATCTGCTTGAGGGTGTCTTCCGGCAGCGCCTTGAGAATGTCCAGACCGTTGACGTCGACGAACAGGAACTTGTCCTGGAAGGCGAAGTATTCCTGCAGGTAGCGATAGCCACGGAAGGTATTCAGCGGATACGGAATCAACGCTTCTTCTTCGGCAAAGCCCACCGGTTTCACCCGGTCGCCGGGAATCTTGAACGCCATCGGCTTGCCGCTGACACCATCGATCGCCTTGCCGGCGCCGTCGAGCGGGATCAGCTCGATGCCGTCGAGGTTGCGCAGCAGGCTCAGATAAAGCATCTGGCTGATGTAGCGCTCGCCGGCAAAGTGCAGACGCAGTTTGCTCAGCTCCAGCTCACCAAGGTGGCCGTCGGCGCTCATTTCCAGACGCAGGCTGAGCAGCGAGCCGTCGCCTTTCACCGAGTAGTTCAGCGCAGCCAGATCCAGTGGCAGCACTTCGGTCGGGTAGCAGGTGCGGAAGCGGCAGCGCACGTCATCGATCGGCTTGCTCTCGATCGGCGTATCGCGCTCAACCAGCAGCGCCGGGCCGGAACGCTTGAGCGGATCAAACTGCAGAATGCTGAACGCCGGCAGCGGGCGCATGTAATTCGGCCACAGCAGCTGCATCAGCGAATGGCTGAGCTCCGGCAGTTCGTCATCGAGCTTCTGCCGCAGGCGCCCGGTGAGGAACGCAAAGCCTTCCAGCAACCGCTCTACATCCGGATCCCGCCCGGCCTGCCCCAGATACGGCGCCAGCGCCGGACTACGCTCGGCGAAACGGCGACCGAGCTGGCGCAGTGCGGTAAGTTCGCTTTGGTAGTAGTGGTTAAAGGACACGGGGTACCTGCCTGAAAAATGAACTCATAAAAAAAACGCTTCGCCACCGAAATGCCGGTTCATTTTTTACCGCCGCGTTCTGCGGCGCACCACGTGGCATGGTCAAGACGATCAAACGACGGGCATGTATTGGATTTGCGAATGAATACGTAAGGCGTTGCGGGCTCGTAGGAGAAGTAGTAATAGTTCTCCCCATCCTCGCCATAGATCCAGTAATTCGACGACCCCTCATTAATATCATAAGGCTCGAATGAAAAAATGGAGGATTGAGACGGAATAAAGTTAACACCATCCATCAACATCATGAGGGCATTTGGAAATACGTTTGTCAGTGAAACCAGAGCCACGGCAAGAATCGCGATAGACAGCTTCATGAGCTTGCGCCTACATACTTCATCATTTGAATAATATAATAGAGTCGCACTCATCACTTCACCTTCCTCGATTCCCATATCACCAACTTACCATCATTAGGGGACATCCCCCTTTTTTTGCAAGTCAGCGATTTTCGTGCGACTGGCACAATCGAGATTTCGAGAGAATCGCCAGTCTTCGACAGTCCAACTATCATCTCAAGCAGGTGTCTGGTTCAAATAAATACTTCCAATCACGTGCATAACCGGAATCATCATCACACACACGAACATCATGATTTTATGCATCTTCTTTTCCCTGACTCGCGAAAAAATCCCGGACAAGGCAACTACCAAGCAAATAATCGCTAAAGTGCCAAACAAATCGCTATCAGCCACTCCGGCCAAGTAACCTTGAATAGTCACTTATTGAACTCCATGAAATTCCATCGATAAAACAAAAAAATACTCAGAAAATCTTCGGCCATTGAGCCGGTGCTGAGATTTTTATAATTCCAACCTGCTCCGGCCTTTCGATAAAGCCCGGTCTCGATCAGCATGCCCGCGTACCCAGAGTTCTGCGGGTCAGCCATGTTTGAACCCATCCATTTCTGTATCGTTGTGACTGGACGAAAACTGGCACCAGAGGTATTTCCTTGGCGAATCTCAAGTTCCGTTTCTGTAATACGGACAACCATTTGAATGTGGTGCGCGAGATCACCTGGTCGATCCTTCGCCTGCGCTAGGATATCGCCAGGTGACAACCCTTCTACTGAATCCACTGCCAAGGTATTTTCACCGACTCGCTGCATGTCGGGAGCACCGTAAGTCAACATGACCATTTCACTGAATCCAAACATATTGGACGCATATCTGTCATGGTTCGCTGCGGTATAGTTCTCCATGTTACGGTAGGTCCGGACACCCGTTTTCAACTTGACTGGCAACCCACGCTTGGACGCGAACTCACACAACACCCTGAGTGCAAAATCTTCGCATGTAAATCTATTGTTAGCGACTGCGCCTTCTCTGTTCCAATACTTTTCATTGATCAAAGTTTCAGCAATCAATGGCGCATCATTGTGAAAGTCAGCAATGTCTGCATCAGTCCAAAAAGCCGTTGTTTTCCAAAAAACCTTATAGGTCACTTTTTTGGGAGTCTTGTCCGCTTTCGGAGTCAAGGCAATTGAGCGTGCCATTAACGTCGACAGAACTTCTGCACTCATAGTGCCGCTCCATCGATCGCCGCGTGGAAGTCGAAAGTTTCACCCTCATTTCCTCCGACTAACTCGGTTCTGCCCATTGCATCACTTTGACCGGCGATGACCTTCCCTTTGGATGTTGTAATTTGATAGGGAATATCGGACAGCGGATTTCCATCCTGGTCTTCCATAACCACATGCTGTGTATGTGAAAACAGCATCAGCGGCAACGGCGGCACAAACGGTGCCGGCGTATGCGAATTGCCAATAATCACCGTGCCGGATCCAGCCGTAACCTTGTTGCCATGGGTCCCCACCGAATCAACCGTCGCGGCAGGTTTGCCGTTGATCAACACAGTGGTCGCCAAACCGCCCGACATCGCACCACCACACGCCGAGGCATCGCCTTGGCGGGCGGCCGCGAGGCCGTCGAAGAATACGTCGCCGGAACCGGCGGCGATCGGGTTGGTGCCGTGGCCGGGGAGCGGGCAAGCGGTGGGGTCGGATACGCGTGCTGCGGGTTTGCCAGACATCGGGGATCTCCTTAAGTGACCTTGACTTGACCGCTGCCATCCAGGCGCGCGGAAAAACTGACCTGACGCTTGAAACCCTCGACTTCCAGCAGGCCTTCGATACTGAAGGCCAGGCGAAGCTGATCGTGATCACGCGGCAGGGAAATGACACGCACGTTGCTCAGGCGCGGCTCGTAGGCTTCGATGAAGTTTTCGATAGCCAGACGAGCCTGACTCAGGGAGTCGTGCAGGCTCAGGCGCATGTCATTGAGATCGGGCAACCCGTAGTCGGACAGCGTTTGCACGCTGCCGGCCCGGGTGCTGAGCATTTTGGCCAGATGGGCAGCCACTGACGCCATGGCACAAGCCTCAAGGCTGTTGCCCTTGCGTAGTTGTGCGTCGCCGTTGAGGCGTTCGAACAGGCTGCCGTATCCGTCCATGAGTCGCTCTTACTCTTTGTCCAGCTTGCCAACCAGCGACAGGGTGAAATCGGCCCCCATGTACTTGAAGTGCGGACGCACGTTCAAGCTCACGCGGTACCAGCCCGGCTCGCCTTCAACGTCGCTGACGATCACTTGCGCAGCGCGCAGCGGACGACGGCCACGCACTTCGGCGCTCGGGTTTTCCTGGTCGGCAACGTACTGACGGATCCACTTGTTCAGTTCCAGCTCGAGGTCGGTACGCTCTTTCCACGAACCGAGTTGCTCGCGCTGCAGCACTTTCAAGTAGTGAGCCAAGCGGTTGACGATCATCATGTACGGCAGTTGGGTGCCGAGCTTGTAGTTCAGCTCTGCCGCCTTGCCTTCTGCGCTGATGCCGAAGAACTTCGGCTTCTGCACCGAGCTGGCGGAGAAGAACGCCGCGTTGTCGGAGCCTTTACGCATGGTCAGGGAGATGAAGCCTTCCTCGGCCAGTTCGTATTCACGACGGTCGGAAACCAGTACTTCGGTAGGGATCTTGGTTTCGATTTCGCCCATGCTTTCGAAATGGTGCAAAGGCAGGTCTTCAACCGCGCCACCGCTCTGCGGGCCGATGATGTTCGGGCACCAGCGAAATTTGGCGAAGCTGTCGGTCAGTTTGGTGCCGAACGCGTAGGCCGTGTTGCCCCACAGGTAGTGCTCATGGCTGTTGGCAACGGTTTCCTTGTACACGAACGATTTCACCGGGTTTTCTTCCGGATCGTACGGGTTACGCAGCAGGAAACGCGGCACGGTCAGGCCAACGTAGCGCGAGTCTTCGGAGGTACGGAAGCTCTGCCATTTGGCGAATTGCGGGCCTTCGAAGTGGTCTTTCAGATCTTTCAGATCCGGCAGGCCGGTGAAGCTTTCCAGACCGAAGAATTTTGGCCCGGCGGCAGCGATGAACGGCGCGTGGGACATGCACGAAACGCTGGCCACGTACTGCATCAGCTTGACGTCTGGCGAGCTTGGCGACATGTAGTAGTTGGCGATGATCGCGCCCACCGGCTGACCACCGAACTGGCCGTATTCAGCGGTGTAGATGTGCTTGTACAGGCCCGACTGCATGACTTCCGGCGAATCTTCGAAATCGTCCAGCAGGTCTTCTTTGGAGACGTTGAGGATTTCGATCTTGATGTTTTCGCGGAAGTTGGTGCGGTCGACCAGCAACTGCAGACCACGCCACGACGATTCCAGTGCCTGGAAATCCGGGTGGTGGAGGATCTCGTCCATCTGACGGCTGAGCTTGGCATCGATCTCGGCGATCATGCGGTCAACCATGGCCTTCTTGACCGGCTCACCGTTGTTCTGCGGCTTGAGCAGTTCTTCGATGAACGCCGACACACCGCGCTTGGCGATGTCGTAGGCTTCGTCGTCCGGAGTCAGACGGGTTTCGGCGATGATGCTGTCGAGAATGCTGTACTCGCCGTTGCCGGCGCTCTTCTCTTGTGCTGCGCTAGTGCTCATTGTGTTGGCTTCCTTGGCTGGAGTCTCAGGCGTCCGGGGCTGCGGCGTTCAGGCCCAGCTCACCGAGTACGCGACCGCGGGATTCGTCGTCGGCGAGCACGCCTTCGATCGCTTTACGGAACGCAGGTGCGTTACCCAGCGGGCCTTTGAGGGCCACCAGCGCATCGCGCAGTTCCATCAGTTTTTTCAGCTCAGGCACTTGCTCGACCAGGCTGGCCGGGTTGAAGTCCTTCATCGAATTGACGCGCAATTGCACGGCCAGCTCTTCAGCCTCGCCATCTTCCTGCAGACGGTTCGGCACGCTCAGCGTCAGACCCAGCTCTTGCTTGGCCAGCACTTCGTCGAAGGTCACCTTGTCGATGCTGATCGGCTTGCGATCTTCGATTTTGCGATCGTCCTTGCGGTGGGTGTAGTCACCGATTGCCAGCAGCTTCAGCGGCAGTTCAATCTCTTCCTGAGCACCGCCGGTGGCGGGTTTGAAGGTGACGTTGATGCGTTCCTTGGGGGCTACCGAGCCTTCTTTGGCCATGGCTTTTCTCCTTGCGGTTGTGGCCCTGGGGCCTATTCGAGTACCACTTCGAGGTCGAGGTGGCACAGCCTGCGATAAATCTCTTCCTTGCGTTCACGTACGGCATGGTTCTGCGGCAACAACTCGCAGCAACTGTGCAGCAGGTGCAGCACTTGCAATGCAAGCTCCGGCTCCCAGGCGTGCAGGCCTGAGTCCAGTAATGTCTGATCGAGGGTTTCGAGCTGGTTCTTGGCCAGTTCGTATTTCTTGGCCAGGAAGCACAGCCGCGCGAGGGCGAACTGCCAGAAAAAGCGTTCGCGCCCGCCGAAGGCTGATTGCAGACCCTGCTTGAGAATCTGCACGGCGGGTTTCAAACCTTCCTTGCGCAGGATCGGCTGGACGTCCTCGAGGGCTTTTTCCCAGGCCGGCTGGGTTTCGACGTTTTCGCTTTCGACCTTGCGCGGTGCGCTGGCGCTTTGCAGGTGCGGCATGACGTTGGCGGCGATCCACGCCCGGGTGGACGGATCGGCAAACGGCGCGCCGTCATGGAAGCGCAACTCGATAATGCCCGGCAGGCGCTGAATCAAAAGCGCGAAGTGGATTTCCACTTCGCGCATGGCCAGCTCGGCGTTGAGGTTCTGCAGACATTCCCAGACCATCCTCTGGCCATCGAACCAGAACGGCGCCTTCGCCAGGCTCGCCTCCAGTTCCACCAGCAGGTCGGCGTATTTACCCTGATCGAAGCGGTCCTGATAGAGCTTGAGCTTTTCCAGCGGCAGGCCGCGCAGTACGGTGATCTGCTCGGCGTTGCGCTCGGGCACCGCATCAATGGTCATCCACAGCAGCGTACGGTTCAGGCGCAGGGCGCGCAGGTCGGTGGCCTTCTGCTTGAGCCACCAGGCGCACAACGGACGGGCGCTTTCCTGCTGGGCGCGCAGGGCTTTGTGCGCATCGCGTTCGTTGTCGATCGGCGCACCAGGGGTGAGCAACTGACTCGCGGCCTGCTTGACCTGCGCCACTGCCGCACCCACCACGCCGGGGGCCGGCTGGTTGTCGGCTGCGCGCTGGATCATGGTTTTCAGGCGACGGGAGATCGGCAGCAGCAGCGGCGCGTCATCGCCCAGATGTTCGGTGCAGGCAGCCTCGAGGCCGGCCAGGTGCTCAGAGAGCTGCCGGAACATCGGCAACTGCTCTTTGATCGCAATGTTTTCGGTGATGACCTGCTCGAGACGCGGCACCAGCCAGCCGATCGCGGCGGCGCGGGTGCGGGGTTTGAGCGGGTGGACGTCGGCCCAGTGATTTTCCGACAGATGGTGCAGCAGACCGAGGCCGGCGAGCAGCCCCGGAAAGGATTCGCGCTGATACAGCGACCACGTCAGCCAGGCGCCGACACGCAGATCCTTGGATTGGGTACGCAGCAGATTTTCGCTGTTTTCGCGGATTTTCAGCCAGTCGATCTGCCCGCTTTCGTGCATCGACGAAGCCTTGGCCAGCTCACTTTCCAGCGCCTCGAATTCGCTCGAGAAACGAACGTCTTCGCCCGCGAAATTCTCTTTGGAAACAGAGACTTTTGCGAGTTCGAGGTAATGGGCGGAAAGTTTGCTTGAGTAGGACATCCATGGCCTTTAGTAAGGATTACAGTCAGACGCGCGAATGGAGTTCAGCAACGCGGGACAGTATCGAAGAGCAGTGACGCGACTCATCCAATTGAGATGTGCTCTTTCAAGTGGGCGCATCGTAATCACTATGATGGCCACTAGCAAGCATCTGATTAAACAACAAGACGAAGTGTTCAGTGGGCTCTGTAGGAGATCGCCCTATATGTCACAGGGGTTTCCCTGAGGCCGCTTATTAATCAGCGCATTTTCCCTGCTCCCGCCAAACCATTGACCCAGAGCCTCCCGCCCCGGCCGGGCGAGTTTACCGGACGCTCGCATCCTCGAGCGGCGTGCAGCATGCCAAATTCAAAAAAAAATTGAAGTAGGACACTTCCGAATGACTAACGGCATATTTCAACCAATCGTTCGCGACAACGAGCAGTTCAAAAAGTGCCATCACAATGATGGCATCTCGCTTAATGAAACTTCATTCTGCAACAAATACGCCCTCGCATTGCAACGTCGATAGTTATCAGTGCGCCTTTTTTATAAGCTATCGCACTTAATGGCGGAAAATACTCTGATAAAAGACAGGGATAATTCTTACAAAGATTCATATCTTGCAGGGGATTGGCTCCGGAGCCGGGCACAAGCAAATTCCCCCTCATGAAACGCAGGTCAGGAGCTTTAACTCATGGAATTGAAACCTCTGTTTTTCGCAGCGCTCATGTGGCTGCCCATCACCCAGGCGTCAGCGCAAACCCCACCATTGGACGGCCATTACTATCTGACCGGCGCAATGGAAATGGGCGCTGAGTTGTTATTGCGCAAGGACGGGACGTTTGACGCGGGTGTGGCGTATGGCAGTGCCGATGGTTTTGCCAAAGGCACCTGGAAAGTAGAGAACCAGACAGTGTGGCTGAAAAGCCAGACCAAACCCGCTTCCGACAGTGATCTGGGCGGGCTGTTCCAGGACCTGCAATTGGCAATCGAACCAAACTGTCTGGCCGTGGATTTCGGCAACGGCAAGGCTTGCTTCCGCCGCCAGTAAGTCATCAGGCAACCACAAAAAATGGGCACCCGACCGCAATCGGTGTGCCCATTTTTTTGCGGTTCTCCCCGTTATTCAGGGAAGTACGCCGCCATCAAGGATTGACGCTGTCTTTCAACGATTTGCCTGGCTTGAACGCAACGGTGTTGCTGGCCTTGATCTTGACCGGTTCGCCGGTTTGCGGATTTTTGCCGGTGCGAGCGCCGCGGTGGCGTTGCAGGAAGGTGCCGAAGCCGACCAGCGTCACGCTGTCCTTGCGGTGCAGGGCGCCGGTGATTTCTTCGAGGACGGCGTTGAGGACGCGGTTGGCCTGTTCTTTGGTCAGGTCTGCCTTTTCGGCGATTGCAGCGGCGAGTTCTGGTTTACGCATTAGTGAAGCCCCTTTGACGGTTTTTTGTTGTTATGTCCGTGCTGTTCTCGTTGGAACAGCGCCCAAGGCGCCGCAGGCTCTACTCTGCGGCAGACGGGAGTGAGAATGGCACGCCGCCAACGGCGGCGCCAGTCTCCCCAAGAGCTTTGTCGGGGCAAAAGAGCGGTGATTACGACAGAACGACCGGCATTTACGCCAGCAGCGGCGGCAGCTGTTTGTTCAAGGCCAGTTTTTCCATGACGGCCGCCCCAGTCAGGGCGTATCCGAGCAACCGACCGTCGGCACTGTGGCATAGCGCCTTGATATCGGCGCCCTGCCCTTCGACGCTCCATACACCTTCGCTGCCCCGTGGCGGCGGCGACACCACCAGCGGGCATACCGGGGTTTTCACGGTGATCGGCATCGGCCCGTAACTGACCGCGGTCGGGTTTCCGGCGAGGGTTTGCGCCAGCGCCCGAGCGCAACTCATCAGCGGCATCACGTAGAGCAGATTGAGCCCATCGACTTCGGCGCAGTCGCCCAAGGCGAAGATGTTGGCGTGGGAAGTCTTCAGGTACCGATCGACCATCACACCGCGATTGATCTGCACGCCGGCAGCCGCCGCCAGATCGATGCGTGGGCGCAGGCCGATCGCCGAGACGACCACATCGCACGGGATGATCTGGCCGTCGGACAGGTGTGCTTCCAGGCCATCGGTGACTTTCTCCAGCCGGGTCAGCACCGGGCCGAGATGAAACTTCGCTCCGATACTTTCCAGCCCGGCATGTACGGCGGCCGCAGCGGCGGGATGCAAGAGCATCGGCATGACCTGCTCGCACGGCGCGACCAATTGCACTTCGTAGCCGCCAAGGATCAGGTCATTGGCAAATTCGCAGCCAATCAGCCCGGCCCCCAGCACCAACACCCGACGCTTGCCCGCCGCGGCGGCACGAAAGCGCGCGTAGTCTTCGAGATCGTTGATCGGAAACACCAGATCGCTGCCGTCGCCTTCGATCGGTACGCGCACGGTTTCCGCGCCCCAGGCAAGGATCAGGTCGCGATAGGGCACGGCTTCTTCGCCGATCCACAAGCGTTTGTGGCCGGCGTCGATGCCGCTGATGCGCGTGTGGGTGCGCACTTCGGCCTTCAACTGCTCGGCCATGGCGCCGGGTTCGGCCATGCTCAGGCCGTCGGCGTCCTTGTTCTTGCCGAAACCGGTGGAGAGCATCGGCTTGGAGTAAGAGCGGCCGTCATCGGCGGTGATCAGCAACAGCGGGGTTTCGCTGTCGAGCTTGCGAAACTCCCGGGCCAGGTTATAGCCCGCAAGCCCGGTGCCGATGATGACGACTGGTGCGCTCATGCCTTACTCCTTGTGTGTTTTCAGTTGATTTCGATCATTTCGAAGTCCATTTTGCCGACGCCGCAGTCGGGGCACAGCCAGTCTGCCGGTACGTCTTCCCAGCGGGTGCCCGCCGCGATGCCGTCATCCGGCCAGCCATCGGCTTCGTTATAGATCAGGCCACAGACGATACATTGCCACTTCTTCATTCAGGTACTTCCTCAGGGTTCAGGCGTAGTGCCGGCGCGGACGGTCGATGGGTGCTGCGCTGCCATCCGGCTCAGGGCGTTTTGTACTGAGGGTGCCGGGCAGATGCAAGCCTGTTCGGCGCAACGGCGGCCGGCGCCACTCGATCTTGTCGCCCGCCATGGTAAGCTCGGCGCCTCATTTGCGGCCAATAATGACTCATTGTGCAACATTCAAATGCCTGCCCCGCCCCGCTCTGGCTGAGCCAGAACCGCCTGACGCCCCGCCCCGATCCGCTGACCCTCGACTGGCTGTTCGACGAAGGTTCGCTGACCCGCCGTCTGACCCGTTTGTCCGAGGATGGCTTCAGCGTGTCGCCGTTGTTCGAAGGCTGGGACACCCTGCGCGCTGACGAATGCACAGCGCTGGATCTGGCCGAGGGCAGCGAAGGCTGGGTGCGTGAGGTGTATCTGCGCGGTCATGGCGAAGCCTGGGTGTTTGCCCGCAGCGTCGCCGCGCGCGCGGCCCTGCAAGGCGATGGGCTGCACATGGATGAACTGGGCAGCCGCTCGTTGGGCGAATTGCTGTTTTGCGATCAGGCGTTCCAGCGTCGCGCGATTGAAGTCTGCCACTACCCTGAACAATGGCTGCCGTCAGCGGTGAGAGCCCCTGAGCTGTGGGGCCGGCGTTCGCGTTTCGATCGTGGCGCGCTGAGCGTGCTGGTCGCGGAAATCTTCCTGCCGAGCCTGTGGGACGCCGCCCGCGCCCACCCGGAGAACTGCTGATGTATCAGAGCCTGCTCAAGTCCCTCAACCGTCTGAACCCGCGCGCCTGGGATTTCGTTCAGTTGACGCGCATGGACAAGCCGATCGGTATTTACCTGCTGCTGTGGCCGACGCTGTGGGCACTGTGGATCGCCGGCAAGGGTTCACCGTCGCTGGCCAATATCGTCATCTTCGTCCTCGGCGTGGTGCTGACCCGCGCCGGCGGCTGCGTGATCAATGACTGGGCCGACCGCAAGGTCGACGGCCACGTCAAACGCACCGCACAACGGCCGCTGGCCAGCGGCCGGATCAGTTCGAAAGAAGCGCTGGTGTTCTTCGCCGTGCTGATGGGCATCAGTTTTCTGCTGGTGCTGTGCACCAACGCGCCGACCATCTGGCTGTCGCTCGGCGGTCTGGCGCTGGCGTTCACTTATCCGTTCATGAAGCGCTACACCTACTACCCGCAAGTGGTGCTGGGCGCGGCGTTTTCCTGGGGCATGCCCATGGCCTTCACCGCCGAGACCGGCGAGCTGCCAGCGGCGGCGTGGCTGCTGTGGATCGCCAATCTGCTGTGGACGGTGGGTTACGACACTTATTACGCGATGACCGACCGCGATGACGACCTGAAGATCGGCGTGAAATCGACGGCGATTCTGTTTGGCGAGGCCGATCGAGTGATCATCCTCAGCTTGCAGGCGCTGTCGCTGGGCTGCCTGGTCCTGGCCGGGTCGAAGTTTGAGCTGGGCGTCTGGTTCCACCTTGGCTTGCTGGTGGCGGCCGGGTGTTACGGGTGGGAATTCTGGTACACGCGCAGCAAGGACCGCATGCGTTGCTTCAAGGCGTTTTTGCACAATCACTGGGCCGGGTTGGCGATCTTTGTCGGGATCGTGCTGGATTACGCACTGCGCTAAATACAACCCCTGTAGGAGTGAGCCTGCTCGCGATAGCGGTGTGTCAGTTGACGAAAGCATCGACTGACACACCGCTATCGCGAGCAGGCTCACTCCTACAAGGGGACCGTGGTTATTTGGCTTTGGCGACTTTCCAGGCGCCGTCCATTTTGCCGTCGCCGGTCATGTCACCGGCCTTCTTGTCCATCACGAAGGTGTACAGCGGCATGCCTTGGTAGGCCCACTGCATCGTGCCGTCGTCACGCTTGATCACCGTCCAGTCGCCCATGGATTTATCGCCTGCCTCAGCCTTCAGCGGCGGCCAATTCGCCGCGCATTTGTCGTTGCAGGCAGATTTGCCAGCGGAATCCTTGGCAAAGGTGTACAGGGTCATGCCCTTGTGATCGGTGTACATGCCGTCCTTCTCCATCACCGGATCGGCAGCCATGGCCAGTCCCGGCAGAGTCAGGGCGGCGGCCATCAGCAGGGCTTTGAAAGAAGCAGTCATCTGAGTCATGGAAACCTTCTTTTGTGGTTGTCAGGATTCGGACTTAGAGCTTAGTCGAGGATGCGGACAAATGTTGCCGGCCTGAAATACTGTCACACGACTGCAATAATTCCGTTATCTAATGCGGCGCAAGACAGTTAAATGACAAGAGGATTAAGGCATGGTTGGCAGGAGCATTCTGATCGTCGACGACGAAGCGCCCATTCGCGAAATGATCGCCGTGGCGTTGGAAATGGCCGGCTATGACTGCCTCGAGGCAGAGAACTCGCAGCAGGCCCACGCCATCATCGTCGACCGCAAGCCGGACCTGATCCTGCTCGACTGGATGCTGCCCGGCACTTCCGGCATCGAACTGGCCCGACGCCTCAAGCGTGACGAGCTGACCGGAGACATCCCGATCATCATGCTCACTGCCAAGGGCGAAGAAGACAACAAGATCCAGGGCCTGGAAGTCGGCGCCGACGACTACATCACCAAACCGTTTTCCCCCCGTGAACTGGTCGCCCGCCTCAAAGCCGTGCTGCGCCGCGCCGGCCCGACCGATGGCGAAGCGCCGATCGAAGTCGGCGGCCTGCTGCTCGACCCGATCAGCCACCGCGTGACCATCGACGGCAAACCCGCCGAGATGGGCCCGACCGAATACCGTCTGCTGCAATTCTTCATGACCCATCAGGAACGCGCCTACACCCGTGGCCAGTTGCTCGACCAGGTTTGGGGCGGCAATGTCTATGTCGAGGAGCGCACGGTCGACGTGCATATCCGCCGCCTGCGCAAGGCCCTCGGCGACGCCTACGAAAATCTGGTACAAACCGTGCGCGGCACCGGCTACCGGTTCTCCACAAAAGCGTAAAAGCAGCTGCAAGTTTCTAGCTACATGCGGCAAGTGAAAGCCGATCCGTTTTAGCTTGGAGCTTGCGGCTTGAAACTTGAAGCTGCGGCTAAGGACGCCCTCGTGAATCAAAACTGGCATGGCACCCTGATTCGCCACATGCTGTTGCTGGTCACCGCCTGCCTGGTGATCGGCCTGATCACCGGCTATTACGGCTGGAGCCTCGCGGCCGGCCTGGGTCTCTATCTGGCCTGGACGCTCAAGCAATTGCTGCGTCTGCACGAATGGCTGCGCCAGCACCAGCCCGACGAAGCGCCGCCCGATGGCTATGGTCTGTGGGGCGAGGTCTTCGACAGCATCTACCACCTGCAACGTCGCGACCAACGGGTGCGCGGGCGCCTGCAAGCGGTGATCGACCGGGTGCAGGAATCCACCGCTGCGTTGAAAGACGCGGTGATCATGCTCGACAGCGACGGCAATCTGGAATGGTGGAACCGCGCCGCCGAAACCCTGCTCGGCCTGAAGACTCCGCAGGACAGCGGCCAACCGGTGACCAACCTGGTGCGGCACCCGCGCTTCAAGGAGTATTTCGAGCAGGACAGCTTCGCCGAGCCGCTGGAGATTCCCTCGCCGACCAATGATCGGGTGCGCATTCAGCTGTACCTGACCCGCTACGGCAACAATGAACACCTGATGCTGGTCCGCGATGTCACGCGCATCCATCAGTTGGAACAGATGCGCAAGGATTTCATCGCCAACGTCTCCCATGAGTTGCGCACCCCGCTGACAGTGATCTGCGGCTACCTGGAAACCCTGCTCGACAATATCGAAGAAGTGAACCCGCGCTGGAGCCGTGCCCTGCAACAGATGCAGCAACAGGGCGGGCGCATGCAGACGCTGCTCAACGATTTGTTGCTGTTGGCCAAGCTGGAAGCCACCGATTACCCGTCGGACAACCAGCCGGTGCAGATCGACACGCTGCTGCAATCGATCACCAGCGATGCGCAGCAGTTGTCCGGCGCGAAAAACCAGCGCATCACCCTGGAAGCCGACGCCCGCCTGGTGCTCAAGGGCAGCGAGGCCGAACTGCGCAGTGCGTTTTCCAATCTGGTGTTCAACGCGGTCAAGTACACCCCGGCCGAGGGCAACATCCGCATCCGCTGGTGGGGCGACGAGCAAGGCGCGCACCTCAGCGTGCAGGATTCCGGCATCGGCATCGACAGCAAACATCTGCCGCGCCTGACCGAACGCTTCTACCGTGTGGACTCCAGTCGCAACTCCAACACCGGCGGCACCGGCCTCGGCCTGGCCATCGTCAAACACGTGTTGTTGCGCCACCGCGCGCGCATGGAGATCAGCAGCGTGCCCGGCCACGGCAGCACGTTCACCTGCCATTTCGCCCCGGCCCAGGTGGCCAGCGCACGGGCCATCAGCGCCACCGAGTGACGCCGCCCGGCACGCGCCACTAGGCAATCGCCCGGTCAGCCGCTACATTGGCTGACTTGTGCCTGCCTTTCAGGCGCTGTCTGTCCCTACTTTCGAATCACACGGAACCCGCAAAACTCCATCATGGACCCTTCCCCTGGCTTGTCCCTCGCTACCATTTTTGCCGACTTCGGCATGATCCTTTTTGCTCTGATCCTGGTTTTGCTCAACGGCTTTTTCGTTGCGGCGGAATTCGCCATGGTCAAACTGCGCTCGACCCGGGTCGAGGCCATCGCTGAACAGAACGGCTGGCGCGGACACATCCTGCGCACCGTGCACAGTCAGCTCGATGCCTACCTGTCGGCGTGCCAGCTCGGCATCACCCTCGCCTCCCTCGGCCTGGGCTGGGTCGGTGAGCCGGCGTTCGCGCACATTCTCGAGCCGCTGCTGAGCGCCATCGGCGTCGACTCGCCCGAGGTCGTCAAAGGCGTGTCGTTCTTCACCGCGTTCTTTATCATTTCGTACCTGCACATCGTGGTCGGTGAGCTGGCGCCAAAGTCGTGGGCGATCCGCAAGCCCGAGCTTTTGTCGCTGTGGACGGCGGTGCCGCTGTACCTGTTCTACTGGGCCATGTACCCGGCAATCTACCTGCTCAACGCCAGCGCCAACGCGATTCTGCGTATCGCAGGGCAAGGCGAACCCGGCCCGCACCATGAACACCATTACAGCCGCGAAGAACTGAAACTGATCCTGCACTCCAGCCGTGGTCAGGACCCAAGCGATCAGGGCATGCGCGTATTGGCTTCGGCCGTGGAAATGGGCGAACTGGAAGTGGTCGACTGGGCCAACTCCCGCGAAGACCTGATCACCCTCGAATTCAACGCGCCGCTGAAGGAAATCCTGGCGATGTTCCGTCGCCACAAGTTCAGCCGTTACCCGGTGTACGACAGCGAGCGCCAGGAGTTCGTCGGTCTGCTGCACATCAAGGATCTGCTGCTGGAACTGGCGGCGCTGGACCACATTCCCGAGTCGTTCAACCTGGCTGAGCTGACCCGCCCACTGGAGCGCGTGTCGCGGCACATGCCGCTGTCGCAGTTGCTGGAGCAGTTCCGCAAGGGCGGCTCGCACTTTGCCGTGGTCGAGGAGGCTGACGGCAACATCATCGGCTACCTGACCATGGAAGACGTGCTGGAAGTGCTGGTCGGCGACATTCAGGACGAACACCGCAAGGCTGAACGCGGCATTCTCGCCTATCAACCGGGCAAGCTGCTGGTACGTGGTGATACGCCGTTGTTCAAGGTCGAGCGCCTGCTCGGCATCGATCTGGATCACATCGAAGCGGAAACCCTCGCCGGGCTGGTCTACGAAACCCTGAAACGGGTGCCGGAAGAGGAAGAAGTGCTGGAAGTCGAAGGCCTGCGGATCATCATCAAGAAGATGAAAGGACCGAAGATTGTTTTGGCCAAGGTGTTGATGCTGGATTGAGTGCAATGCGGGAAACCGCGTTGCCTGCCAAAAGATCGCAGCCTTCGGCAGCTCCTACAGGGATCGCATTCCCATGTAAGAGCTGCCGCAGGCTGCGATCTTTTGCTCTATTGCTTGCCCAGCGCAAAGTTGGGCAACGCCCCCAGCGGCTGGTTGAACTGATACGGAATCGACACCAGCCCTTCGCCGGTATTGCGCTGCACCACGAAGTGCAAGTGCGGGCCGCTGCTGTTGCCGGTATTGCCCGACAGGGCCAGCGGGCTGCCGACCTTGACCCGCTGCCCTTCGCGCACGCTCACCGAACCCTGTTTCAGATGCAGATACACGCCCATGGTGCCGTCATCGTGCAGCACCCGGACGAAATTGCCGGAGGCATCGGTGCCGCGCCCGCTCTGGGCATTCTCGGTCTTGACCACCACCCCCGCTCGCGCGGCAATGATCGGTGTGCCCACCGGCATGGCGATGTCCATGGCGTAGCGATTCTTCGGCCCATAGTGGCTGTACTGCCCGTTGGCGCCTTGGCTGAGGCGGAACGGTCCGCCACGCCAGGGCAGCGGATAGCGATAGCTCTGCGCGGTGCCTGCGGGGTCGCCCAGCGAATACTGGAACTGCGGCGAATACACCAGCGGCTGGTCACGGCTGATCGCTGTCAGCAGCGCCAGCCGCGTGTTGCTGCGCGGCGGCAGTACGCGACGGATCGCCTGCGCGGGCGCGCCACGCACATTGCTCGTGCCGATGAAGGCCAGCGCAACCTCGACCGGCGCGTACAGATCGTTGCGCGCAAACACCACATCAACGCCCTTCTGCTTCTTGATGTCCAGGTACACCTGGCGATCAAGGCGTTCGACCATGCGATCCTGAAAAACGAACACTTTCGCGCCTTTGCTCGGGCGGTCACTGTACGAGACCACGCCGTTGGCGTCGGTGGATTTGTAGATGGTCATGGCCATCGCCAGCTGGGAGGCCAGGCAGAGACCGCAGAAAAACAGCAGGCGCGCGAGCATGGGCAAGAGTCTGTCGAAGGAAGGCCTGGGAATCAGCCTAGCAGCTGAGACAGACCAGGCTAGTCGACAGATGTTTCAAATTGGCCAGCACACAAAGCAAAAGATCGCAGCCTTCGGCAGCTCCTACATGAGAATGCGATCCCCTGTAGGAGCTGCCGAAGGCTGCGATCTTTTGGGCCGCTGCAGTTACGCGCCGGGTACGAAATGCTTCTGCGCCGTGCCACGGGCGATCAGGCGCGAGATGTAGTCGAGCTTCTGTGCGTCCTGGTCGACGAAGCGGAAAGTCAGTTGCAGCCAGTCGCTGTCGGCTTTCTGCTCGTGGGCGACGATGGCGTGCAGGTAACCATTGAGGCGAGCGATCTCGGCGTTGTCGCCCTGCTCCAGATCGAGCACGGCGCTGTCGAGGATCTGCGGCAGGGTTTCGGTGCGCTTCACTACCAGCAGCGCTTCCTTGATGCTCAAGGCCTTGATCACGCATTGCTGGGTGCCGCTCGGCAGGCGTAGCTGGCCCTGACCGCGACCACCCACCGGCGCTTTCGAGGCGCCAGCTGCCTGCACCGGCGGGCTGTTGAGCAAACCACGCGATGGTGCAGCGGCGGCTGCCGGAGCGGCGACAGGCTTGGCAAACGGGTTGGCTGCAGCGGCGGCCGGGGCGCCGCCGACCACGGCAGGCTTGCCACCGGTCAGTGCGCTCAGGGAATCGTTGCCGAACGCTGAATTCATCTTCGTCGGTGCGCTGTTCATCAAGGTGTCGAGCTTGCCGACCTTGTTCAGCGCCTGCTTGACCTTGGTCAGCAATTGCTCGTTGGTGAACGGCTTGCTGACGTAACCGGATACGCCGGCCTGAATCGCCTGCACGACGTTTTCCTTGTCGCCACGGCTGGTGACCATGATGAACGGCATGGTCTTGAGGTTGTCCTGCTCGCGGCACCAGGTCAGCAGTTCGAGGCCGGACATTTCCGGCATTTCCCAGTCGCACAGCACCAGGTCGAAGGCTTCTCGGGCCAGCATGGCCTGGGCCTTTTTGCCGTTGATGGCGTCCTCGGTGCGAATCCCCGGGAAGTAATTACGCAGGCACTTTTTCACCAGGTCACGAATGAACGAAGCGTCGTCCACGACCAACACACTGATCTTGCTCATCCAACACCCCTATTAAAATCCCGGCAAGCATAACGCTGGCTGATGGCACATTGCCAAAACTCTTCAGTCACGCCGGGACTTTTCGTTCGCGGGTGCTGCTTTTTAATTCGCTTTAATTCGCCTCCGCCTTTGAAAAGCAGAAACAAAAACGCCCGGCCAGAGGGCCGGGCGCTTTTCTCAGGCAATCTTACTTATCGTCAGCTTCGCCCGGAACATTAGCGGTTTCAGCACTTGTGCCTTCAACTTCTTCCTTCATGCGCTTGAGGCCCATATGGCGCACGTCGGTGCCGCGCACCAGGTAGATCACCAGTTCCGAGATGTTGCGCGCATGATCGCCGATGCGCTCCAGCGAACGCAGGACCCAGATAATGCTCAGCACCCGCGAGATAGAGCGCGGGTCTTCCATCATGTAGGTGGCCAGCTCACGCAGAGCGGTCTTGTATTCGCGGTCGATGATCTTGTCGTACTGCGCCACCGACAAGGCCAGATCAGCGTCGAAACGCGCGAAAGCGTCGAGCGCATCGCGAACCATGTTGCGCACTTGGTCGCCGATGTGACGAACCTCGACGTAACCGCGCGGCGCTTCGCCTTCTTCGCACAACTGGATGGCACGGCGGGCGATCTTGGTGGCTTCGTCGCCGATACGCTCAAGGTCGATCACCGACTTGGAAATGCTGATGATCAAACGCAGGTCGGACGCCGCCGGCTGACGACGGGCGAGAATGCGCAGGCATTCTTCGTCGATGTTGCGTTCCATCTGGTTGATCTGATCGTCGATCTCACGGACCTGCTGAGCCAGACCGGAGTCGGCTTCGATCAGCGCCGTGACCGCATCGTTGACCTGCTTCTCGACCAGCCCGCCCATGGCAAGGAGGTGGCTGCGCACTTCCTCCAGTTCAGCGTTGAACTGCGCGGAAATATGATGAGTGAGGCCTTCTTTGGAAATCATGCATTCGCTCCGAAAAAGCGTTTAACCAAGAGCTGCAAGCTACAAGCTGCAAGCTGAAATTTGTCGTTACGCTGAACCGCTTTGACTTGCCGCTCGTAGCTTGAAGCTCGCGGCTGCTTCAATCAGCCGTACCGCCCCGTGATGTAGTCTTCGGTCTGCTTCTTCGCCGGGTTGGTGAACAGGGTATCGGTATCGCCGAATTCCACCAGTTTGCCCATGTACATGAATGCCGTGTAGTCGGATACCCGCGCGGCCTGTTGCATGTTGTGGGTAACGATGACGATGGTGAACTTGGACTTGAGCTCGTAGATCAGCTCTTCGACCTTCAGCGTCGAGATCGGGTCGAGGGCCGAGCACGGTTCGTCGAGCAGCAACACCTCCGGCTCGACCGCGATGGTGCGGGCGATGACCAGACGCTGTTGCTGACCACCGGAAAGGCCAAGGGCCGAGTCGTGCAGGCGGTCCTTGACTTCATCCCACAGCGCCGCGCCTTTCAACGCCCACTCGACCGCTTCGTCGAGAATGCGCTTCTTGTTGATGCCTTGAATGCGCAAGCCGTAGACCACGTTTTCGTAGATGGTCTTCGGGAACGGATTGGGCTTCTGGAACACCATGCCGACACGACGACGCAACTCGGCAACGTCTTCGCCCTTGCGATAGATGTTGTTGCCGTACAGGTTGATCGCGCCCTCGACGCGGCAGCCGTCGACCAGATCGTTCATCCGGTTGAAGGTACGCAGCAGCGTCGACTTACCGCAGCCGGACGGGCCGATGAACGCGGTCACACGCTGCTTCGGAATGTTCATGCTGACGTCGAACAGCGCCTGTTTCTCGCCGTAGTACAGGCTCAGGCCCGGCACTTCGATGGCAACGGTTTCCTGCGCCAGGTCCAGGCTCTGCTTGTCGCGGCCCAGGGCAGACATGTTGATGCCGTGGCTGTGTGTTTCGTGCTGCATGGGAGGCTCCCTGTGCTAACAAATTCGGTTCGTTTTTTGTAGGAGTGAGCCTGCTCGCGATCCAGGCGCTGCGGTTTGTCTATCAAAGCGCGGTGTTGCCATCGCGAGCAGGCTCACTCCTACATGAGAAATCAGCTGTCCAGTGCTTTGTATTTTTCGCGCAGGTGGTTGCGGATATACACCGCCGAAAGGTTCAACGTCGCGATCACCAGCACCAGCAGCAGCGCGGTGGCGTAGACCAGCGGGCGGGCGGCTTCGACGTTCGGGCTCTGGAAGCCGACGTCATAGATGTGGAAGCCCAGGTGCATGATCTTCTGGTCCAGGTGCAGGTACGGGTAGTTGCCGTCCACCGGCAGCGACGGCGCCAGTTTCACCACACCCACCAGCATCAGCGGCGCCACTTCACCGGCGGCGCGCGCCACGGCGAGGATCATGCCGGTCATCATTGCCGGGCTGGCCATCGGGATAACGATTTTCCACAGCGTTTCCGCTTTGGTCGCGCCGAGGGCCAACGAACCTTCACGCACGGTACGCGGGATACGCGCCAGACCTTCTTCGGTCGCCACGATCACCACCGGCACTGCGAGCAAGGCCAGAGTCAGCGAGGCCCAGAGCAGGCCCGGCGTGCCGAAGGTCGGTGCCGGCAATGCTTCAGGGAAGAACAAGCGGTCGACCGAACCACCCAGCACGTAGACGAAGAAGCCCAGGCCGAACACGCCGTAGACGATCGCCGGTACGCCGGCGAGGTTGTTCACCGCGATACGAATGACGCGAGTCAGGGTGTTCTGCTTGGCGTATTCACGCAGGTACACCGCCGCCAGCACGCCGAACGGGGTGACGATCATCGCCATGATCAGGGTCATCATCACGGTGCCAAAGATCGCCGGGAAAATCCCGCCTTCGGTGTTGGCTTCACGGGGATCATCGGAGAGGAATTCCCAGATTTTGCTGAAGTAGAAACCGACCTTGGTCAACGTGCTCATCGCGTTCGGCTGGTAGGCGTGAACCACTTTGCCCAGACCGATTTCAATCTCTTTGCCGTTGGCATCGCGAGCGGTCAACGCGTCGCGGTTGAACTGCGCATGCAGATCGGCCAGACGCGCCTCGATGTCCTGATAGCGCGCGTTCAACTCGGCGCGCTCGGATTCCATGTCCGCTTGTGCGGTGGCGTCGAGTTTGCCTTCAAGCTCCAGCTTGCGGCCGTGCAGGCGGATGCGTTCGAGGCCGGCGTTGATCGCGCCGATGTCGACTTTTTCCAGCGATTTCAGTTGTGCAGCGAGGCCGTTCACGCGGTCGATGCGCGCTTGCAGTTCAGGCCATGCGGCCTCGCCCTCGGCGATGACCTTGCCGTCCTGTTTGACGTTGACCAGGTAGCCGTAGAAGTTGCCCCACTCACGACGCTCGATCGCCATCAGCTCGGGCGGCGTGGTCTGGTTGGACAGCCACTCGCCGACGATCCAGGTGAAGTCGTTGCCGTTCAGGTCACGGTTGCCGACCTTGATCAGCTCGCGGGTCATGAATTCCGGGCCTTCGTCCGGCACCGGCAGGCCGGCACTCTTCAGACGGGCACGCGGCACTTCTTCTTTTTGCACCACTTCGCCGATCACCAGGTGATTGGCCTGGCCCGGTACGTCGTAATGCGCGTGGATCAGATCCGCCGGCCAGAAGTGACCGAGACCGCGCACGGCAATCACCGCCAACAGGCCAATGGTCATGATGACCGCGATGGACACCGCGCCACCGCTGATCCAGACGCCGGGGGCGCCGCTCTTGAACCATCCTTTCAGGGAGTTCTGTTTCACAGACTTCTACCTTTGCTTAAAGCGACGAGTATTTCTTGCGCAGACGCTGACGAATCAGTTCTGCCAGGGTGTTCATGACGAAGGTGAACATCAGCAGCACCAATGCCGAGAGGAACAGCACGCGGTAGTGGCTGCCGCCGACTTCCGACTCGGGCATTTCCACCGCGACGTTGGCGGCCAGGGTGCGCAGGCCTTCGAACAGGTTCATCTCCATGACCGGGGTGTTGCCGGTGGCCATCAGCACGATCATGGTCTCGCCGACCGCACGGCCCATGCCGATCATCAGCGCCGAGAAAATGCCCGGACTGGCGGTCAGGATCACCACGCGGGTCATGGTCTGCCATGGCGTGGCGCCGAGGGCCAGAGAACCCAGGGTCAGGCCGCGCGGCACGCTGAACACGGCGTCTTCGGCGATCGAGTAGATGTTCGGGATCACCGCAAAACCCATGGCCAGACCGACCACCAGAGCGTTGCGCTGGTCGTAGGTGATGCCCAGGTCGTGGGAAATCCACATGCGCATGTCGCCACCGAATAACCAGTTCTCCATGAACGGACTCATGTACAGCGACAGCCAGCCCACAAACAGGATCACCGGAATCAGCAGCGCACTTTCCCAGCCATCCGGGACTTTCAGGCGGATCGACTCGGGCAGGCGGCTGAAGGTGAAACCGGCGACGAGGATGCCGATCGGCAGCAGCATCAACAGGCTGAAAATCCCCGGCAGATGACCTTCGACATACGGCGCCAGGAACAGGCCGGCGAAGAAACCGAGGATCACCGTCGGCATCGCTTCCATCAGCTCGATCACCGGTTTGACCTTGCGGCGCATGCCCGGGGCCATGAAGTACGCGGTGTAGATCGCCGCAGCGACGGCCAGTGGCGCCGCCAGCAACATCGCGTAGAACGCGGCTTTCAGGGTGCCGAAGGTCAGCGGCGACAGGCTCAGTTTCGGTTCGAAATCGGTGTTGGCCGCCGTCGATTGCCAGACGTATTTAGGCTCGTCGTAGTTCTCGTACCAGACCTTGCTCCACAACGCGCTCCACGAGACTTCCGGGTGCGGGTTGTCGAGCAGCAGCGGTTGCAGCTTGCCGCCGGCTTCGACGATCACCCGGTTGGCGCGTGGCGACAGACCGAACAGGCCCTGGCCTTCAACTACCTGATCAACCAGCAAAGTGCGGTGCGCGGTGCTGTGGAACACGCCGAGCTTGCCGCTGGCATCGAGGGCGAGGAAGCCTTTGCGGCGTTCTTCGGCAGCGATTTCAACGATCGGTGTGGTGCCCATCTGGAAAGTGCGGATCTGCTTCAGGCGCAGCTCGCCATCGGTGTCGCGGGCCATGAACCACTGGGCCAGACCGCCCTTGGAATCACCGACGATCAGCGAGATGCCGCCGACCAGTTGCCCGGTCGCAGTGACTTCGGCGTCGGCATTTTCCAGCAGTTTGTAGCGGCCGTTGAGGCTCTTGTCGCGCAGGCTGAACACGTCGGCCTGGGCACGTCCGTTGACCACGTACAGCCATTGCTGACGCGGGTCGACGAAGATGTTTTTCACCGGCTCGGTCATCTGCGGCAGATCGATACGCTTCTGCTCGTTGGTGACTTCGCCGGTCATCATGTTTTCTTCGCTGGTCAGCGAGAGCACGTTGAGTTGCGAACCGGTGGAGCCGACCAGCATCAGCGTCGAGTCGGTGGCGTTGAGGCTGACATGCTCCAGCGCGCCGCCGCTTTCATTCAGCGCGATCGGCGCCTCACCGTACGGGTATTCGATGGCCGGGCTGATGGTTTTCTTGCCATCCGGGTAGCTGACTTTATAGGTGTGACGGAACACCAGCGCCTGGCCGTTGGACAGGCCTACGGCCACCAGCGGATGGCCCGGCTGATCTTCGCCAATCGAAGTCACCGTTGCGCCCGCCGGCAATGGCAGGTCGACGCGCTTGAGTTCAGCGCCACTGTCGATATCGAAAAACAGCGCCTGGCCCTTGTCGGAGACGCGCATGGCCACCTGATTCTGCTCCTCGAGCGAGATCATCAGCGGCTTGCCGGCGTCCTGCATCCAGGCCGGGGTGATCGAGTCTTTCGCGGTCAGGTCGGCACCCTGGAACAAGGGCGCAACGACATACGCGAGGAAAAAGAAAATCAGGGTGATTGCCGCGAGCACCGCCAGGCCGCCAACAAGGACGTACCAGCGGGTGAAGCGATCCTTGAGCGCGCGAATGCGACGCTTGCGTTGCAGCTCAGGCGTATTGAAATCAATGCGCTTGGGAGGGGAAGACGTAGTCATTGGGGAATTGGCCAGATCATTCATGCGCACACCCTAGCGATCCTGTATGACAGAAAGATGACAGTGCAGTGACGCAGCAAATCCGCCGCCAGCGGGATGCTGGAGGAGGATCGAAAATTCGATGTCGTGAAACCTGTGCAGGAGCTGTCGAGGGAACCGAGGCTGCGATCTTTTGATCTTGCGATCAGAGGCCAGATCAAAAGATCGCAGCCTCGGTTCCCTCGTCAGTTCCTACAGGGTTTCAGCAGGTCCGGGTTTTGCCCCCGGATCCAAAGTGTTATTTCTTGGCGACCGCGCCGCCTTCCTGCAGACCCAGGTCAGCCAGAGCTTTGGCAGCAACCTTGGCTGGCAGCGGGATGTAGCCGTCTTTCACTACCACTTCCTGGCCCTGTTTCGACAGCACCAGCTTCACGAACTCGGCTTCCAGCGGGGCCAGAGGCTTGTTCGGGGCCTTGTTGACGTAAACGTAGAGGAAGCGCGACAGCGGATACTTGCCGTTCAGGGCGTTTTCTTCGGTGTCTTCGATGAACTCGGAGCTGCCTTTCTTGGCCAGAGGTACGGTTTTCACGCTGGCGGTCTTGTAACCGATGCCCGAGTAACCGATGCCGTTGAGCGAGGAGCTGATCGACTGCACTACCGACGCCGAACCTGGTTGCTCGTTGACGTTAGGCTTGTAGTCGCCTTTGCACAGGGCTTCTTCCTTGAAGTAGCCGTAGGTGCCGGATACCGAGTTGCGGCCGAACAATTGCACTGGCTTGTTGGCCAGGTCGCCGGTCACGCCAAGATCGCCCCAGGTTTTCACGTCGGCCTTGGCGCCGCACAGGCGGGTCGACGAGAAGATCGCATCAACCTGTTCCATGGTCAGGTGCTGGATCGGGTTGTCCTTGTGCACGAACACCGCCAGGGCGTCCACGGCAACCGGGATAGCGGTGGGCTTGTAGCCATACTTCTGCTCGAAGGCCGCCAGTTCGGTGTCCTTCATCTTGCGGCTCATCGGGCCCAGGTTAGAGGTGCCTTCGGTCAGCGCAGGTGGTGCAGTGGCCGAGCCTGCTGCCTGAATCTGGATGTTGACGTTCGGGTATTCTTTTTTGTAGTTCTCGGCCCAGAGGGTCATGAGGTTGGCCAGGGTATCGGAACCGACGCTGGACAGGTTGCCCGACACACCAGTGGTCTTGGTGTAGCTCGGGATAGCAGGGTCAACAGCGGCGAACGCGTTGGCAGTCGCAACGCCAGCAGCGACAAAAGTCATTGCCGCCATCAAACGCTTCAGTTTCATGCCTTACTCCTAGCAGATAGGGTGTGTTAAGTCGGGGCCAAGTATCGGCAGGCCATGTGAACACTCTATGGCTGAAATATGACAATTGGATGAAAGGCCAGCATCACTCGCCGCAGAACAGAAGAAACCTTTCCGAAGTTGACAAATCACTAGCAAAAGATAGTCTTGTCAACCACGAGAGGAACCCATGATAAACGACCGTATTCGCCGCGCACGCCTGCAAAAAGGCCTCACTCTTGAGGCTTTGGCCGATCAGCTCGGCGACATAACCAAACAAGCCCTGAGCAAATATGAAAAAGGGTTGAGCACTCCGAACTCGACTCGCCTGCTGCAACTGGCCAAAGCTCTTAATGTCAGCCCGGAGTATTTCTTCCGTGCGGATGCGATTGCGCTCGCGCCGCTGGAGTTTCGCAAACTGGCAAGGATGCATAAATATCGTCAGGCACAGGTGGAAGAGAACATTCGTGAACACCTCGAGCGCTACATAGCGCTAGAGGAATGTTTCAATCCCGCTGATATCTATACCCCGGCAACCCCCTCACAAATGATCCAGGTTTCCTGCCTCGATGAAGCCGAGCAGGCGGCTGAAGAGCTTCGCCAGTTCTGGGGCATCGGTAGCGACCCGATTGCCAACCTGACCGAGCAACTGGAAGAGCACAGTATCAAGGTTGCGATGCTCCATGGCCCGGATGATTTCGACGGCGCCTGTGCTGCCACTGGCAACGGCGAGCACGTGCTGATTGCATTGAATGCGGACCGCCCTGGCGAAAGAATCAGGTTTACTGCCGCTCACGAGCTCGGTCACTGGGTAATGGCATTACCGGAAAATATGCCCGAGAAGGACAAGGAAAATTGCTGCCATCGATTCGCCGGCGCCTTCCTTTATCCGGCAAAAGGCGTCACCAGTGATTTCGGTAGCCATCCTCGATCCAGAGTTCACCCACGTGAGTTACTGATTGCCAAGCGCCAATACGGCATCTCCATGCACGCGGCGCTGAGACGACTCAAAGATCTGAGGGTTCTCAGCGAGAACGGCTACAAATCGCTGACTATCCAATTCAGTGCCAATGGCTGGCGCAAATCGGAACCTGAGCCGTTGCCATGCAAACCACCACAAAGGTTCGAGTCGCTGGCATTCTGGGCTCTGGCCGAAGGATTGATCAGTAAATCCAGAGCCGCTGAACTTCTGCGCAAACCAGTGAGCGCACTGGACCCTAATTTCCTGGGTTCACTGGAGAATGCATGAGTCTGATCTACATCAGCGATACGAATATATGGATTGACTTCAGAAATGCCGGATTGCTGGAGCAGATGTTTCAACTGCCGTTCACCCTTTGTTGCACTGACTTTGTAATGCAGGAGCTCGCAGACTTCCCTCATGAAGAACTGCTTGAGCGAGGATTGAACGTTGAGTCGTTCGACGAATCGGGGGTGATCAGACTTTTCGGATTGAAAACGAGCACAACAACAGCTCACTGGCTGACGTGTCCTGCTACTTGCTCGCTCAGGAAACAGGCCGGCCGCTCTTGACCGGAGACGGCAAGTTGCGGCGTCAGGCACAACGAGATGGATTACAGGTACACGGTGCGCTGTGGTTACTGGATTTGATGGTTGCACATCAAGTGATCGACCGTCTCCATGCTGCGAATTCCTTGGCTCACATGCTTGAGCATGGCGCTCGACTACCGGTTGGCGAGTGTGAAGCAAGGCTCTCGCGCTGGCGAGAGCCACAGCCGTAGGGAAGCGCCAGTCAGCGACCCTTCTTCCACAGCCACGCTCCCACCACCATCCCCATCCCGCACAACACCGCTACGTAGTAAGCCGGCCCCATCGCGCTTTCCTTCAACAGCAGGCTCACCACCATCGGCGTCAAGCCACCGAAAATTGCGTAAGCGACGTTGTACGAAAACGACAACCCGCTGAATCGCACCACCGGAGGGAACGCCTTGACCATCACGTACGGCACCGCGCCAATCGTGCCGACCAGCAGACCGGTCAATGCGTACAGCGGGAACAGCCAGTTCGGGTGGTCGGCGAGGCTGTGGTAGAAGGTCCAGGAGCTGATCAGCAGGCCCAGGCAACCGAACACGAATACGCGACCGGCGCCGAAGCGATCAGCCAGTGCGCCGGCGCCGATGCAGCCGAGGCTGAGGAAGACGATCGCCAGGCTGTTGGCTTGCAGCGCGGTGGTTGGCGAGAAGTGGTAGACCGTTTGCAGCACGGTCGGGGTCATCAGAATCACCACGACGACGCCTGCCGACAGCAACCAGGTCAGCAGCATCGAGATGGCGATGGCGCCGCGGTGGTCACGCAGTACCGCGCGCAACGGCACTTCTTCGGCCAGTGCCTTGCGCAGTTGCAGTTCGGCGAATACCGGGGTTTCGTGCAGCCAGCGGCGCAGATACACCGAGAACAGGCCGAACACGCCGCCAAGCAGGAACGGAATCCGCCAGGCGTAATCCGACACTTCAACGGGCGTATAAATGCTGTTGATCGCCGTGGCGACCAGCGAGCCAAGGAGGATGCCGGCAGTCAGACCGCTGGTGAGGGTGCCGCAGGCGTAGCCGATGTGCTTTTGCGGTACGTGTTCGGAAACGAAGACCCACGCCCCCGGCACCTCACCGCCAATCGCGGCGCCCTGGATCACCCGCATCAGCAGCAACAGGATCGGCGCCCAGATGCCGATCTGCGCGTAGGTCGGCAGCAGGCCCATGATCAGCGTCGGTACGGCCATCATGAAAATGCTCAGGGTGAACATTTTCTTGCGCCCCAGCAGGTCGCCGAAGTGCGCCATGACGATGCCGCCCAGCGGCCGCGCCAGATAGCCGGCCGCAAAGATGCCGAAGGTCTGCATCAAGCGCAGCCACTCGGGCATGTCGGCCGGGAAGAACAGCTTGCCGACCACGGTGGCGAAGAAAACGAAGATGATGAAATCGTAAAACTCCAGCGCCCCGCCAAGGGCGGACAGCGACAGAGTCTTGTAGTCATTGCGGGTCAACGGTCGTGCGGGTTGCTCGGGCTGCGCGAGGCTCGAAGGCGCTGTGGTCATGGCAAGGGCTTCTCTTATAGTCGAATCTGTCGCCACAACAACGCTGGCGGTGGCTTGGACAGGTTCGGCACCATAGCAAATTGTTCGAAAAAGCACATAGAGGTGCGTAATTGACGGTCGAAATCAGAACCGGGTGGTCGTCGCGGAGTCTATCGACCGATATACTCGCCACCTGCGCAGGATTTGTAAGAGGTTACTGTGCGAAAACGTTGTTGGCCCGTCCTTTGCTCGGGATTTAGCCTTTTTCGCAGAGTTTCCCTTTAGGCGCCTGATGGAAAACGTGACGAACGCAGTGTGTTCGGTGTTGAATCGTTTTTCTTGAAGACGGCTACCACCCGCAATACCCACGAAGAGTCACGGGTCAGAGGCCCCTCGGCATGATAGAGCTCGAACAAGAAGATCCGATCCCACAGGGCGACCTGGCCCTGCAAATCACCGCACTTCCGCGCGAAACCAATGGCTTTGGAGATATTTTCGGCGGCTGGCTGGTCGCGCAAATGGATCTGGCCGGCACCGCCATGGCCAGCCGTGTTGCCGGTGGCCGCGTCGCCACCGTCGCCATCGACCGCATGGCGTTTCTCGTGCCGGTCGCCGTGGGCGCGCAGTTGTCCTTTTATACCCAGACCCTGGAAATCGGCCGCAGCTCGATCCAGATGATGGTCGAAGTGTGGAGCGATGACCCACTGTCCAGCGAATGGCGCAAGGTTACCGAGGCGGTTTTCGTCTTCGTTGCCATCGACGGCAGCGGTCGCACCCGCTCGGTGCCGCCACGCGCGCGTTAAACCTCGCGGCCGTTTTGCGGTCGATAGTCGTCCCCAGTGTCTGATCGAGAGTTGCCCATGAACACGCCCAACGTTGAAGCCGTCAAACAGGATGAACTGAACTGCTGGCGCATCCGCCACGGCAAGGCCGAAGTGCTGGTGGCCCAGCAAGGCGCGCACATCCTCAGTTATCAGATCGACGGCCAGCCGCCGATCATCTGGCTCAACGACAAGGCCGAGTTCAAGACCGGCAAGAGCATCCGCGCCGGTGTGCCGGTGTGCTGGCCGTGGTTCGGCAAGTTCGAACGCAACCCGCACAGCGTGCAGGCGATGTATACCGGCGAGCAACCGGCCCCCGCGCACGGTCTGGTGCGGGCGATGGACTGGGAGTTGGGCAACATCGAATCAGAGGCTGACGGCATCAAGGTCGAGTTCAAGCTGCCCTACCCGGAAGGAGGCCTGCCGGGCTGGCCGCACGAGGTGGATCTGACCCTGACCCTGCATCTGGCGGATCAATTGCACTACAGTCTGACCAGCCATAACCGTGGTACTGACTCCGTCACATTGAGTCAGGCGCTGCACACGTATTTCGCCGTGAGTGACGTGCGCACTGTGCATGTCGACGGCGTGGCCGGGCTGAATTACATCGAGACCCTGGATGACTGGAACACGGCCAGCCAGAGCGGCGATCTGCATTTCAGTGGCGAAACCGACCGCATCTACCTTGACGCTCCGCCACAGCTGAGCATCGTTGATCCGACCTGGGAACGACGCGTCGTGCTGACGGCTACAGGCTCGCGGACTGCGGTGATCTGGAACCCGTGGATCGACCGCGCCGCCGCATTGCCCGACATGGACAACGACGGCTGGCAGCGCATGCTGTGCATCGAGACGGCGAATGTGATGGACGACATCGTGAGCCTCGCGCCGGGTGCGAGCCACACCATGGGCGTCAGCGTCGCCAGCAAACCACTTTAAGATCAAAAGATCGCAGCCTTCGGCAGCTCCTACAGGGCGTACATCAATCCCATGTAGGAGCTGCCGAAGGCTGCGATCTTTTGCTTTAAAGGTCAGCCTCCTCCACCACCCGCACCTTATCCGCTTCCAGCGCATAGGCCGCATCCGCCAGGTCATTACTGACCTTTTCGATTTTCAGCGTGCCGGTCACCCAGAGCGGTGTATAGATGTCGTCCAGCTTCAAGCCTTTCGGATAACGCACCAGTACCAGTTGATTCGGCGGCGGTGGCGGCACATGGATGCAGGCGCCCGGATACGGCACGAGGAAGAACAACGTGCTGCGGCCCTTGGCATCGGATTCCAGCGGCACCGGGTAACCACCGAGGCGGATGTGCTTGTCGTTCATCGACGCCACGGTTTTCGTCGAATACATCACCGCCGGCAGACCTTTGGCCTGCTTCATCCCACCCTTCTCGGTGAAGGTGCCAGTGGCCTCGGGGGAGTTGTGGTCGATTTCAGGCATGGCCTCGAGGGCCTTCTGGTCCGACTTGGGCATCAGTTCCAGCCAGTCGGTTTCCGGCAGTTCGCCGGCGTGGGCGAGATAGCTGCCCAGCAAAAGGAGAGTCAACAGAAGACGGCGCATGAAGGTGCTCGGCAGGCAAGGGTATGAACGGTGAGTCGCCGCGCATTCTAGCCCTCCCGGCCGCGAAGGCCGAGAGTGCTTTGTCGCTTTCGATCAGTTCTTTTTGATCAGACCGTAGATCACCAGCAACACGACAGCGCCGACCAGTGCGCCGAGGAAACCCGCGCCCTCGCCCGCCTGATAGATGCCCAGAGCCTGGCCGCCGTAGGTGGCTGCCAGCGAACCGCCGATACCGAGCAGGATGGTCATGATCCAGCCCATGCTGTCATCGCCCGGTTTCAGGAACCGAGCCAGCAGGCCGACGATCAAGCCGATAAAGATGGTTCCGATAATTCCCATGGCATTTCCCTCTGATTTGGTAGATATGCGAAAGCCTAGACAGACTTTGGCATCCTGCCATGAGAGAACGGCGGCCCTTGAATGGTTCCGCCGCTGCCACATGAAACCGTTTTTACTCGGCGATCAGCGCTTCGACCTTGATGATCTGCGCTTGCAGCGTGGCCATGTCGGCGCAACGCAGGTTGGCGTGGCCGACCTTGCGTCCGGCCTTGAAGGCCTTGCCGTAGTGATGCAGATGGCAGTCTTCGATGGCGATGACTTTCTCAACCGGCGGTACCACGCCGATGAAGTTGAGCATCGCGCTCTCGCCGACCTTGGCGGTCGAACCCAGTGGCAGGCCGGCCACGGCGCGCAGGTGGTTTTCGAACTGGCTGCACTCGGCGCCTTCGGTGGTCCAGTGCCCGGAGTTGTGCACGCGCGGGGCGATTTCGTTGGCTTTCAGGCCACCGTCGACTTCAAAGAACTCGAAAGCCATCACGCCGACGTAGTCGAGGTGCTTGAGCACACGGCTGGAATAATCTTCCGCCAGCGCCTGCAACGGGTGATCGGTGCTGGCGACCGACAGCTTGAGGATGCCGCTGTCGTGGGTGTTGTGCACCAGTGGATAGAACTTCGTTTCACCATCGCGGGCACGCACGGCGATCAGCGACACTTCGCCGGTGAACGGCACGAATCCTTCCAGCAGGCAGGCAACGCTGCCCAGTTCGGCGAAAGTACCCGCAACGTCTTCCGGCTTGCGCAGGACTTTCTGGCCCTTGCCGTCGTAACCCAGGGTGCGGGTTTTCAGCACGGCCGGCAGACCGATGGAAGCGACGGCGGCTTCCAGATCGGCTTGCGACTGGATGTCGGCGAAGGCCGGGGTCGGAATGCCGAGGTCCTTGAACATGCTTTTTTCGAACCAGCGATCACGGGCGATGCGCAGCGCTTCGGCGCTCGGGTAGACCGGCACGAATTGCGAGAGAAACGCCACGGTTTCGGCCGGGACGCTTTCGAATTCGAAGGTCACCAGATCGACTTCATCGGCCAGTTGGCGCAGATGATCCTGATCGCCGTAATCGGCCCGCAGGTGTTCGCCCAGTGCGGCCGCACAAGCGTCCGGCGCAGGGTCGAGAAAAGCGAAGTTCATCCCCAGCGGAGTGCCCGCCAGGGCCAACATGCGACCCAACTGGCCGCCACCGATTACACCGATCTTCATCTCAACAACCTCAGGCAATACGTGGGTCTGGATTGTCCAGGACGCTGTCTGTCTGCTCGGCACGGAAGGTTTTCAGTACCGCGTGGAACTGCGGGTGCTTGGCGCCGAGGATGCTCGCCGAGAGCAGCGCGGCGTTGATCGCGCCGGCCTTGCCGATGGCCAGGGTGGCGACCGGAATGCCCGCGGGCATCTGCACGATCGACAGCAGCGAATCGACGCCCGAGAGCATGGCCGACTGCACCGGGACGCCCAGCACCGGCAGGTGGGTCTTGGCCGCACACATGCCTGGCAAGTGGGCTGCGCCACCGGCACCGGCGATGATCACCTCGATGCCGCGGCTTTCAGCCTCTTCGGCGTACTGGAACAGCAGATCCGGGGTGCGGTGGGCGGAGACCACCTTGACCTCGTACGGGATGCCGAGCTTTTCCAGCATATCGGCGGTGTGGCTAAGGGTGGACCAATCGGACTTGGAGCCCATGATCACGCCAACCAGTGCACTCATCGTCGCGCCTCTTCTCTCTGGAGCGCCCGCAGGCGCGTCATAAAACAACAAGCCACGCAGGTTGCGTGGCTTGATTGTGCGAAAAATGGCCGGACGTGCCGGCCGAAGGCCGCGCAGTATACCGCAAAGAAAGCAATAAACAGCCCCCGAAACGACCATCTGTCATCTGCCGCAAATGCCCGGTTTTATTGACTTGAAGGTCAGCGCCGCAACACCACAAATCCCTGTAGGAGTGAGCCTGCTCGCGATGGCGGTGTGTCAGTCACATCATCGTTGAATGTGCAGACGCTTTCGCGAGCAGGCTCGCTCCCACAGGGCTGCGGGTGTGTTCAAGAGTTTTGTGCAGCGCCGCCTTCAAGCTTGCGCCACAGCAACCGCACGTTGGCCTTGCGCACCAGGGCGCAGCGGTACAGGCGGATCTCCAGCGGCACATGCCATTGCGGGCCGCCACAGACCACCAGTTCGCCGCGCGCCAGTTCGGCGCGTACGCTCAGTTGCGGCACCCAGGCGATACCCAGGCCTTCCAGCGCCATGCTCTTCAGGCTGTCGGCCATGGCGGTTTCGTAGATCGTGGTGAAGCGCAGCTGGCGCTGGCGTAGCAGGCCGTTGACCGAACGGCCGAGAAACGCCCCGGCGCTGTAAGCCAGCAACGGCACGCTCGCCTCACCTTCCAGATCGAACAATGGCTTGCCATCCAGATCCGCCGCGCACACCGGCAGCATCTCGGTCTGGCCCAGGTGCAGCGAGGGGAAGATTTCCGGGTCCATCTGCATCGCCGAATCCGGGTCGTAGAACGCCAGCATCAGATCGCAGCCGCCTTCGCGCAGTGCATGCACGGCGTCGCCAACGTTGGTCGCCACCAGCCGCGTGGCAATGTTCAGCCCTTCGTTGCGCAACTGGGCGATCCAGCGCGGAAAAAAGCCCAGGGCCAGCGAGTGCGCCGCTGCGACTTGCATCACCTCGCCCTGCCCGCCTTCCAGATGATGCAGGTGGCGCAGCACTTCACCGAGCTGTTCGACCACGGTGCGCGCGGTCACCAGAAACAACTGCCCCGCCGCCGTCAGTTCGACCGGCGTGCGCGAACGATTGACCAGGGTCAGCCCCAATGCGGCTTCGAGGCTGCGAATCCGCCGACTGAACGCCGGCTGGGTCACGAAGCGCCGTTCGGCCGCCTGCGAGAAGCTGCGGGTAGCGGCCAAGGCACTGAAGTCCTCGAGCCATTTGCTTTCCAGATTCATCACGTCCTCCCGGACACGCACCAAAACAGGTCACACGTCTGCCGCACAGACGGCGTCACATGGGCATTATGCCGAATGTGCATAGGGCAGTGCTGAACAGCATTGGCCCAAAAATCCCCACAAGCCTAGCATTCGCAGCGTTCCGGCACAGACCGGGTCCTTATCGAGATGATTTCTATCATGTCCTCCGCTGCATCTTTCCGCACAGAAACCGACCTGCTTGGCGCCCTCGAAGTACCGGCCCATGCGTATTACGGCATCCAGACCCTGCGAGCGGTGAACAACTTCCGCCTCTCGGGAGTTCCGATTTCGCATTACCCGAAACTGGTTGTGGGCCTGGCGATGGTCAAACAGGCCGCCGCTGACGCCAACCGCGAGCTGGGTCACCTGAGCGAAGCCAAGCACGCTGCCATCAGCGAAGCCTGTGCCCGATTGATCCGCGGCGATTACCACGAAGAGTTCGTGGTCGACATGATTCAGGGTGGCGCCGGCACGTCCACCAACATGAACGCCAACGAAGTGATCGCCAACATTGCTCTGGAAGCGATGGGCCACGAGAAAGGCGAATACCAGTACCTGCATCCGAACGATGACGTGAACATGGCGCAGTCAACCAACGACGCCTACCCGACGGCGATCCGTCTGGGTCTGCTGCTCGGTCACGACGCGCTGCTGGCCAGTCTCGACAGCCTGATCCAGGCCTTCGCGGCCAAGGGCAAAGAGTTCGATCACGTCCTGAAAATGGGCCGTACCCAGCTGCAAGACGCCGTGCCGATGACCCTCGGCCAGGAATTCCGCGCGTTCGCCACCACCATGGGCGAAGACCTCGCCCGTCTGAAGACGCTGGCCCCGGAACTGCTGACCGAGGTAAACCTGGGCGGCACCGCGATCGGCACCGGCATCAACGCCGACCCGCGCTACCAGGCACTGGCGGTACAGCGTCTGGCACTGATCAGCGGTCAACCGCTGGTACCGGCCGCCGACCTGATCGAAGCAACCTCCGACATGGGCGCGTTCGTGCTGTTCTCCGGCATGCTCAAGCGCACTGCGGTCAAGCTGTCGAAGATCTGCAACGACCTGCGCCTGTTGTCCAGCGGCCCACGCACCGGCATCAATGAAATCAACCTGCCGGCGCGTCAGCCAGGCAGCTCGATCATGCCCGGCAAGGTCAACCCGGTGATCCCGGAGGCCGTGAACCAGGTGGCGTTCCAGGTCATCGGTAACGATCTGGCGCTGACCATGGCGGCCGAAGGCGGCCAGTTGCAGCTGAACGTGATGGAGCCGCTGATCGCCTTCAAGATCCTCGACTCGATCCGCCTGCTGCAACGCGCCATGGACATGCTGCGCGAGCACTGCATCGTCGGCATCACCGCCAACGAAGCGCGCTGCCGTGAACTGGTCGAGCACTCGATCGGTCTGGTCACCGCACTGAACCCGTACATCGGCTACAAGAACGCCACCCGCATCGCCCGTATCGCCCTTGAAAGCGGCCGTGGCGTGCTGGAACTGGTGCGCGAAGAAGGTCTGCTCGACGAAGCGATGCTCGCCGACATCCTGCGCCCGGAAAACATGATCGCTCCGCGTCTGGTTCCGCTCAAAGCCTGAGCCGACGCAAACTTGCAGCACCGCTCACCAGGTCGAGGGACTAGACACCTCTCACCTTTTGAGGGCTTGGGGATTTTGTCCCCGAGCCCTTTTTTTTAACTGTTTTAAGGACAAACGTCTTCTGTGGGAGTGAGCCTGCTCGCGATGAACGATGACGCGGTGTGCCATTAGAACCTCAGCGCCTGCATCGCGAGCAGGCTCACTCCTACAAAAGCCCGGCGCCGGTAACGCCGGGTGTTTCAACGCTTCGTTTCGTCGCTTGCACCACTACCGTGCAGACGGGCGCGCCACTGATCGGTATAGTGCCGCCCCTCTTCGCGTGAGCGGTCGTCGGTAACGAGGCCATTACCCATGCGAAACCCGAACTAATAACAAAACCCGCGATATGGATCCGGGACGAAACCTTCGCCTCACCCGTCGTGCCGCGCGCAGACCGGTGTAACACGATGTTTCTCCGATCCAGCATTTGCACCCACAAAAAACAGCGAGGAAAAATCCATGCTCGAAGTCATCAACGACTTCCTCTCAGGGAAAGTACTGATCGTGCTCATTGTCGGGCTCGGTAGCTACTTCACGATTCGCTCGCGTTTCGTTCAACTGCGTCACTTCTTCCACATGTTCGCGGTGTTCCGCGACAGCCTCAAAGGCAGCGCCGGGCAACTCAGCTCGTTCCAGGCCTTGATGCTCAGCCTCGCCGGCCGCGTCGGTGCAGGCAACATCGCCGGTGTCGGCATCGCCGTGACCCTCGGTGGTCCGGGTGCGGTGTTCTGGATGTGGGTGACCGCACTGGTCGGCATGTCCAGCAGCTTCTTCGAGTGCACCCTGGCCCAGGTCTACAAGCGCGCCGATGGCGACGGCCTGTACCGTGGCGGCCCGGCCTACTACATCCAGCACGGGCTCAAGCTCAAAGGCATGGCGGTGGTTTTCTCGATTCTGCTGCTGGTCACTTACGGCTTCGCCTTCATTGGCCTGCAGTCCTACACCGTGACCCACTCGCTGCAGAACGCCTTTGACTTCGACCCGCGCCACACCGGGATCGTCCTCGCAGTGCTGCTGGCCATCACGTTTATCGGCGGGATCAAGCGCATCGCTTCGGTCTCCGACCTGCTGGTCCCGATCAAGACCCTGGCCTATATCGGCGTGACCCTGTACGTGATCGGCACCCAGATCGAACACGTGCCGGCCATGCTGGAAACCATCTTCAAGAGCGCCTTCGGTCTCGATCCGGCCTTTGGTGGCCTGCTCGGCAGCGCCATCGTCATGGGCGTGAAGCGTGGCGTGTTTGCCAACGAAGCGGGTCTGGGCAGTGCGCCGAACGTCGCCGCTGTGGCCGCCGTAAAGCACCCGGGTGCACAGGGCGTGGTCCAGGCTTTCAGCGTATTCCTCGATACCTTCGTGATCTGCACCTGCACCGCGCTGCTGATCCTGCTGTCGGGCTTCTATACGCCGGGCTTCGAAGGTGACGGCATCGTCCTGACCCAGAACTCGCTGGCTGCCGTAGTCGGTGACTGGGGTCGCATGTTCGTCAGCGTCGCGCTGTCGCTGTTCGTCTTCACTTGCATCCTCTACAACTACTACCTGGGCGAAAACAGCCTGCAGTTCCTCAGCCGCAACCGCGCCCTGCTGATGCTGTTCCGTGGCCTGGTGCTGGCGCTGGTGGTCTGGGGTTCGATGCAGGACCTGTCGACCGTGTTCGCCTTCGCCGACATCACCATGACCTGCCTGGCCTTCGTCAACCTGGTGGCCCTGGCCATGCTGTTCAAGGTCGGCCTGCGCGTGATGCGCGACTACGACGAACAGCGCCGCGCCGGCGTCAAACAGCCAGTATTTGACTCCAGCAAATTTGCCGATCTGGATCTGGATCGCAACGCTTGGCCAGTCAACCCGCCAGCCGCTGCGGGCCAGACTGAAACTGCGCCGCAAGGCGTACCTGCAGCGCAACGCTGACAGGTGAATGACGGGCGCATCCGCTGCGCCCGTCAGTTATTGTGATGCAATAACTTGTAGGAGTGAGCCTGCTCGCGATAGCGATTGATCATTCAACATTTATGTTGGCTGAAAGACTGCTATCGCGAGCAGGCTCACTCCTACAATGTCATCTCTTGTGGAGACCTCAGATGATTGCCCATTCCTATCCCGCCGCCCAACACGTCATGGTGCTCTACACCGGTGGCACCATCGGCATGCAGGCCAGCGCCCACGGCCTGGCCCCGGCGTCCGGTTTCGAAGCGCGGATGCGTGACTACCTGCACAGCCAGCCTGAGCTGGTGGTGCCACAGTGGCAATTTCGCGAGATGTCGCCGCTGATCGACAGCGCCAACATGACCCCGGCCTACTGGCAGCAACTGCGCGAAGCGGTGGTCGATGCCGTTGACGTAAAAGGCTGCGACAGCGTGCTGATCCTGCACGGCACCGACACGCTGGCGTACAGCGCAGCGGCGATGAGTTTTCAATTGCTCGGTCTGCACGCCCGCGTGTGCTTCACCGGTTCGATGCAGCCGGCAGGCGTGACCGACAGCGATGCCTGGGAAAACCTCGGCGGCGCGCTGGTCGCCCTCGGCCAAGGCCTGGCGCCCGGCGTGCATCTGTACTTCCACGGCGAACTGCTGGCCCCGACCCGTTGCGCGAAAGTGCGCAGTTTTGGCCGTCATCCGTTCAAACGACTTGAGCGTCAGGGCGGTGGCCTGAAAGCGCCTTCGATTCCAGCGTCGTTGAACTACAACCAGCCGAAGCAACTGGCCAAGGTGGCGGTGTTGCCACTGTTCCCGGGCATCAGCGCCGAGGTGCTCGACGGCCTGCTCGACAGCGGCATTCAAGGTCTGGTGCTGGAGTGCTACGGCAGCGGCACAGGGCCGAGCGACAACCCGCAATTCCTCGCCAGCCTTGGCCGCGCACGGGATAACGGCGTGGTCGTGGTTGCAGTCACGCAGTGTCATGAAGGTGGCGTTGAGCTTGATGTGTACGAAGCGGGCAGCCGCTTGCGAAGTGCGGGCGTGTTGTCCGGTGGGGGCATGACCCGCGAAGCGGCGTTCGGCAAGTTGCATGGTCTGCTTGGCGCAGGGCTTAACACACAGGAAGTTCGTCAACTGGTTGAGCTGGATCTGTGTGGAGAGCTGGTCTGACCAGCGCTGTCCAATACACTTTTCATCATAAATAAACCTTCCTGCAAAATTGATGCAGGAAGGTTTAAACAATTAATCTAAAGTAACTTCGAATTTTCCGCCGGTGAGTATGGAGTTACCGTCTCTATCGCCTTGAACATCATCCAGCAACCCAGCTATCTTTTTACTGCCCTCTTGCCACTCCACTCGAATCCAGCCCTTTGTCGCCACCCACTCTTGCACAGAATCCTGAAACAACAAATAAACAGGGTCGCCGTGCCCTACAAACTCCACTTTCGTATTCAAATAAGCTTTGCCGATTGCCACGCCGATAATGTTATTGCGGCCCGGATCTCCGCCGCTCATATCGAAGTCGAAAACAATTTCATTAGCACGAACTTCGGCGTGAATGACCGGAAACGTTTGCTTGTGACCGTCAACCTCCACAGTAATCTGGCCTTGAAGCGCCTTCTTGCTGCCTTTGAAAAATTCCAGCGAATATTTTTTAGCTTGTGAACCGCTCATTTAAATCTCCTTATCGACACATTGGTCAAAATTCATATTTACTGAAGAACTCGCAACATCCACTAAACAATTAGCGACATCCACTGGCAAACTAGACCCGACTTATGTAGCTGTCAAAAAAAATACCTCTAAATAAAAATATTCGACAAACGGTTAACAATTCGCCAAAAACCTGTGATTTCTGACAGTAGACCAAGCGCAGCTTAATATTTAGAATTGACATGGGCCATGTCCTGCTCTGATTACTCAACGGCTTATAGACAACTTTAAAAATATAACTTACAACTTGCAAATCTCTCGTCAGTGATTGGAAGTTTAACTTCCAATATAATCTCGACATTACAAATTATCTTGAGCGGCACATAAATTGCTGGTGTATCCCCATCCATGATCGGGGAACTTCTTATGCTCCACTCCCACCTCACCACCCTCAACGCGGTCTCGCTGATCCTCAACACCTTCAAGGCCGAAGGCCTGTCGAGCGAGGCGTTGCTGGCTGGCAGCGGCATCGTTGCGGCGGATCTGCAGCGGGCCGACACGCGCATCACCACCCATCAGGAGATGCAGGTCTGCACCAACGCCGTCGCGCTCAAGCGTGACATCGGCCTTGAACTGGGCCGGCGCATGCACGTCTCCTGTTACGGCATGCTCGGTTACGCCCTGCTGACCTGTGCCACCTTCGGTGACGCTTTGCGGCTGGCGATCCGTTATCCGGCGCTGTTGGGAACGCTGTTCGAACTGAGCCTGGAAGACGATGGCGAGCAGGTATGGTTCGTCGCCGCCGACTATCGCGAGAGCCCGGCCATGGCGGTGTTCAACGCCGAATTTTGTCTGGTGTCGCTGAAAGTCATCTGCGACGACTTGCTCGGCCATGCGCTGCCACTGCGCGCTACGCGTTTCGAGCACGCCGCGCCCGATTACCGCGACAGTTATGCTGAACCTTTCAACTCGCCGCTGCAGTTCTCGGCCAAGGACAACGCCTTCGCCTTCGACCGCCACTGGCTGGATCAGCCGTTGCCGCTGGCCGACGCTATTACCCATCAGGCCATGGCCGAACGTTGCCGCAAGCAGAATCTGGAGTTCACCGGACGTCAGGCCTGGCTGGGGCGGATTCGTCAGCTGCTCAGCGCGCAATTGAATGCCGCGCCGGGACTCGAAGGGCTCGCGCAGCAGATGAAGTGTTCACCGCGCACCTTGCGCCGGCATCTGAAAGACATGGGCAGCAGCTATCAGGAACTGCTCGATGAATTGCGTTTCGAGCGGGCCAAGCAGATGTTGTGTGAGGATCAGTTGCCGATCTATCGGATCGCCGAGACGCTGGGCTTCAGTGAGACCGCCAGTTTCCGCCATGCCTTTGTGCGCTGGAGCGGCGTGGCGCCGAGTCAGTTCCGGCCGCATTGATCCTCCCTGTAGGAGTGAGCCTGCTCGCGATGGCTATTTATCATCCAACACATTCTTTGCCTGACGGACCGCTATCGCGAGCAGGCTCACTCCTACAAGGGTTCGTAATTCACCCTTGAGCCAGCGTTATCAAGGGGCGAATTGCGGTCAGAGGTTTTGGCCATTTCGATCCCCTTTTGGCCGCTCCCGACGTTCCCCGATTCACCTCGCCCCGCAACACTGAAGACCACCGAATCAGCCCTGCGGAGAACAACAAATGCTGACGATCTACTCAGACGATCACCACTTGCACCATGGCCGCTGTGAGCTCATCGATGGCCAGCTCAAGCCATGCTTCGAGATGCCCTCTCGTGCCGACCACGTACTGCAACGGGTGCAGAAGCAGAATCTCGGTGCCGTCGAAGCGCCGAAGGATTTCGGTCTGGAGCCGATCGCGCGCATTCACAGCCGTGACTATCTGGAATTTTTCAAAGGTGCGTGGGATCGCTGGACCGAGTTCAACACCGACGGCGACCTGCTGCCCTACACCTGGCCGGCGCGCACGCTGCGTGCGATCAAACCGACCAGCCTGCACGGCCAGCTCGGTTATTACAGTTTCGACGGTGGCGCACCGATCACCGCCGGCACCTGGCAAGCCGCCTACAGCGCAGCGCAGGTGGCCCTGACCGCGCAAGCGAAAATCCAGGGTGGCGCCCGCGCGGCCTTCGCGCTGTGCCGTCCGCCGGGCCATCACGCTGCCAGCGATTTGATGGGCGGTTATTGCTACCTCAACAACGCCGCCATCGCCGCGCAAGCGTTCCTCGATCAGGGTCACCGGAAAGTCGCGATCCTCGACGTCGATTACCACCACGGCAACGGCACCCAGTCGATTTTCTACGCGCGCAGCGACGTCCTGTTCACTTCGATCCACGGCCACCCGGAAGCGGAGTTTCCGTTCTTCCTCGGCTACGACGACGAGCGCGGCGAAGGTGCCGGTGAAGGGTTCAATTTCAATTATCCGCTGCCGGCCGGTTCCGGCTGGGACGTGTGGAGCGCGGCGCTGGATCGGGCCTGCGATGAAATCGACAATTATGGCGCAGACATCGTCGTCGTCTCCCTCGGCGTCGACACGTTCAAGGACGACCCGATCTCGCAGTTCAAACTCGACAGCCCGGATTACCTGGCCATGGGCAAACGCATTGCCGCCCTTGGCAAACCGACCCTGTTCGTCATGGAAGGTGGCTACGCCGTTGAAGAGATCGGCATCAACGCCGTGAACGTGCTGGAAGGTTTTGAACAATGAAAAAGCGACTGATCGCCTCGGCGCTGTGCGCGGCCATGCTGAGCGCCGGCGCCCACGCCGAAGAACGCACACTGCGCGTCTACAACTGGTTCGACTACATCACCCCCAAAGCGCTGGACGAGTTCAAGGCGCAGAACACCCAGACCAAACTGATCTACGACATCTTCGACACCAACGAAGCCCTTGAGGCCAAGTTGCTCACCGGCAATTCCGGCTACGACGTGGTAGTGCCGTCCAACGTCTTCCTCGCCAAACAGATCGAGGCCGGAGTATTCCAGCCGCTGGATCGCAGCAAGCTGCCGAACTGGAATCACCTTGATCCGAAACTGATGAAGCTGATCGAAGCCAACGATCCGGGAAACAAATTCGCCGTGCCTTACATGTACGGCACCATCCTCATCGGCTTCAATCCGGCCAGGATCAAGGCAGCGCTGGGCGACAACGCGCCAGTGGACAGTTGGGACCTGATCTTCAAGGAAGAGAACATCAGCAAGCTCAAGCAGTGCGGCGTCGCCCTGCTCGATTCACCGTCGGAGATTCTGCCGCTGGCCCTGCAACACCTGGGTCTGGACCCCAACAGCAAGAAACCGGCGGATTACGCCAAGGCCGAAGCGCTGCTGATGAAGATCCGCCCCTACGTGACCTACTTCCATTCCTCCAAATACATGGCCGACATCGCCAACGGCGACATCTGCGTGGCCGTCGGTTATTCCGGCAGCTTCTCGCAAGCGGCCAACCGCGCCAAAGAAGCGAAAAACGGTGTGGTGGTGGACATGCGCCTGCCAAAAGAAGGGGCGCCGATCTGGTTCGACATGCTCGCCATCCCCAAAGGCGCAAAGAACACTGAGGACGCCTACACCTTCATCAACTATCTGCTGCAACCTGCGGTGATCGCCCCGGTCAGCGATTTTGTCGGATATCCCAATCCGAACAAGGACGCCACCGGTCTGGTCGATCCGGCCATTCGCAACAACCCGAACCTGTACCCGACCGATGCGGCGATGAGCACGCTCTACACCTTGCAGCCGCTGCCTCGGGATGCCGAACGCGCACGAACGCGGGCGTGGACCAAAATCAAATCCGGAACCTGATCCCCGTACCGCCTCCAGGACCCGCGCACGCGGGTCTTTTTTTTGCCCGGCAGATCTATGTACCGCACGCGCGAACGTGGCGCCTTTTAACTTGCCCTGAACCGCCGGCATTCGGCGCCCGACAGAGCAGGAATCACTGATGCCCGAACTCCCCTCCCCCAGTACCGTCGATATCGTGACCCAACTGGTCACCGGCCCCTCACTCCATGAAGTCGCCACGAAAACGCTGGGCCCGGCACTCAAGACGCTGTACCCCAACCTTGAGATCGACCCGCAATTGGCCATGGTCGTAGAACCGACCTGGGAGATCGATGACGATCAAGTCTTCGCCGGTCGGCCCAACGTTGAATCGCTGACCGATGCGCTGGTACGCCTTGGCATGACCGGCAAAACCGTGACCTATCTGGACGGCGAGCATTATCTGACCCAGCAGCCTGCCTGGCCGGCCCCCGTGCAGTTGCCGGTGAAAATCGAGGCCATCGGTCTGCTGCTCAACGAGCTCGCACCGCTGTTGTTCATCGCCTACAAGGATCGGCACGTCATCTACTGGGATGAGTTCACCTACCCGGGACAGCCGCGCTGGCAGCAGTTGTCGCAAGCGTTGCGCAATTTATGGAGAGCCGATGCCAGCCATGGCTGGGATGCCGCTCAAACCGCCGTCGCCGAGGCGGTGTTCCGCCAGCCCGACAGGCAACAACGCATGAGCGCTGACACCTACGACACACGGGCCTGCCTGATCGACCTCGACCGGCAAGACACCGCACAGCCCGCCCACCTGGCCTTGCTCGATATGGCGGTGATCATTGGCACGGTTGCGGAACGTAGCGTGATTCTCACTCACGCGGTCACTCGCGGTTACCAGCACTTCGACTCGCTGCAAGCGCTTGGCGAGGATCTGCAGCAACGCTTCGGTGCTACTTGCGCAGATCCGCACCTCAGGTGGCGGCTGGTCGAACCGCAGGGCAATTTCTTCGATCATCAGGCCTGCACCTTGATTTCGCTCGAGGCCGACGCCCTGGGCGAAATCAATTTTTTTGCTGAAAGGCCGCTCAACCGCGTCTATCCGCACACCGGAACCCTGGGCAAAACGGCTGAACCGACGCCGCGCCTTGAGACACATTTCGAGCGACTGCGACCGATGCTGCCGCAGTGGCTGAACGATGCGCTGCCCGTCGATCAGGCACGCTATAGCCGGCATCTGCTGGATCTGACCACGTTTGCGCATGAACACGACGGCAAATCGTTCCAGAGCGAGGTCATCGACCTGCGCGCGTACACCCGCGACGCCTTGGTGCAACAGATGGCGAAGGACCAGCCGAGCGCCAAGGACATCAACCCCGATGACATTCTGATCACCATCACCAGCCTGGTGGTCTGGGGCACGTTCGTATTGCCCGGCAACACCAGCGTCCAGTCCCTGACGTTGCCGGAACTTGCCCTGCAGAATCTCGCCGGACTGCCACTGGGCAACAGGACCGTGAGCTATAAAAACGCCAGCGCAGTGCCTGCGTGGATGACCGTGGCCTACCTGGAAAAACTGGTCAGGACGGTGGATATCGGCAAGACCTATCCAGCGCACTTGAAGGCATGCCTGGTAGACGACACCGATCAGGCGTCGGCCTTGAAAGAGTTATACAAGAGCCAGCTACGCATCGAGCTGCCATTGCTGGCGTTGCAGCACAAGATCCAGGGCCGGGGCGGCCTTGATGAGTCGGGGTATCGCTACGTGGCAGCGGCGCTGGCGACGACCGGCGCAGAGCGCTACGTCGATGGCGAGGAAATCGTGATCCGCCCGCTGGCCTTTGTCGCGCACCGCAGCAGTTCCGTAAGCGACAGCGTCGTCAACATGTACGTCATCGGCCCGCGCGAAGCGAACAAGGGCCCCTGCCTGCTGTACCGTCCACTGTTCGAGATGCCGTTGATGCAATATCCCGGGCACGCCAACCTCCTCTACGCGATCGAGCATTCGCGACATTTACGCGATTCGGTGCTGGCGTGGTTGCCCGATGACGTACGTTTCAATTACAGCCAGTTTGTCTTTACCGCCAGGCTGCCGTCGGTGTGGACAATTCCACAGATGCTGGTCAATCCGACGACGGCACTCGACATGTCGGGCCCCGTCGCGCTGGGTACCCAAGTGCTGACCGGCGACGTGCTGGAGACCCTTCATGACCGCAACGTACAGGCCCTGCTGACCCAGGCCGACCGGCAATCGGTGTCCAACGCCGAGGCACGCTGGGCCACCCTGAAACAGGGCGGCTGGCTGATGTTCAATGCCGCTCTGCCGTTTCTGGGGCGCAGCGTCGGCACGGCGGCGTGGATCTGGCAAATCATGGACGATCTGCAAGAAGTCACCGACGTTGCCAATCAGCAGTCGGGCAAGATCGCGTGGACGGCAATTGCCGACATCCTTCTGGCCCTGGGCATGGTCCTTGCGCATCGCGCGGCAGTCGGCGAGGCACCAGCACATGAATCGTTGGCGCAGCCAGAAAAACAAACAACGTCCCTCAACCCGGCCGTAAAAGTACCCAAGGCGCTGCAATTGCCCGATGTCATCGGCGCTGAAATGACCGGCGTACACGCGACCACCATCGATATCGTCACCGCACTGAAACGCTCGCCGCAGGCACTGGCCAAGGTTCTCGACAGCTTCAAGCTCGACCGACCGAAAGATCTTGGCGCCGCTGCCAGCGACGGCGCGCACCGGGGCCTGCGCCCTCACCGCGACACCTGGTACGTGCAGGTCGGCGAGCGCTGGTTCGAGGTGATGCGCAACGAACACGATAAAGTGCAGATTATCGACTCGCGCCAGCAACCACGCCGCTTCGGTCCGACACTGGCCTATTCCGTCAGGGGCGAGTGGGTGATCGATATGCGCCTGCGTCTGCGCGGCGGGGGCCTGGACTCGGCCCTGCAAAAATCCCGTGGCAGCAGGCAGACCGTCGCCAAAGCGTTGACCGAAAAAATCACCGCTTTCGATAACACCATGCATGCCAAGGAGCTACGTCTGAACGCGGACCGTGATGCCCTGAGCGATGCTTTGCCGCAGGCGCAGTCACAGGCGCGCACTCAGTACCTCGCCACACTCGACGCCCAGTACAAGGAGTACGCAGCGAACATTCAGCAGATCAGAGAGTTGAATCTCAATCAGACCATTCCCAATTACCGCACCGTCATGACCGAGCGCCTGCAAATGCAATTGTTTCTGGGCCAGGAGTGGCTCAACGAGCATTCCTCCCACTTTCAACAAAGTGTCGAGGCCATGCAGACAATGATCGCGGATGGGCGCACCGTCGAGCCTGAAGCATTCAGCCAGGCGGCGGTCAGCCTGAATGACACCACTCAGAGCATCATCGAGAAAATCGAGGCGGCACACGTCTGCTTCGAAGAAATGAAGCTGTTGGGAAAAGACGCCGTGGAAGCCATGCGTGTGTATCGGGACGCTTTGCCGGATTACCGGTTGAACGACCTCAAAGTGCTGCAAATCAGCCTCGCCGAGAGAATATGTATCAAGCCGGGCGACACCACGGACCATGCCAGCGCTCAACAGGCACTGGCCGATCTCATCGAAGACGCTGCGCTGAATATCCAGAGCTCGCTGGACTTGAGCGCCGATGAAAGCCTGGGCGATTTGCGTGGACGCATCGATGCCTTGAGCAACGTTGCCCAGCAGTTCGATTCAGTGAACAAACGCTTCAGCGATCTGGCCAGCGAATATTCCGACCAGCTCCACACAGACCGACTCAAACATGTACAAGCGCGGGTGATTGCCTTCAAGGCCGCCGCCGACAATCGCCTCGCCGACCTGTTGCGCTACCGGCATCTGCTGGTGCCGCAGGCTGGTCCGTCAACGCCATCCGCGTCTGCCTCGAATCGACAGATCATCCACACACGATCAAGGGGCACCGTGGTCGGCGAACGCAAGAAAAGCGTCGGCGATGACACTACCGAAACGATGGAAGTGCGCACCCATCTTACGGGCGTCATTGCCACATTCCACGAAGAGTCGCCCGGTGTCTGGGTCGAACAGCGTACGCCGCCGGCGCCGGCGCCAACCTCTCCCGTCGACTTGAAAAACAGTGTGCGCGAGGGCCAGGCACTGATCGATGGCCTGGCGGCATTTCATCGGCGCATCGAGGCGCGCCTCAAACGCGGCGCGCGGATCCCGGTGGAGGTCGAGGAGGAATACCACCAGCATGCCGCACTCTTGCGCAAGGCCATTGCGGCGATCGACGAAGCACTGACCGCCAGGAACCTCACCGCGGGCCCGCATGAACCCTCCGAAACGCTCAGCCACGCGCTCGACAAAGCAGCGAAAACCCTGGAAGAAAAAGGCACCAGCACGCGCATTCGCCTGGTCAAACAGCAATTACCCACGGCGGCGGGCATGCAATGGCTCAAGGAAAAGGGAGAAATAACCATCGACAAAACCGTGACCCGGCGGCCGATCAGACGCCGTCAGCATGATTTCCTCGACGAGTACCGGATTCGTGATGCCCATAATGACAAGGTCCTGTGCTATGCCCATTTTCACTACAGCAGCGCCGAGGCGCATGATCCATCGTTCGTTCGCGGGCACATGAAAACCGTCGCCCAACAGCGAATGGGCGGCGCCTACGAGCCCAGCCAGCCAAGCAACCAGCAACTGATTGAAATCCATCGCAGCGAAATTTCCAGTCGCTCGGCCGAGGCGTTGTTCTTCAACCTACCCAAGCCTGGCGCAAGCGCGCCAGTGCCGCTGTGATCGCAGCCTCCGGCACCGCGGCAAAACCCAGCACCAGGCCGGCGCGCCGGGCCATGGGTGTGGTTGAGTCCGGCAACCAGTAAGTGCTCAGGCCGTTGATCTCGACATCGGCATCAGCGGCCTGAGCGATCAACTGTTGCTCGCGCTCCACGCTGTCCACAGCGACCGTCAGGTGCAGCCCGGCGGACACGGCGGGCAATTGACCGACACCGGCGATTGCTGTCGGCCAACCTTCGAGCAAGCAATTGCGCCGGCTCAGCGCAGCCCGGCGCATCCGGCGGATATGCCGCTGAAAATGCCCGGCAGCCATGAACTCGGCCATCACCGCCTGGGTGCTGACTTCCGAATGCCGCACGTCGACAGCACGGCGTTGCGAGAACACCTCGACCAGTGCTGGCGGCAGCACCAGATAACCGAGGCGCAACGCCGGAAAGGCGACTTTGCCGAACGTGCCGACGTAGAGCACACGACCCTGACGATCAAGTGCGGCCAACGGCGCCAGCGGCGCGCCGGTGTATCGATATTCGCCGTCATAGTCATCCTCGACGATCCAGCCACCGACGCGCTCGGCCCAGGCGAGCAACTCCAGACGCCGGGCCAGACTCATCACCACGCCGGTCGGGTACTGATGAGACGGCGTGACGTAGGCCACGCGGCAGTCGCTGAGCTGAGCCATGGCGCTGCAATCGATGCCCTCGCCGTCTACCGCCACGCCGTGCAACTTCGCCCCCGCTACGGCGAAGGCATGCCCGGCGGCGCGATAGCCCGGATTCTCTATCGCCACCCCGTCGCCCGGCTCGACCAGCAGCTGTGCACAAAGGCTTATGCCCTGCTGCGCGCCACTGGTGATCACAATTTGCTCAGCCGAGCACTGCATGCCCCGCGAGCTGCGCAGATAAGCAGCGATCATTGCGCGCAGCCGCGGATCACCGGAAGGGTCGCCATAACACAGTTGCTGCAGATCCGGTTTGCGCCAGAAAGCCGCATTCAGCTTGGCCCACACCTCGAAAGGGAACAGATCGAACGCTGGAACGCCCACCCGAAAAGCCCGCGGCGGACCGCTCGGTGGTCGGGGCAAATGATGCTTTTCGATACGGGAAAATCCACCGCTGTGGATAACTTTGCTGGATGGATTCACAGGTAAATCCAGCCAATTTGTGGATAAGGCTGTGGGTAAGCCTGTTGACAAGCCTGTGGATGGATTTGTGGATAGTTTTTTCTTCGAGGTGGAACCCTGGGCCAATTGCGCGACATAGGTGCCGTCGCCCACGCGTCCTTCGATAAAGCCCTCCGCATACAACTGATCGTAGGCGCGCACCACGCTGTTGCGGGATATTCCCAGAGCCGAGGCCAGGTCGCGGCTGGCCGGCAATCGCGTGCCACTAGCAAGACGTCCATCAAGCACCCGCAGGCGCAAAGACTGATAGAGCTGGCGGCTCAGGCCTTGGCGGCGATCAAGCTCGATACCGGCCGGGTTGAAGGGCATCGACAAGGGTGGCAGATCGGGCATGGCGAATGGACCTATGAAATGGCTCATCAATGGCTCTTACAACAGACCAATAGCCTGCCTAGGATGCAGGCATTCGCCAAGGAAAATCTGTCCATGTACACACCACGCGCCTTTGCCATCCAAGACTTGTCCCAACTGCACGAACTGATCCTTGCCACGCGCCTGGCCATTCTGGTCAGCCACGGTGAGAGCGGACTGCAAGCCAGCCATGTGCCAGTGCTGCTGCATCGCGAACAGGGCGAATACGGCACGCTCTACGGTCATCTGGCCAAAGCCAACCCGCAGTGGAAAGACCTGCGCGACGGCGCCGAAGCGATGCTGATCTTCGCCGGCCCAGACGCCTACGTGAGTCCAGGCTTCTATCCGAGCAAAGCCGAACACGGCAAAGTCGTGCCGACCTGGAACTACATCGCCGTACACGCCTACGGTCATGCCGAGACCTTCAGCGATGGCGGGCGGCTGCTCGACATCGTCAGCACCCTGACCGACCGTCACGAAGCGGGCCGCGCCCAGCCTTGGTCGGTGGAAGATGCGCCGGCCGATTACATCGACGGCATGCTCAAGGCCATTGTCGGTTTTGCCATTCCCATCGATCGCCTCGAAGGCAAGCGTAAGCTCAGCCAGAACCGCAGCGCCGAAGACATTGCCGGGGTGCGCGAAGGCCTCGCCGCAAGCCCCGACGCCAACGACCAGACCCTCGCTCGCTTGATGCGCTAAGGAAACCCGCATGACCCAGATCGATATTCGCCCGGTCAGCGCCAATGACCACGCCGCCTGGCTGCCGCTGTGGCAGGCCTACCTGCGCTTTTACAACACCGAGCTGCCGGACACCGTGACCCAAAGCACCTGGCAGCGCTTTCTCGACCCGAACGAACCGACCCACGCGGCCATCGCCTGGGCTGATGGCAAAGCGTTGGGCATGGTGCATTACATCTATCATCGCTCGAACTGGAGCATCGAAAACTCCTGCTACCTGCAGGATCTGTTGGTCGTGCCGGAGTCGCGGGGCACGGGTGTCGGTCGCCTGTTGATCGAACATGTCTACGCTACCGCCAAGGCCGATGGCTGCTGCAAAGTCCACTGGCTGACCCACGAAACCAACGCCACCGCGATCCAGCTCTACGAGCGCATCGCCGACCGCCCGGGTTTCATCCAGTTTCGTAAAGCACTTTAAGGAGACGCGCACATGACCGCTTCACTCGCTGACTGGAAAGGCGTCCCCGCCCCCTCCGCCACCTTGCTCGAAGGCCGCTTCATTCGCCTGGAGAAACTCGACCCGGCACGGCATGCCGAGCAACTCTACGCTGCTCTGGAAGGGCCGGGCGCCGATCCGAAACTCTGGGATTATCTGCCTTACGGGCCGTTTCGCGAGCGCAGCGCGTTCAACGACTGGTTGAACAACCATGCGTCCAACAGCGACCCGTATTTCTTCAGCGTCATCGACCGCGCGACTGATCAGGTCCAGGGCATCCTCAGCCTGATGTCGATCGTCCCGGCCCAAGGTCGTATTGAAATCGGTCACGTCACCTTCGGCGCACCCATGCAGCGCTCGCCGAAAAGCACCGAGGCGGTGTACCTGCTGGCCAAGTACTCGTTCGAGCTGGGTTACCGGCGCCTGGAATGGAAGTGCAACAACGGCAACGCCCGCTCCAAATACGCGGCCGAGCGTTTGGGCTTCAGCTTCGAAGGAGTGTTCCGCCAGCACATGGTGGTCAAGGGACAGAACCGCGATACCGCGTGGTATTCGATTCTGGATGCGGAATGGGCGGCGATTGGCACCGGGTTCGAGCGCTGGTTGAGCGATGAAAACCAGACGCCGGGTGGCCAAGTGAAAGGCTTGGCCGAGTGCCGTAGCTGAATTTCTCAAATACCCTGTGGGAGCGAGCCTGCCCGCGAAGGCGGTATGTCAGTCACTGCAAATGTTGACTGACTGACCGCTTTCGCGAGCAGGCTCGCTCCACAATTGGCGGGGTCAGGCTTATCGACGCAGTTCCTGCTCCAGCACCGCAATATGCTCCGGCCCGATCCCGCAGCAGCCGCCCAAATGAGTGGCGCCGCGCTGTTGCCAATCCAGCGCCCAGTGCAGATACCCCGGCGGATCAAGATCGTCACGCAGCGGGTCGAGTCCGTCGTTGGCCGTGGCTTCCTTCGGTTGCGGAGGAAACGCATTGGCGTACGCGCCGATGTTGATGTTCACGCCGAGACGCTCGAACGTTGCGCGCGCCGCGTCGATGGCCGCGCCAATCACTTCAGGCTGGCTGCAGTTGAACAGCAACGTTTCGACGCCGAGCTCAGCCGCCGCCGCAGCCGCTTCGGCAACGGGCTCACCGGAGCGCAGGCGCGGCACTTCATCGGTGTCTTCATCCTTGAGGGTGAATGACAGCCAGAACGGTTTGCCATCCTTCGGCAGCCCGGCGTGAATGGCGCGCGCCTCGACGATCGAGCTTTGCGTTTCTGCCAGCCACAGGTCGACATATGGGGCCAGACCGTTAACCAAAGGCGTCAACAGTTCGGTCACGCGACCAGCCTCGAACAGATCCGGACGGTACGAACCAAACAGCGGCGGCAATGAACCGGCCACCCGTACGGCTTTGCCCGAAGCCTGCACTGCACGTTGCGCCAACTCCCCCGCCAGTGCCGCAAGCGCCTGACCTTCAGCGACAAAGCGCTCTTCACCAATGTGAAACGGTACCACTGCGTAACTGTTGCTGGTGATCACATTGGCGCCGCTATTGATGTAAGCGGCATGCACCGCCTCGACCGCTTGCGGCGCTTCGCTCAGCGCCAGCGCCGACCACTCGGGCTGGCGAAATGGCGCGCCGGCGCGTTGCAACTCACGGCCCATGCCGCCATCGAGAATGACCGTTCCTGCTGCGCTCATATGCGTTTCACTCATATGCTTATGAAAATAACTCACTATCGGAGCCGTTCTTATAACTATTTAATACGCACCACTCGGTTAATAACAACCTCTTTTTTCAACAGGAAGCGACTGTGAAATTCCAACCGCTATTGGCCCTGGGCCTGACCGTTCTGGCCTCCACCCAAGCCTTCGGCGGCGCGACGCTGGACCGTGTCGAGCAGAAAAAAGAACTGGTTGGCGTGCTGATGGAGAGTTACCCGCCCTTCTCGTTCCTCAATGAACAGAATCAACTCGACGGTTTCGATGTCGACGTTGCCAAAGCGGTGGCGGATAAGCTCGGCGTCAGACTTCGTCTGGAAACGCCGTCTTGGGACGTGATCGCCGCCGGCCGCTGGAGCGGGCGCTACGACATTTGCATCTGCTCGATGACCCCGAGCAAGGCCCGCGCCGAAGTGTTCGACTTCCCGGTCGAGTACTACGCCTCGCCAGCAGTGATCGTGGTCAATGCCAAGGACGATCGCATCCACAGCGCCAAGGACCTGAGCGGCAAGAAAGTCGGTCTGACCAGCGCCTCCAGCTATGAAAGTTATCTGAACAAGAATCTGGTCATCGAAGGCGCCGAGGATACACAGCTGCAGTATCCGTTCGAGGATGTGCAGATCGCTCCGTACGACACCGACAACGTCGCCTTTCAGGATCTGGGTCTCGGCGCCGGCGTGCGCCTGGATGCTATCCTCACCAATCTGGTCACCGCACAACCGCGCTTGAACCAGGACCAGCGCTTCAAACTGGCCGGCGAACCGCTGTACTCGGAGCCGAACTCGGTGGCCATCGAAAAGGGTGACCCGCAGTGGGACGCCAGGGTGCGCGAGGTGTTCGCCCAGCTGAAACAGGACGGCACCCTGAGCAAGCTGTCGCAGAAATGGATCGGCGCCGACATCAGCCAATGAGTTCTTTTCCAACCCCGCCACAGCCACCGCAACCGGTGGCTGAAACCCGCCTGCAAAAGCTTTTCGGGTTCCGTACGCGCCTGTACCTGACGTGGGCTGCGCTGTTCTGTCTGTTTGCCGGATTTTTCCTCAGTTTCGACCTGAAGTTCGCGATCATCCTCGACAAGCTGCCCAACCTCGTTGGCCTGAAGCTGGCGCCGAACGGCTTCCTGCAGGGCGCAGCGCTGACGCTGTTCCTCTGCGCCTGCTCGATCATCGCCTCATCGCTGCTCGGTTTCATCACCGCGCTGGCGCGCCTGTCCAACAGCGCCGTGGCGTTTGGCATTGCCAGTTTCTACACCTCGTTCTTCCGTGGCACGCCGTTGCTGATCCAGATCCTGCTGATCTACCTCGGTCTGCCGCAACTGGGCATCGTCCCCGGCGCCATCGTCGCCGGCATCATTGCCCTGTCGCTGAACTACGGCGCCTACCTGAGCGAAATCTTCCGCGCCGGGATCCTCGGCGTCGATCACGGACAACGCGAAGCATCCCTGGCGCTGGGCCTGCGCGAAAGCGTGATCTTCTGGCGCATCACCCTGCCCCAGGCCATGCGCACGATCATCCCGCCGACCACCAATCAGTTCATCTCGATGCTCAAGGACTCGTCGCTGATCTCGGTGATGGGCGTCTGGGAAGTGATGTTTCTCGCCCAGTCCTACGGCCGCTCAAGCTATCGCTACATCGAAATGCTCACCACGGCGGCGATCATCTACTGGCTGATGTCGATCGGGCTGGAGCTGATTCAGGCACGGATGGAGCGGCATTACGGCAAGGCGTATGTGCGGCGTGGCTGAAGCTTATTCAAACGGTGTCCCGGCGTATTCGCACAACACCCATTTTCATGCCGAATGGGCGGAACACCGCGTTCAGCGACTTCAATGTCTGGTTGCCTTCGCCATGTTCGATATGCACCAGCGTGCGCACTGAAATCTTGCACATTTTCGCAAACTGGGTCTGATGCAGACCGGTGACTTCGACCCGTAAACGGCGCACGGCGTCACCGATTTCCAGAGTGCCTTCGGCCAGTGATTGCTGAATGCTTTCGATGAGCGCCGTGCGCTCGAGGACGGTCAGACTCATTGCAGGTCCCACTCTTTCAAACGTTGCTCGAGGTTTTTCAGGTGAACGCTCGGGTGATTCATGGTTCTGGCGGGCAAACCGCTGGCCGCAAGAATATCCGGCAGTGCGGCCAGACGGCGGGCATCCGCGCGCAGGCCTTCGAACAGCGCAGAGGCATCCAGCCCCGCCAACGAATCGTGCGGATCTGCGCTATCGGCCAATACGCGGCAGACACCTCGCCAATCGACATCGCCCGCCCGCTCCAACTCTTTTGGCCATTTGGTCGTACGCGTCACGCCTTCGTCATCCATGACCATCGGGGCGAGGTCATAAATAGGCGCGAGTTGGAAAGCGTTCTCTTGCCGGATGATCGCCGTGTTACGACCGTGGTTATCGGAGTTTCCGAGGATTTTATTGCTAAAGACGCCGTAAATCTGCAACAAAATGCACACTAACCTTCGCTATTGGCTTCATAAGTGCAAAATAATGCAGAGAAGCGTTTAACATCACGCTGATAAAAATGCCGCCTTCAAGCGAAAGCTGTAGGAAAAAGAACAATCGGCGCCGCGCAAAAGAATTGTTTGCGAAATCCGGTGAGGATTTTCCGTAGAACGATCCGATGTCGCCTGCATGGATGTGGGAAGCGGCCGACATCGATTTTTTTCGGGCAGCAATAGAGTTGGGTCTTCTCGATAAGGAGGTCGAACTTGATGCCCACTCAACACCTATTCGCACCAAAACACCTGGCTCTGGCTATTTCACTGGCGCTGGGTTGCGTAGCGCTGGCTAATGCCGAGCAATCCAGCGAAGCCACCGAGTCGCCCCCAAGCGTGGAAGCGACGGAGCAGCCCGAAACCAACCTCAAGCAACAGACCATACAAAGGCTTCAGGATTTTCTCAGCGACGCGAGCACGGTTCCCATCACGTTCACTACACCGGAGACCGTGTTCAAAGGGACTGACGTCAACGACTTGATTACCCTTAAAGACGGCGCGAGCTTCACTGGCCGACTGGATGGGGGCAAGGGCGACAATGTGCTGTTCCTCGATGCTGCGAACGGCGGCACGTTGAGCGACACACGCAACTTCAATGGATTATTCGTCGCCCAAGGAGACTGGACGCTGAGCCCCAAAGGTGATTTTCATGAAGGCGTTATGGTCAATAGTGGTGGAGCACTGACCAACCTCGGCAGCATCAAGGGTGACGTCTATGTCCAGACTGGCGGCGGGTTCGCAGGTAAAGGCTCGGTAGGCAATCTTGAAGTGGACGGCCTGCTCACTGTCAATGCGGCGCTTGGCGCTCCCCGAGTAAAAGGCAATCTGCACTTGGCGCCTGGTGCCGAACTGGCTTACGAGGTCACACCCACCGGTAGCCCGACAATCAAGGTCGATGGCACAGCTCAGCTTGACGGCGCCACCCTCAAAGTCGTCGCAGCTGCGGGTGAATTTCCGCAGAGCAGCCAGTACAAAATCATCGAAGCCCGTGAGGTTAAGGGCCAGTTTGGCAGGATCGAGAACGAGCTGGCGTATATGACCGCCACAGCTCAATACAACAAGAAGTCGGTTGCACTGACGTACGCTCGCAATGACGTAGCGCTTGAAAGCCTCGCGCCTACCGAAAATGCAGGCGCGCTTGCAGGCAGTATCATCGAGCCAGAGCCCGACCCGATCTCAACACCCATATCGCCAACGCCTGCTCCCGCCTCACTGACAGCGGTGATCGCAGCTCCAGCGCCGGTCCCGACCTCAGTTGCGAACTTGATTGAAGACTCCGCATTGGTGGGATCATCGACACTAAACGAAATCGTGACTGCGCAAACCAGCGAAGCCGCCGCCCAGCCTGTGCCTGAACTTACAAAGCCTGCTAACGCCGCTGTAGCCGCACTGCTGACCAGCGATAAAACCACCGCGCCTATCGCGCTCGACCAACTCGCTGCCGGCAGCAATGCCAACCTCGCCAAAGCCACTCTGAACAGTGTCACACCGGTCAGTGCGAGCATGCTCTCGGCGATGCGGCAACTGGACAACCGTCCCGGCGCAACGGACGGATCGCGCAGCTCACCGGGTCAGGCCGCAGGCAGCGGAGACTCCGGGCGGGTGTGGATTCAAGCGCTGGGTAACGGCGGCAAGGTTGATCGGGACGGTGACGGCATCCTCCAACACTCCACGCAAGGTCTGGTCGTGGGCGCTGACTGGCGACTCGACGAGCAGTGGCACGTCGGCCTGCTCGGCAGCAAATCACAGACGAAACTCGATGCCCGCCAGTACGACGGCGATCTCGACAGTTGGCACTTGGGCGCCTACGCCGTGCGTCAGGACGGCCCACTGTCGTTGCGTCTCGGCGCCACCTACGCCAGCCATGACGGTAGCAGCACACGACGGGTCGCGTTCAAGGGTTTCAGCGATCGTCTGAAGGGCAACTACGACGCCAATACTCAGCAAGCATTTGCCGAGGCCGGGTTCAACCTGGGCCGCAACAACGTGACCCTCGAACCCTTCGCCAACCTCGGCTATCAGCGCTATCAGCGCGACAGCTACAACGAAAAGGGCGGCGACGCGGCGTTGAAAGTCTACGGCCAGACCCGCGACAACTTCAGCAGCACCTTGGGTCTGCGGGTTGCGCAGGTCAATACGCTGGATAACGGCATGCATTTGACCCCGCGATTGAGCGCAGGCTGGAAACATACCTTCGGCGACATCGACAGCGACACCCGCCAGCAACTGCGCAAGGGCGGCAAGCGTTTCGAAGTGACCGGCGCGGCGCTGGACCGGAACAGTCTGTCGGTGGATGCGGGGCTCGATCTTGGCCTGTCGGCGGCGCACACGCTGGGCGTGGGCTTAACCGGTGAGCTGGGTAATGACAGCCGAACGTATGGCGTGGCGGGCCAATGGCGCATGGCGTTCTGATGGATTAAGCACGCCTCCTGTGGGAGCGAGCCTGCTCGCGAAAGCGGTGGAACATTCGAAGATGATGTTGGCTGATCCGACGCATTCGCGAGCAGGCTCGCTCCCACATTGGCTCTTCAAGCGAGCTTAGAAATATCGAAAATCACAGGCAAAAAAAAGGGGAGCACATGCCCCCCCGAGGTTTAAAGCGTTGGATCGCGGCTGTTATCTCAGCCTTCGATCTCGATAAGGATTTCGCCCGGGTTGACCCGGTCGCCCTTGGCCACATGGATCGCGGTGACCTTGCCGGCAATGGCAGCCTGGACTTCGGTTTCCATCTTCATCGCTTCGGTGATGAGCACGGCCTGGCCAGCCTTGACGGTGTCGCCCTCCTTGACCAGCACATCGACGATGTTGCCCGGCATGGTGGTGCTGACATGGCCCGGCGCCGAGGCCTGTTTGCGTTTGCTGCTGCCGCCGCTGACAAATTCATTGAGCGGTTCGAACACCACTTCTTCCGGCATGCCGTCGATGGACAGATAGAAGTGGCGCTTGCCCTCGGCCTTGACGCCGACGCCGGTGATGTCGACGCGATAGGTTTCACCGTGGACGTCGATGACAAACTCGGTCGGCACGCCTTCGCCGCTCGCCGAGGCCACGGCGCCCGCTTCCGGAATCGGCAGCAGCACTTCCGGGGTGAGGGTGCCGGCGGCACGTTCTTCGAGGAACTTGCGGCCGATGTCCGGGAACATGGCGAAGGTCAGTACGTCTTCTTCGGACTTGGCCAGTGCGCCGATATCGGCACGCAGCTTGGTCATTTCCGGCTTGAGCAGATCGGCCGGACGTACGTCGATGACGTCTTCGCTGCCGATCGCCTGACGCCGGAGTTTTTCATTCACGACGCCCGGTGCCTTGCCGTAGCCGCCCTGCAGATACAGCTTCACCTCGTTGGTGATGGTCTTGTAGCGCTCGCCGGCCAGTACGTTGAAGAACGCCTGGGTGCCGACGATTTGCGAAGTCGGGGTCACCAGCGGCGGGAAGCCGAGGTCTTCACGTACGCGCGGAATTTCTGCGAGCACTTCGCCCATGCGGTTCAGGGCGCCCTGCTCTTTCAACTGGTTGGCGAGGTTGGAGATCATCCCGCCCGGCACCTGGTTGACCTGCACACGAGTGTCGACGGCGGTGAATTCGCTTTCGAACTGGTGGTACTTCTTGCGCACGGCATAGAAGTACAGGCCGATTTCCTGAAGCAGTTCGAGGTTCAGGCCGGTGTCGTATTCGGTGCCTTTGAGCGCGGCGACCATCGACTCGGTGCCCGGGTGGCTGGTGCCCGAGGCGAAGCTGGAGATTGCGGTGTCGATATGATCGGCACCGTTTTCGATCGCCTTGAGCTGGCACATGGCGGCCAGGCCAGCAGTATCGTGGGAGTGGATGAACACCGGCAGCGACTGTTCGGCTTTCAAAGCACGCACCAGTTCACCGGTGGCGTATGGAGTGAGCAGACCGGCCATGTCCTTGATCGCTACGGAATCGCAACCCATGGACTCCATTTGCTTGGCCTGGGTGACGAAAGCCTCGATGGTGTGCACCGGGCTGGTGGTGTAGGCGATGGTGCCTTGCGCATGTTTGCCGGCAGCCTTCACCGCTTCGATGGCGACGCGCAGGTTACGCACATCGTTCATTGCATCGAAGATGCGGAACACGTCAATACCGTTTACCGCGGCCTTGGCGACGAAGGCTTTGACCACGTCATCGCTGTAGTGACGATAGCCGAGCAGGTTCTGCCCGCGCAGGAGCATTTGCAGACGGGTATTGGGCAGTGCGGCGCGCAATTGGCGCAGGCGCTCCCACGGGTCTTCCTTGAGGAAACGTACGCAGGCGTCAAACGTCGCCCCGCCCCAGCATTCCAGCGACCAGTAGCCGACCTTGTCGAGCTTGTCGCAGATCGGCAGCATGTCTTCGGTGCGCATGCGGGTGGCGAGCAGCGATTGGTGAGCGTCGCGCAGGATGGTGTCGGTAACGAAGATCTTCTTAGTCATTGGTATCTCCTCATAGCGGCAAGCTTCAAGCTACGAGCAGCAAGAAAAGCCAATCTGCTTTTACTTGCCGCTTGCAGCTGAAAGCTCGCAGCTGCTTCATTCATAGGCCTGCGTGGGCGGCGATGGCGGCGGCGATGGCCAGGGCCAGCTCTTCGGGTTTGCGCTTGATCGAGTAGTTGGTCAGTTCCGGGTGGCTTTCAACGAAGCTGGTGTTGAACTGGCCGCTGCGGAATTCCGGATTGCGCAGGATTTCCTGGTAGTACGCGGCGGTGGTCTTCACGCCCTGCAGGCGCATGTCGTCGAGGGCACGCAGGCCCCGGTCCATCGCTTCTTCCCAGGTCAGCGCCCAGACCACCAGTTTCAGGCACATCGAGTCGTAGAACGGTGGAATCGTGTACCCGGTATAGATCGCCGTGTCGGTGCGCACGCCCGGGCCGCCGGGAGCGTAGTAGCGGGTGATCTTGCCGAAGCTCGGCAGGAAGTTGTTCTTCGGATCCTCGGCGTTGATACGGAACTGCAAGGCGAAACCACGGTGCTGAATGTCTTCCTGCTTCACCGATAGCGGCAGGCCGGAAGCGATGCGAATCTGTTCGCGAACGATGTCGATGCCGGTGATTTCTTCGGTGATGGTGTGCTCCACCTGAACCCGCGTGTTCATCTCCATGAAGTACACCTCGCCCTCGGCGAGCAGGAACTCCACGGTGCCGGCGTTCTCGTAACCCACAGCCTTGGCCGCACGTACCGACAGGTCGCCGATGTACGCGCGCTGCTCCGGGGTCAGCTGTGGGCTCGGTGCGATCTCGATCAGCTTCTGGTTGCGGCGCTGGATCGAGCAGTCACGCTCGAACAGGTGCACGACGTTGCCGAAGCTGTCGCCGAGGATCTGCGCTTCGATGTGCTTGGGATTGACGATGCATTTTTCCAGGAACACTTCCGCCGAACCGAACGCCTTGGTGGCCTCGGATATGACACGGGGGAAGTTCTGTTCGAGTTCTTCGCGGCTGTTGCAGCGACGGATACCGCGCCCGCCACCACCGGAGGTGGCCTTGAGCATCACCGGATAGCCGATGCGGTCACCTTCGACCAGGGCTTCTTCGATGCCGGAGACATTGCCTTCGGTGCCGGGCGTCACCGGTACGCCGGCCTTGATCATGCTGCGCCGCGCTTCGGTCTTGTCGCCCATGCGCCGGATGACTTCCGCCGACGGGCCAATGAATTTGATACCGCGCTCGGCGCAGATTTCCGCCAGCTCGGCGTTTTCCGAAAGGAAACCGTAGCCGGGGTGCAGCGCATCACAGCCGGTTTCCACCGCCAGGTTCACCAGCTTGCGCGGGTTCAGGTAGCCGGCCAGCGGCTCGGCTCCGACGCTGTGGGCCTCGTCCGCACGCTTCACATGCAACGCATGGCGATCGGCGTCGGAGAAAATCGCAACCGAGCGAATGCCCATTTCGGCGCAGGCTCGCACGATTCGTACGGCAATCTCACCACGGTTGGCGATCAGGATCTTTTTTATCACTTGGAGGTTCCCTTGAGCCGGTGGCACCACGACCTGCTAGACCCAGGTCGACGCGTGACCAAATGTTTCAATTCGGTCGCAGAACCACACTAGCGCTGCCAAGGGATTAACAAAAATGAATAAAAATTGGGTCAGGCATAAGTAAACACTTATAGTTGAAACATATGCCCGCCGACCGAGCCCGAACCCTATGCGTAAGTCATTGATGCGTATGACATTGCGTCAACTGCAGATCTTCAATGAGGTGTGCGACTTACGTTCCTACAGCCGCGCAGCCGAGGAAATGTCTCTCACACAACCGGCCGTAAGCCTACAGATTCGTCAGCTCGAAGAGCTGATTGGCCAGCCGTTATTCGATTATGTCGGTAAAAAACTCTATATGACCGAGGCGGCGGAAGCGCTTCAGCGCGCCAGCCGCGACATTTTCGGACGGCTGGAAAACCTCGATATGCAGCTGTCGGACATGCAGGGGTCGCTGCAGGGTCAGTTGAAACTGGCGGTGGAGTCCAGTGCCAAATATTTCGTACCGCACCTGTTCGCCGCGTTCAAGCGCCAGCATCCGGAAGTCAATTTGCAGCTGACCGTGGTCAACCGTGGCCAGGTCATCCGCCGCCTCTCGGACAACCGCGATGATCTGGTGATCATGTCGATGGTGCCGCAGGACATGGGTCTGGAATTCCTGCCGTTCCTCAACAATCCGATTGTCGCCGTGGCGCGCCCGGATCACCCGCTGGCGCACATGGGCCCGCTGCGCTTGCAGGATCTGGAACCGTACACGCTGCTGATCCGCGAGCCGGGCTCGGGTACGCGCCTGGCCAGCGAGGAATACTTCAAGGAAAAGCGCGTGCACTTCACCCAGACCCAGGAAGTGGCGTCCGCCGAAGCTCAGCGCGAATGCGTGCTGGCGGGTCTGGGCCTGGCGCTGTTGACGCGCCACGCCCTGAACCTGGAGCTGGCGACCGGCGGCTTGGTCGAGCTGCCGGTCGAAGAGTTGCCGCTGATGCGCAGTTGGTGTCTGGTGCAAGCCAAAGCCAAACGGTTGTCACCGGTTGCGCATGCGTTCGTGGCATTTATCCGCAGCGAGCGGGCGCAGATTATTGCGCTGGTTGAGCGTTTCGACGGGAAGCTGCGGGCGCTGCCTGCCAGTGAGTGATCTCGGGAAAATCGCCGATCTCGGCTTGAAGCTGGCGGAGTTCGAAGCGATCTTCAATCGCACGGCGGAATTCCATGCGGCGCTGATCTTCCTGCTGACGACGGGTTTTCGCGGCGCTGTTGCGTTCTTCGTAGGGCTGAGCCATTTCGATTCTCCCAAGGCGAGTACGGGAGTTTTACGATAGGCGTGGGGGATGACGGTTTGATGAAAGTTTCCGTCAAAAAGCGAAAGATCGCAGCCTTCGGCAGCTCCTACAGGGAACGCATTCCAAATGTAGGAGCTGCCGAAGGCTCGGGCCGCGATCGGACGATCTTTTGATCTTAATCGTCCAGCGCTTTCACAGCCTTGGGCGACAAACGCAAACTGCGCAGACTGCGCTTCACGCTCTTGAGGTGATTGACCAGGCTCGGTCCGCGGGCCATGGCCACGCCCATCGCCAGCACGTCGATCACCACCAGGTGAGCGATGCGCGAGGTCAGCGGTGTATAGATTTCGGTGTCTTCGTGCACATCGATCGCCAGGTTCACCGTCGACAACTCCGCCAATGGCGTCTGACTCGGGCACAAGGTGATCAGCGACGCCCCGCTCTCGCGAACGAGGTTGGCGGTGATCAGCAGATCCTTGGAACGCCCCGACTGGGAAATACAGATCGCCACGTCGGTGGGCTTCAGCGTTACCGCCGACATCGCCTGCATGTGCGGATCGGAATACGCCGCTGCGGTCAGCAGCAAGCGGAAGAACTTGTGCTGCGCATCCGCCGCCACCGCGCCCGAGGCACCGAAACCGTAGAACTCGACGCGTTGCGCCTGCGACATCAGCGTGACTGCACGTTGCAACTCAACCGGGTCGAGTTTCTCGCGTACTTCCATCAAGGTGTGCAGCGTGGTGTCGAAAATCTTCAGGCTGTAGTCGGCGACGGAGTCGTCTTCGTGGATGGCGAACTGACCGAAGCTGGCACCGGCGGCCAGACTCTGAGCCAATTTCAATTTGAGATCCTGAAAGCCGGAACAACCGATGGCGCGGCAGAAGCGCACGATGGTCGGCTCGCTGATGCCGACGCTGTGAGCAAGGTCGGCCATGGAACTGTGCATCACTGCCGCAGGGTCAAGCAGCACGTGGTCGGCGACCTTGAGCTCCGACTTGCGTAACAGGTGACGTGACTGGGCGATGTGTTGCAGCAGATTCAAGGGGCTGGACTCTTCTTGTGGGCAAGGATGTAGCAAGCTTGTAGTTATACTACATGAATGGGCATTTTGCCTGCTCAATGCGTAACTCAATGTCCCTGTATCAGGCTTGCAGAGGTGCATGTAGCCCTTACTGCGGACTTTCCTGATCGCGCAAAAGCCCGGCCAGAGTGGCAGCATCCACCGGCCGGCTGATCAGATAACCCTGCACCTCGTCGCAGCGCTCGACGCGGAGAAATTCCAGCTGATCCTGCCGCTCGACTCCCTCGGCCACGACTTTCAGGGCCAGCCCGTGCGCCATGGCGATGATCGCGCGAGTGATCGCGGCGTCCGCACTGCCCGCGCTCAAGCCGCGAATGAACGCCTGATCGATCTTCACGTAATCCACCGGAATACGCTTGAGATAACTCAAAGACGAATAACCGGTACCGAAATCATCGATCGCCAGTTTCACCCCCAGATCGCGCAGTTGCTGGAACGTCGCAATGATGTGTTCGACGCTGTCGAGCAAATGGCTTTCGGTCAGCTCGAGCTCAAGGCAGTGCGGCGCCAGCCCGGTTTCTTCCAGCACTTGCCGCACCAGGCTGACCAGTTTGCCCTGGCGCAGCTGATGCACGGAAAGGTTCACCGACACGCGGATCGGCGCCAGGCCCTGACGCTGCCATTCGCACGCTTGCCAGCACGCCTGACGCAGGACGAATTCGCCGATCGGCCCGATCAGCCCGGTCTCTTCGGCGAGGCCGATGAAATCCGCCGGCGGCACCTGGCCCATGCTCGGATGATCCCAGCGCACCAGCGCCTCGGCAGCATTCAAACGACCGCTTTGCAGGCACAGTTTCGGTTGGTAGAACACCGTCAGTTGCTGCTCTTCAATGGCCCGGCGCAAGTGGTTTTCCAGCTGCAAACGCTCGAGTGTGCTGGCTTGCAGGCTGTCGGTGTAGAACTGGAAGTTGTTGCCGCCCAGATGTTTGGCATGTTGCATGGCCATGTTCGACTGGCTGACCAGCGTCGAGATCTCCCGCGCGTTGTCGGGCAACAGACTGATGCCCATCGAGGCACTCACCACCAGCTCATGCCCGTCAACACTCAGCGGCAAACGCAGCTTGGCCGACAACCGTGTGGCGACCCGGGCCAGGCTCGACAGATTGCCGTAGGCATCGAACAGCACGGCAAACTCGTCTCCCGACAAGCGCGCAATGGTGTCGGCCTCCGGCAAGGCATTGACCAGCCGGCGCGCCATCTTCTGCAGCAACTGATCGGCGACTTCATGACCAAGGCTGTCATTGAGCAATTTGAAACGGTCCAGATTGATGTGCAGCAACGCCAGACTGCGGCGCCCGCCCTGGCGAACCCGCTGATGGGCTTCATGCAGGCGTTCGCGGAACAGCGAACGGTTGGCCAGACCGGTGAGCTCGTCGTAATGGGACAGATAGCGCAGGCGTTCTTCCGACGCCCGCCGCGCCGAGAGGTCGGCAAAGAAGCCAACGATATGGCTGACATTGCCGCGGCTGTCGCGCACCGCATTGAGCTGCAACCATTGCGGGTACAACTCGCCGTTCTTGCGGGTTTCCACCAGTTCGCCCTGCCAGCTGCCGTGCTGCTCCAGCGCATGCCGGATCGCCACGTAGTGACGACGGGCATCGCGGCTGCACGGCAACTCGACAACGTTGCGCCCGAGCATGTCGTCGATCTCGTAACCGGTAACCCGGCTGAAAGCCTGATTGATCGCAATCAGCGCGTAGTCAGGATCGAGAATCACGATGCCTTCGCTGGCCGCCTCGAACACCGTCGCCGCCAGCCGTTGCTGCTCTTCGAGGCTTTTGCCGGCGCTGATATCGCGGCGGGTACCGACCATGCGGATCACCCGGCCGCTGGCGCTGCGCTCGACGGCGCGGCCGCGGTCCTCGATCCACACCCAGTGGCCGTCGCCGTGGCGCAAGCGATATTCGACCTGATAATCCTCGGTGCGCCCCTTCAAATGTTCGACCAGGGCGAACTGCAGTGACGGCACGTCTTCGGGGTGCAGTCGCGGTTTCAGATCGCGCAGCAGCGCAGTCACGTATTCCGGGGCGAGGCCGAACAGTTCCTGAACCTGCGTGTGGTGGACTTCGTCGGTCTGCAGATTCCAGTCCCATAAGCCGAGCTCACTGGCCTTCAGTGCCAGCGCCAACCGCGCTTCGCTTTTGCTCAAGGCCTGGTTGGCTGCATCCAGTTCGCGGCTGCGCTGGGCCACGCGATCTTCGAGATCAACCTGCGCTTCACGCAACCGGGCTTCGGCACAGCGGCGCTGCTCGATCTCTTTGCCCAGTTCCTGATTGAGTTGTTCGCTGCGGGCCTGTGCTTGCTGAAGGTGCTCGATCAGGTGCTGGTTCTGGAAACGCCGGAGCAAACCGCGATCGATCAGCCGATTGACCTGCCACGCGACCACGCTCAGCGAACCGAGCAGGATCAACCCCAGCCAGCCCCAGCCCCGTGCCTGATCGTCGCCGCCCCAGAACAGGTAGCCGATCGCTGGCAGCAGACAGGGCAAGGTAAACGACAGGAACGCCGGCAGGCTCACGGCGTAGGCGACACTGGCCGACAGCGTTGCCGCGCCGATCAGGCCGAATACCCAGGCCTGCTGAATGAAATTGTCGGCGGGAACGAGGGCGATGCCGGCACCGGCCAAAGTCAGACCGGTCATGGTCGAACCGAGCAGAAACATGCGAAACCAGATCGGCCGGGCCTGGCGATCGGGAATCGCCGAATCGAACGCGGCCACCTGGATCACCCGCAACGCGACCAGCGACAGCAGCCACACCAGCCAGACGCTGACCACGAAGTAGCGCTGCGGGCTCCAGAGCAAAGCGGCGCAGACCAGACCATTGATCAACATGAACAGCGTGGGCAACAACGAGCCCTGATACAGCAGACGCGTGCGCTCCACCGCCATTTCGACGGCATAGTGCTTGCGGATCACCCGAGGGTCCACGGAGGGCCCCGACAGTTCGGCGCTGAGGGTCATGGGCAACGTTCTTGTTCTTATAAGGAGGGCGTGCGCCCGAAACGTGGACGGAGCATACACAAGCCGACCCCGTTGCCAAACTGCTGCCGATCACAATTGCAGGGAAAATTTCCGCCGCCAACGCCCCGCTGCCACCCCCCAGGCGAGACAGGCCGAAGCCTGCAGCCAATGACCGACCGGTCGTCCTCGGCAGCACTTTCATCGGCTAATGCAACGCGCGGTTTGCCCGGGCCCGCGGCGCACCCTAGAATGCCCCGATGCGCGATGATCTCTCCCTTCTGCTGAACTCCCTCAACGATGCCCAACGCCAGGCCGTAGCGGCCCCCGTTGGCCGTCAGTTGGTCCTGGCCGGCGCCGGTTCCGGTAAAACCCGAGTGCTGGTGCACCGTATCGCCTGGTTGATCCAGGTCGAGAACGCCTCGCCTCACTCCATCCTGTCGGTGACCTTCACCAACAAGGCCGCTGCCGAGATGCGTCATCGCATCGAGCAGTTGCTGGGCATCAACCCGGCCGGCATGTGGGTCGGCACCTTCCACGGCCTCGCGCACCGCTTGCTGCGGGCGCACTGGCAGGAAGCGGGCCTGAGCCAGACCTTTCAGATTCTCGACAGCGATGACCAGCAGCGTCTGGTCAAGCGGGTGATCCGCGAACTGGGTCTGGATGAGCAACGCTGGCCGGCGCGTCAGGCGCAGTGGTTCATCAACGGGCAGAAAGACGAAGGTCTGCGCCCGCAACACATTCAGGCCAGCGGCGACCTGTTCCTCGCCACCATGCGCGGCATCTACGAAGCCTACGAGGCGGCGTGCCTGCGTGCCGGCGTGATCGATTTCTCCGAGCTGCTGCTGCGCGCCCTCGACCTGTGGCGTGATCATCCGGGCCTGCTGGCCCACTATCAAAAGCGTTTCCGTCATATTCTGGTCGACGAGTTCCAGGACACCAACGCCGTGCAGTACGCATGGTTGCGCCTGCTCGGCAAGGGCGGTGACAGCCTGATGGTGGTGGGCGACGACGATCAGTCGATTTACGGCTGGCGCGGCGCGAAGATTGAAAACATCCATCAGTATTCTTCGGATTTTCCGGATTCCGAGACGATTCGCCTGGAGCAGAACTACCGCTCCACCGCCGGCATCCTCAAAGCCGCCAACGCCTTGATCGCCAACAACACCGGGCGCCTGGGCAAAGAGTTGTGGACCGACGGCGGCGACGGCGAAGCGATCAACCTGTACGCGGCGTTCAACGAACACGACGAAGCACGCTACGTGGTCGAAACCATCGAAAGTGCGCTGAAAACCGGCCTGGCCCGTAGCGATATCGCGATTCTGTACCGCTCCAACGCCCAGTCGCGAGTGCTCGAAGAAGCCCTGCTGCGCGAGCGGATTCCGTACCGCATCTATGGCGGGCAGCGCTTCTTCGAACGCGCGGAAATCAAGAACGCGATGGCCTACCTGCGCTTGCTTGAAGGTCGCGGCAACGATGCGGCGCTGGAACGGGTGATCAACGTGCCGGCCCGTGGCATCGGCGAGAAAACCGTCGAAGCGATCCGCGAGCACGCGCGACACAGCGATGTATCGATGTGGGAAGCGATGCGCCAACTGGTCGCCAACAAAGGCCTGACCGGCCGCGCCGCCAGTGCGCTCGGTGCATTCATCGAGCTGATCGAGAACCTCGCCGCCAAGTGCGCCGAGATGCCGCTGCACCTGATGACGCAAACCGTCATCGAGCAGTCCGGCCTGATCGCCTATCACGAAGCGGAAAAAGGTGAAAAAGGTCAGGCTCGAGTGGAAAACCTTGAGGAACTGGTCAGCGCCGCGCGCAACTTCGAGAACACCGAAGAGGACGAAGAGCTGACGCCACTGGCGGCATTCCTCGGCCACGCATCGCTGGAGGCCGGCGACACTCAGGCCGACGAGCACGAAGACAGCGTTCAGCTGATGACCCTGCACAGCGCCAAAGGTCTGGAATTCCCTTACGTGTTCCTGGTGGGCATGGAAGAAGGCCTGTTCCCGCACAAGATGAGCCTGGAAGAGCCCGGGCGTCTTGAAGAAGAACGGCGTCTGGCCTACGTCGGTATCACTCGGGCCATGCAGAATCTGGTGATGACCTACGCGGAAACCCGGCGTCTGTACGGCAGCGAAACCTACAACAAGGTGTCGCGTTTCGTACGCGAGGTGCCGAAGGGCCTGATTCAGGAAGTGCGTCTGTCCAATAGCGTCAGCCGACCGTTCGGCGGCAACCAGTCGATGAGCGGCAGCAATCTGTTCAGCGGCAGCGAGATACCGGAAACCGGTTTTGTGCTGGGTCAGGCCGTACGTCATTCGATCTTCGGCGAAGGGGTGATCCTCAACTTCGAAGGTTCCGGCGCCCAGGCCCGAGTCCAGGTGAACTTCAGCGAAGGCAGCAAATGGCTGATGCTCGGCTATGCCAAGCTGGAAGCCATCTGACCCCGGTTTTTTTTGTGGGAGCGAGCCTGCTCGCGAATGAAATCAAAGCGGTTGATCTGATACACCGCGGTGCAGCTTTCGCGAGCAGGCTCGCTCCCACAGGGTTCGGTGTTCTGACCCACAATCCCTCTGAACCTATCGCCTTTTCCTACAGACAAAAGTACATCGGCTGATTGCCTCGCCAAGCTGAACGCAACCTGTCAGGCAAAAGCCCGAAACACTCTCTCGCTAGCCAGTAACACTTCAGCTGTGCAACATGGCGCGCGTGTCTCCACAAAACGGGAATACCCTTTATGAAACGTTTTCTTAGCATCGCCATGGCGTTGTGCATCGGCCTGACGATGAGCCTCGACGCCAACGCCAAGCGCTTTGGTGGTGGCAAAAGCGCCGGCGCTGCGCCGACGCACCAGACCAGCCAGATGGCTCCATCTTCTCCAGGCGTGGGCGGTGCAGCAGCGACCGCTGGCGCTGCCGGTGCTGCTGGCGCCGCGGCCAAGGCCGGCGGTGCTTCTCGCTGGCTCGGCCCTCTGGCGGGCATCGCCGCCGGTGGCTTGCTCGCGTCGATGTTCATGGGCGACGGCTTCCAGGGCATGCAGATCTTCGACATCCTCATCATGGCGCTGATCGCGTTCGTGATCTTCCGCTTCATTGCCGCCCGTCGTCGCAAGCAGCAGGAGCAATTCGCTCCGGCCGGCGCGCCGATGCAGCGTGAAGTGTTCGAGCAGAAGCCAGCCGCCATGGGTTCGATCTTCGGTGGTTCGGCTGCTCCGGCTGCCGCCCGTCCGGTGATCAACGCACCGGCCTGGTTCAACGAAGAGCGCTTCCTTGAAGCCGCACGCAGCCACTTCCAGTCGCTGCAGCAGCACTGGGACGCCAACGAAATGGACAAGATCGCCGAGTTCGTGACCCCGCAAATGCTTGAGTTCCTCAAGCGTGAGCGTGCCGATCTGGGCGACGGCTTCCAGTCGACCTATATCGACAATCTGCAGGTGCAGCTGGACGGCGTCGACGATCGTGCCGACAAGACCATCGCCACCCTGACCTTCACCGGCGTGTCGAAAACCTCGCGTTTCGACCAGGGCGAAGTGTTCAGCGAGAGCTGGAATATGGAACGTCCGCAGGGCGACAACCAGCCTTGGCTGGTCGCCGGTATCCGCCAGAACGGCTGATCCCTGCTGCGCTTCACTTGCGGTAACAGAACCCCGGCCCCGGCCGGGGTTTTTCATTTCACGGTTGCATCTGTAGCGAGCTACTGTATAAACCGGCCCATATAAACCGCGCCATTCAAGCAAGAGGATCCCGGACGTGGAAGAAATTATCGAACAACTGCGCGAAGCCAACGAACCCGTGCCGGTTCCTTTGGAACTGCCTGACGAAGACCTGCTGGTGGAAATCGAAGAACAACTGTTCATCGACATTCCGTTTGTCTTCAAGGAATTTTTGCTGACCGTCAGCGATGTGGTCTATGGCAGCCTAGAACCCGTGACGGTTACCGACCCGCAGTCACACACCTATTTACCGGACGTCGCGGCCAATGCGTGGGATGTGGGCGTTGAGCGCAGCCTGATCCCGATCTGTCAGGACGGCGATGACTACTACTGTGTCGAAGAAGACGGCACCGTGGTGCTGTGGCAGGCCGAAGAAGAATTGATCGCCGAGGAAACCTGGGAATCGGTATGGCACTGGGCGCGGGACGTCTGGCTGGAGAGCTGATCCGCCAGACGCCCCGGGTGGTCAGTGCCCCGACGACTCGTTGTGGTTGTCGAGGGTTTCCAGCAGGGCCACCTGCATGCGCGTGTGCACGCGGATGAACCAGCGCCAGAGCAGCGCCGCTACCGCAGCGGCGACTACGGCGATCAGCACCAGCAGCTTATTGGTCGGCAGGATACTGGCCGACAACGCCGCCAACAGCAGGAAAATCACCAGCAGCGAGAGAATCGGGATCACTTCGGCGATCACCCGTCGCACTCGCTGCGTGTGACGCCCGGCCATCTCCGGCTTGACGCCCATCTCCGCCAGTAGCATCGACAGCGCTTTGAGCTTGCGATATGCCGCGATCAGGAATGGCAGCGAAACCAACAACGCCCCGCCCCAGATCAACGCCTTCTGCCAGCTCGGATCGCTGATCCAGTCCTGCAGCCACAACGACATGCGCTCGGCGAAATACGCGCCGGCGAAGAAGATCGCAATCACCAGCGCCAGATTGACCCCGACCTGCAACAGAATCCGCCGGATCATCGACGCCAGCATAGCGCCCTCGCCTTGCGGCTGAATGCTGCGCAACCATTCGCCATACATGCCGAGCACCCGGCCGAGACGCTTGGGCACGGCTGCCGAGAGCTTGATCGACAGCGGATCCGCCGCGCGAATCAAGTACGGCGTCAGCAGCGTGGTGATCACCGACACGGCCACCGCGACCGGATAGAGGAAGTTGCTGGTCACCTGCAAGGTCATGCCCAGCGCGGCGATGATGAAGGAAAATTCGCCAATCTGTGACAGGCCCATGCCGACCCGCAGCGAGGTTCGTCCGTCGTTGCCAGCGATAAATGCTCCGAGGCCGCAGGACAACATCTTGCCCAGCACCACGGCGACGGTGATCACCGCAATCGGCCAGGCGTATTCGATGAGAATCAGCGGGTCGAGCATCAGCCCGATCGCAACGAAAAAGATCGCACTGAACAAGTCACGAACCGGCTCGACCAGGCGCTCGATTTTCAGCAGCTGTCGCGACTCGGCCATGATCGCGCCGATCAGGAAGGCGCCGAGGACCATGCTGTATTCGAGCTTGACCACCAGCAGGCAGAAGCCGAAACACAAGCCAAGCACAGTGATCAGCAGCATCTCGTTGCTTTCGAATTTCGCTACATATGCCAACAGACGCGGCACCAGCAGGATGCCGATGACCAGCGCGACGATCATGAACAGCGACAGCTTGCCGACCGTGGAGAACACTTCGCCCGAGCTCACCGTGCCGCTGACCGCGATGCTCGACAGCAGCGCAATGATGCCGATGCCGAGGATGTCCTCGACAATCAGCACGCCGAAGATTAACTGGGCGAAGCGCTCGTTTTTCATCTTCAGATCGTTGAGGGCTTTGACGATGATGGTGGTTGAGGAAATCGCCAGAATCGCGCCAAGGAACAGCGAATCCATGGTGTTCCAGTCGAACCAGCGGCCAATCTCGTAGCCGATCCAGATCATCAAAATGATTTCGAGGAACGCGGCAATAAACGCTGTGGCCCCGACCTTGAACAACTTGCGCAGGCTGAACTCCAGACCGAGACAGAACATCAGGAAAATCACCCCGAGTTCGGCCAGGGTCTTGATGGTTTCTTCGTCGTGGATCAGGCCGAACGGTGGTGTGTGCGGGCCGATGATGAACCCGGCGACGATGTAGCCGAGCACCACCGGTTGCTTGAAACGGTGGAACAGCACGGTGACCACACCTGCGACCAGCATGATCACTGCCAGATCCTGAATAAAACTGATGGCATGCATGGCGTGGGCTCCTTGATCACGACAGTCGCAGGCAGACGTCAGAATAGTCCGCGCGAGCAGGTTAAAAATCCGCTTTAGATGTGGGAATTGCCCTTGGGCAGGGCTTTTGCAGGTTAACACCGCGACTTCGCTCTGGAAGCCGGTGCAATATATGGAAACAGATCGCTACCGGCGTGACGGCGGCCCGTTGCCCGGCGTCCCGATAACGGTGCTTTCTGAAAAGCCACCAAGCGCCCGCAGAGGCGCTTCCAGCCATCAGCCTTGACCCGTGAGAACGTTATGGAACCCGGAAACGCCCAGCTGTCGATGACGGTACTGATGACCCCCGACATGGCCAACTTCTCTGGCAATGTCCACGGCGGCACCCTGCTCAAATACCTCGACGAAGTGGCCTACGCCTGCGCCAGCCGTTATGCCGGGCGCTACGTGGTGACACTGTCGGTTGATCAGGTGATTTTCCGCGAGCCGATTCATGTCGGCGAACTGGTGACCTTCCTCGCCTCGGTCAACTACACCGGCAACACGTCGATGGAAGTCGGCATCAAAGTGGTCACGGAAAACATCCGCGAACGCTCGGTGCGCCATACCAACAGCTGCTTCTTCACCATGGTCGCCGTGGACGACCAGCGCAAACCGGCCGCCGTACCGCCGCTGCAACCGCAGAACAGCGAAGACAAGCGCCGCTTCATGCAGGCGCAACAGCGTCGGCAGATTCGTCAGGAGCTGGAGAAGCGTTATCAGGAGATCAAGGGCGACGCTTGAAATGGAGAGCGCTCGATTGATCGCTTTCGCGAGCAGGCTCGCTCCCACATTGGGAATGCATTCTTCCTGTGGGAGCGAGCCTGCTCGCGAATACAGACGACTAGCTCTTAGAGACTGATCGCTGTCGCCTCGAACTTCACCCGCGGATGGGCAATCCGGTCCTGCGCCCGCACCAGTTGCAGCTCATAACTGGCGCACGCCTGGGTTTCCAGCAACACCTCATGCACCGCCGCTGCGGTGAATTCGAAGGCCGCGAGCAGGCTGTCGCCCAGCAGTACCCGCGCCAGGAACAGGCCGGATGTCAGATCGCCCACGCCCACCGGCTGACGCGGAAACGCCAGTAATGGACGGCGCAGATGCCAGCTGCCCTCAGCCGTCACCAGCAGCATCTCGAAACCATCGGCCGGTTTGCCCGGGTAATCCAGATGCTTGACCAGCACTGCTTTCGGCCCGCGCGCCAGCAGCGCCCGCGCCATGGCAAGGCAATCAAACAGCGACTGCGGCTTGCGCCCGGAAAAACTGTCCAGCTCCAACTGGTTCGGGCACATGATGTCCGCCACGGCGGCCGCTTCATCGAGCAGGAAATCGCTGACCTCGGTGGGCACGCTGCAACCCTTCTCTGGATGACCCATGACCGGGTCACACAGATACAACATCTTCGGATTGACTGCTTTGATCCGCGCCACACCGCTGAGAATCGCCCGGCCCTGCGCGGCGCTGCCGAGATAGCCGGACAGCACCGCATCGCAGTTGCCCAGCTCGCCAATCGCGGCGATGCCTTCGATCAGTTCGGGAATCTGCTGCGGCGCCAGCACTTCACCGGCCCACTGACCATACTGGGTGTGGTTGGAGAACTGCACGGTGTTGAGCGGCCAGACGTTGACCCCGACGCGCTGCATCGGAAAAACCGCAGCGCTGTTGCCGGCGTGGCCAAACACCACGTGGGACTGGATGGCGAGCAGATGAGGCGTACGTTTCATTCGGGTCATTCCGTAAAACGATTGAAATTCAAGCCGCGCAGTATGCGACGAAACACAGCCTGTACGACAGACCGGCGAGACAGTTAAGCTGACGCCATCTTTTGGAGTTCGATGTAGATGCTGACCCTGGAAAACATCTTCGTGCTGATGCTGTTCGCCGCTGCCGGTGCCTGGTTCTGGCACAACCACGGCTTGCGCGAGCGCGCGCTGGAGCGGGTCAAACAGCATTGCAGCAACGTCGGCGTCGAATTGCTGGACGGTAACGTCGCGCTGAAAAAGATCGGTTTGATCAAGGATGCCAACGGTCGCCGCCGACTGGCGCGGGTGTACAACTTCGAATTCACCGTGACTGGCGAGAGCCGCCACAACGGCACCGTGACCCAATTCGGCGCGCACAGTGCGCAGATAGAATTGGCACCCTACCCGGCACCGTTCGACGATACGCCGCCGGTGGTCGAAGTGCACAAGCCTCGCGCGGAAGTCATCGAGCTGAGCCAGTGGCGGCAGGAACATACCAAGTGGAAGCCTTGAGCTGATTCACCGAACTCGGCATTGAGTCAAATCGGCTTCTAGCTGTTCGATGTTCTGCGGCCCGGTAAAGATCAGCTCAATTCGCGAATCTTTTCGCCATTCGCTGGCCTGCCAAATCAGATCTGCATTTTCCAGCGCATTGATTGAAACCCAGCCATCGCTGCTGTGGATGACCAGTTTGGCCCGCTTCCACTCGAGAGCGGCCAGCCAATCAACGATGCGTCCTTGGTCAAATATCTGTCCAGGATGCCAGCGCCACCCGATGCTCCAGCCATCCTCCTGCGCCTGGCTCAGGCAAATCGGCACGCTCGGGTCGCTCCAGACGGCCGGCAGCTGCGCCAAGCCCGTGGGCAGCGGCAGATTAACCACGCCTTCGGTTGCTTTTTCTGTCATCCCCGGCAGCTCATCCAGAGGCAACTGGGCTTGCTGCGTCCAGATCATCCTGACCGGTGGCAGCTGGCGAGCGATGTTCTCCCGAACCGTTTCATCAAGGTCGTCTGCCTTGTTCAACAGCAACAACCCCGCGCTGGCCAACGCTTGCTGCTGGGCCCCCGGCAAGCCTCTACCTGAGTGCAATGCCTGAGCATCCAGGACCAGAACACACGGCTGAACCGCCAGCACGCCCAGCCACGGCGCCGCGTTCAATTGCTTGAGCAACTGCGCCGGATGACCCAGCCCGGATGGCTCGATAAACAGTCGATCCGGTCTGGCCTTGCGCAGCAAGCGGCCAAGGCCGATCTGGAACGGCGCGCCATTGACGCAACACAGGCAGCCCCCGGCCACCTCACCCAGTGCGATACCATCGGCATCGCAAGTCAGCAGCGCGGCATCCAGACCGATCTGGCCGAACTCGTTGATCAGCACCGCCCAGCGTTCGTCCGCGGGCCGCTGCGCCAACAACTGGCGAATCAGGCTGGTCTTGCCCGCGCCCAACGGGCCGGCGATGACGTGGGTCGGAATGTTCTGCAACATGGCGGGTACTTTTCTGCTGACAGTTATTGAGGAGACTGATGATGCGCTGGTGGGGATGGTCGTTGCTGTTGACGCTGCTGTCGAGTGAAGCGTGGGCCCAGGCCTGCGTGGTGCACACACAGGGCGAACGGCTCGACGTCAAAGTCTGTCAGCAGAACAGGACGATTCCGCAGAAATTGTTCAGCGACGGCTTCTGCCAACCGACGCTGGCCGGGCAGAAGGTCGAGGTGCAATACGTCGATCAGTGCCCGAGCGGGGCTTTCGGTGTGTGCAGCAACGCGCAAGTCGCCAATATGCCCTATCGCCAGGATATCCACTATTACGGCGTGGCCACTGATGCGGCGTATCTCAAGCCGTATTGCGAAGGCCAGAGCCAGGGTGCCTGGCGCAAGCCCTGAGTGTCAGCCGAGCCAGTCGAGGGTCAACAACAGACGGTGTTCACCGGGAGCCGGTTGCGGTGAACGATGGATCAGGCCGAAGCCTTCATTGCCGTGCCACTTTTCGCCTTTGAGCAGGGCAACGTCGCCGCTGTTGAGCTGGCGAATCGTCGCTGCATCTTGCGGTTCGGCATTGGCCTGACCAAGTCGCGTGCGATCCATCGCCCCCTCTTCAAGCCACTGGCTACCGACCCCGGCATAGGTCGTGATCAGGCGCACGGGTACGTGATCGACGTGGAAGCGCGGGCACATGGCCTTGTCCAGCACGCGCAGGCGCACGCCGATACGCCGCGCGCCGAGCAGGCAGGCGAAGGCACTGATCAGCCATTTAAGGTCGCTCATGAAACCTTCGTAACCTTGAAGATCACGCAGCCCTGAAGCCAATCCGTCGAGATCCGGTTCTGCGTCTTCTTCAGGTAATTCCAGGCAAAGCGACTCAGCCAAGGGCTCGTCGAGCGACAGCACTAATTGTGCGAAATCGGCGATGTGCAAAGGCAGCTGGCGTTGCCAGACGGCGAGATTGGTTCCGTCCTCAAGGATTCGCGTCAGCGTTTGCGGGCTCAGGCCCTGATGCTGATGACGGGTAAGGAGGTGCTGATCTTTGAGTGCGAGCATCAGGCGGCCTCTTCGTGCCAAGGGCCGAAGGGATCAGGCAGCAAGCGCCAGCCTTCTACACCCATTGCCATTTCTTCATCGGTGAGCAGACAGGCATCCAGCTCGGCTGTGAGTTGTAGGAAATCGATGTTCTGACCGATGAAAACCAGTTCCTGGCGGCAATCTCCTACGCTCGGAGTCCAGTTTCCCATGATGGCCTGTACGCTTTGCTGATCCTCAGGCCATTGATTCTTCGCCACGAAACGCCACCAGCGACCGGCAAATCCATGCCGCATCAAACCACCGGCCTGCGACCAACTGCCAGCATCGGTAGGCTTGCTGGCGAGCCAGAAGAAGCCTTTGGAGCGCAGCAGCTTGCCGTTCAGCCATGGGCGGTCGATGAAGCTGAAAAAGCGCTGTGGGTGGAAGGGCCTGCGGGCGCGGTACGCCGTCGAGGCGATGCCGTACTCTTGAGTTTCCGGGACGTGCTCACCGCGTAATTCCTGTAGCCATCCGGGTGCTTGTGCGGCTTTTTCAAAATCAAAACGGCCAGTGTTGAGGATTTTCTCCAACGGCACCTCGCCCATCACCATTGGAATGATTTCAGCCTGGGCATTCAGGCGCTTGAGGATCGCTATGAGCTCTTCGCGCTCATGCTGGCTGATCAGGTCGATTTTGCTGATCAGCAGGACGTCGGCGAATTCGATCTGTTCGATCAACAGGTCCGTGATGGAACGCTCGTCTTCTTCACCGAGGATTTCGCCGCGAGAGGCGAGGCTTTCGGCGGCCTGGTAATCGAGCAGCAAGTTCACGCCGTCGACGACTGTGACCATGGTGTCGAGACGGGCGATGTCGGCGAGGCTTTGTTCGTGTTCATCGCGGAAGGTGAAAGTTTCGGCGATTGGAAGCGGTTCGGAGATGCCGGTGGATTCGATCAGCAGGTAATCGAAACGTCCTTCCCTTGCGAGCTTGCTGACCTCTTCAAGCAGGTCTTCACGTAACGTACAGCAAATGCAGCCGTTGCTCATTTCAACGAGTTTTTCTTCTGCGCGGTTCAAGCTGACATCACGCTGGACTTCGCTAGCATCAATATTGATTTCGCTCATATCGTTAACGATTACCGCAACGCGCAGACCTTTTCGGTTACGTAGTACGTAATTCAAAAGCGTACTCTTTCCGGCGCCGAGAAATCCTGAAAGTACGGTGACGGGCAGTTTCTCTGACATTGGATAATCCTCGTTGATAGCCGCCGATATGCGCTTTGGTGATATGCGCATGACGTATTGCGCTTCACGTCTTGGGAGTGAAGAAGGCAACGGTTGTTATCGGCAGCTCCGGCTGGTTTGCGCCTTATGTTATAGTGTAACAATAAAGAGTTGCTAGCCCGAGCGGGAAGATTTCACGATTTGTCTCGCCACCTATCCTGGAAACCGCGATGAACAATGCGCTGAAATACCTGCTTTTGAGTTCCGGCATGGCGCTCACCGGCCAAGCCGAAGCACAAGTTCCCGGTCTCGCGCACTGCACGCGCAGCGCTAACCTGCTGGCTTGCGTGGACGCCGAAGGCAACGCCTATAGCGTCAATACGGTCGGCACCACGCTGTATCTCAGGGGATTCGAAAAGAATGGCCATCGCTACTGGGCGCAAACCAACAGCCGGTTCGGCCAACTGACGTTTTTTACCGGCATCGCCTCGGATGGCGAGGCTTGGGTCGGCTATACCCGGCGTGTCGGCTGGACTACCATCAACCGCTTCTCGAGCTCGGGAGGCAGCAGCGCAAGGTTCACTTGCAGCCGGATGACGGGCTGCTAGTGAAAACCTTTTCATGAAAAAAGCTTCGCTGAATGCAGCGTTATAATGTAACGTAAAATGAGATCAACACGACGGTCTCAACCATGAACGCTCTTACGCTGCCGGATACCGCCAACCAATCTGCACGCCAGGCATTGCCACTCGATTGGGTAGGCATGCGTGGGATTGCCCTACCCGTTTTGCTTGAAGGCCAACGCCTCAGTGCCAAAGTAGACGCTGGCGTGAGCCTTGATGATGGTGAAGCGCGCGGTATTCACATGTCGCGGTTGTACTTGGCACTCGATACGCTCGAACAGCGAAGCCTTTCCCCGGCGCTGTTGCGGGAAATACTCAAGCGTTTTCTGGCCAGTCATCAGGGTCTGTCTGACTGCGCATATCTGAACATTCATACTGAATTGCTACTGAAACGACCCGCGCTGATCAGTCCCGTGGCAGGCTGGAAATCCTACCCGGCTACCATCTCAGCCAGCCTGAAACAGCGAATGTTCCACGTGGAACTAAAAGTCGAGGTGCCTTATTCCTCGACATGCCCGTGCTCCGCAGCCTTGGCAAGGCAATTGATCCAGCAGCAATTCGTCGACGATTTCGCCAATAAGTCTCTGCAGCACGCTGAGGTGTTGGCATGGCTCGGCTCAACCAAAGGGATCGTAGCGACACCGCATAGCCAACGCAGTTATGCGCAACTTCACCTGCATCTTGATGACTTCATCGATGAGCTACCGCTGACCGCGATCATCAATGACGCCGAAGCCGCCCTCGGCACCGCCGTTCAGACCGCAGTAAAGCGCCCAGACGAGCAGGCCTTCGCTCTCGCCAACGGGCAAAATCTGATGTTCTGCGAAGACGCAGCCCGCCGTCTCAACCTGGCACTGCAGCGCACGCCGGGTATCAACCGATTCCATATCCGCGTGATCCATGCCGAAAGCCTGCACGCTCACGACGCCGTTGCCGAGAGCAGCTGGCAGCGGGAACAACCGTGATCCGCTGCCAATCGCTGGTCTGGGGCGCGCCCGGACAACCGTTGACGACACCTCTTAGCCTGGAGTTCGAAAGCGCCAGCCTGACTGCCGTCATCGGCGCCAACGGCTGCGGCAAAAGCAGTTTGCTGAAAGTCATCGCCGGATTGCAAAAGCCCTTGGCTGGCAAAGTGGAAATGGCTGTTCCACGGCAAAGCGGCATTTCCTTTCTGCCGCAACAGCAGCACCTGGATCGACAATTCCCGATCAGCCTCGAAGAACTCATCGCTGCAGGTTTCTGGGGTCGTCGGCTCTCGACTCAATTGCGCACGCAGCGCTTGAAAAACGCACTGGAAGACTGGCACTTGAGTGGACTTGAACAGCGTCCTTTGATGGCCCTGTCCGGCGGTGAATTACAGCGCGCGCTGCTCGCGCGATTGAGTCTCGCAGACGCCCCAGTGCTGTTGCTGGATGAACCGCATGCCGCACTCGATGAACTCGGGCAGCAATTGCTCTGGCAACACATTCACCACTGGCAGGCGGAGGGCCGAACACTGGTTGTGGTCTGCCATGACCTGGTCGCGGTGCGACAACATATTCCGCATACGCTGCTGATCAGAAACGGCCACTGCGTGTACGGGACCAGCCGAGAATTGATCCAGCCGACACCGTCCATGCGGGTGGCCTGATGCTCATCACCGTCAGCCATTTTTGGCAGCCCTTCAGCGAATTCGTATTCTTGCGCCGCGCCTTGCTCGGCGGACTGGTGCTGGCATGCAGCACGGCGCCCTTGGGCGTGTTCCTGATTCTCAGGCGAATGAGCCTGATCGGCGACGCGGTGGCCCACGGCATTCTCCCCGGTGCGGCATTGGGATTCTGGTTCGCCGGTTTGAGCCTCCCCGCCCTTACGCTCGGTGGCCTCGGCGCCGGTCTGAGCATGGCCGGTCTCGCCGCCTGGATCACCCGGCGCACGGGCCTACGCGAAGACGCCAGCCTCGCCGCTGTTTATCCGATCTCACTGGCCAGCGGCGTGCTGATTCTTGGCATGGCCGGCAAACGCCTCGACCTTTTGCATTTGCTGTTCGGCTCTGCGTTGGCCGTGGACGGGCCGACGCTGACCGGCATGCTTTGGGTCTCGGCCCTCAGCCTCGTGGCCATGACCGCGATCTACAAAGCGTTGTTACTGGACACACTAGACCCGCTGTTCTTGCGCACGGTCAGCCGTCTCGGGCCGCTGGCCCATGCCGTGTTTCTCACTCTGGTCGTGCTGAATCTGGTGATCGGCTTTCAAGCCATCGGCGCACTGATGGTGGTCGGACTGATGATGCTGCCTGCGGCCGCATCAAGGTTCTGGAGCCGCCGCCTGCCGGTACTGATTGCTGTCGCCGCCGTCATGGGTTGCCTGTCGGTGTGGCTCGGCTTGCTGCTGTCGTTCTACTACTCGCTGCCTAGCGGCCCGGCCATCGTGCTGGTCGCCGGGGTCGGCTATCTGCTCTCGGTGGTGTTCGGGCCGGTTCACGGTTTGCTGCACCGTCCGCCCTTGCTCACATCCCAATGAGGTGTTTCCCGATGCGCGCTCTACTCGTGCTGTTCAGCCTGATGCTGTCGATGACGTTGTCGGCTGCCGAAAAACTGCCGGTGGTCACCAGCTTCAGCATCCTCGCCGACATGGTTCAGCAGGTCGGCGGCGAGCACGTGCAAATCACCAGCATGGTTGGCCCGGACGCCGATGCGCACACCTACGAGCCGACCCCGAACGATGCCAAGGCCCTGCTCAGGGCGCGGCTGATCATCAAGAACGGGCTCGGTTTCGAGCCTTGGCTGGATCGGCTGGTGACCAGCACCGACAGTAAGGCCACGGTGATCACTGCCAGTCGCGGGGTGATTCCACGTTCGCTCGATGAGGACGGCGAAACCGTGCCGGATCCACACGCCTGGCACAATCTGGCGAATGCTGAGTTGTATGTCGGCAATATCACCAAGGCACTGGTCACTGCCGACCCCGCCAATAAGGCCGACTACGAGCGCAATAGCCTGAACTATCTCAAACAGATCTACGGGCTGCTCGCCGAAGCCAAAAACAAACTCGGGGCGCTGCCGCCAGGCAACCGCAAGATCGTTACCAGCCACGATGCGTTCGGCTACCTCGGCCAGGCTTATGGCATCGACTTTCTGGCGCCGCAGGGGTTGTCCACCGAACGCGAACCGTCGGCTGCTGAAGTCGCAGCGTTGATCACTCAGATTCGCCAGGCCAGAGTCAAAGCGGTGTTTATGGAGAACATCAAGGACGCGCGTCTGCTCAAGCAGATCGCGGATGAAAGCGGCGCGCACATCGGTGGCACGCTGTATTCAGATGCGCTGGCGGCGAGTGGCCCGGCGAGCACCTTTATCGGGCTGTTCGAATACAACCTCAATACGCTGTACAAGGCGTTGAGTCAGCCATGACCTGAGGCGAACTTTCGATTTATTCGCGAGCAGGCTCGCTCCCACAGTTGGAATGGGTTTCGACTGTGGGAGCGCTGCGGAGGAATCAGGCGCGGGGTTTAACTGTGCCGCAATCCTGACCCAGCCACACCGCACGGGTTTCCAGGCTGCCCGTCTGGTTGATGCCGATGGCGTTGAAGGTGCCATTGGCGACGGTGGTAAATTCGCGGTCACTGAGGAATGTCGCTACGCCGGTGCCCTGGGCCTTCGGGCAGCTGAAGCGGAATTTCCATTGGTTGCCGGTACGCTCGGTGATCTGCTGCTTGCAGCCCGATTGCGGATCGGCCAACGGGATATCGTTGGTCGCCACTTGCTGTGGCGTCAGGCAGGCGCGGATGCCTTTACCGCCGATATTGATGCCGTTCTTTTCCAGCGCCGCCCGCTGCTGTGGGGTGATCTGGCCCTGAATCTGGCCAAGGATCGATTGCACGTCCATGGCCTGGTCATCGACCTTCAGATTGCTTGAAGTCATCTCCCACAACCCCGGCTGCAGCATTTGCGCCTGCGCAACCACCGGTAATGCCAAACCCAGGCCCAGCGCCAAACCCAGCAGACGAACGTTCATCGAGAAACTCCTGATCAGTTGTGGCCGTTAGACGCCGGCCGGTTGCGTCGGTTCATGCACCGATTAAATAGAGACATTCGCAGCAGAACATGGTCTGTTAAGCATTGCATCTCGCGGAGCAAGGCTGCCCCATGGATTTTTTCGGACCGCATATTTTCGGTTACCTGATCGCCCTGTTGCACACACTCGGTTCGATCGCTGCGATCCATGCAGTGCTTACCGTGCGCACCGCACAAGGCTCGATCGCCTGGGCATTGTCGCTGATCTTCATTCCCTACCTCACGCTTATTCCGTACCTGGTGTTCGGTCGCAGCACCTTCGATGGTTACATCAAGGCGCGGCGCCAGGCCAACGAGCAGATGCGCCTGGCGATATCCGAACTGAACTGGCGCCCGTGGGTGGAAGAAGCCTTGGCCGCCCGGGCCTCAAGCGCCTACGCCTCATTACGTGCGATGCCGAAACTGGGGCGCATGCCGTGCCTGGCGAATAACGAAGTGCAACTGCTGGTGAACGGCACGGCGACCTTCGAGGCGATTTTTCAGGCGATCGAACAAGCGAAGGAAGCAGTGCTGATCCAGTTCTTTATCATCCACGATGATCGCCTAGGCCAGCGCTTGCGTGATGTGCTGTTGAAGAAAGCCGCCGAAGGGGTGTCCATTCACTTGCTCTACGACCGCATTGGCAGTCATGCCCTGCCCCATCACTACGTGCAGGCGCTGCGCGATGGTGGTGTCGAGGTCAAAGCCTTTGCTACGCGCAGTGGCTGGCTCAATCGCTTTCAGGTGAATTTCCGTAACCACCGCAAAATCGTCGTGGTCGATGGCGTGGTCGGCTTTGTCGGCGGGCATAACGTCGGCGACGAATACATGGGTGAGAAACCGCCGCTGGCGCCATGGCGCGATACACACGTCAAAGTACGCGGGCCGGTGGTGGCGTGCATGCAGGAATCGTTCGCCGAAGACTGGTTCTGGGCCGCACGCACTTTGCCGCCGTTGATTCTGCCGGATGAGTACCCGGCGGACGGCGTGCTCTGCCAATTGCTCGCCAGCGGCCCGGCCGATGCCTACGAAACCTGCTCGCTGTTTTTCGTCGAAGCCATTCACGCAGCGACGCAGCGGGTATGGATCACCAGCCCATACTTCGTCCCGGACGAAGCCGTCTTCGCCGCCCTGAGGCTGGCGGTTTTGCGTGGGGTCGATGTGCGCCTGCTGTTGCCGTCGCGGCCGGATCACAGAATCGTCTATGCAGCGTCCAGCCTGTATGCGTTTGAAGCGGTGCGGGCCGGCGTCCGGGTGTTCCGCTATCGACCGGGCTTCCTCCACCAGAAAGTGGTGTTGATCGACAGCGAGATCAGCGCCATCGGCAGCGCCAATCTGGATAACCGCTCGTTCCGCCTGAACTTCGAAGTGATGCTGCTCACCGTCGACAGCGCGTTCGCCGCCGATGTGGAACACATGCTCAATGATGATTTCGCTCAGGCCGATGAAGTAGCCAAAGAAGAAAGCCGGGACATCCACCGCCTGCAACAGGTCGGCATGCGGATCGCCCGGCTGATTTCGCCGATACTCTGAACGTCCCGGGCTCAGGGGTTGTAGATGTCGTCGCGGGTCCACGGCAGTTCGTGGCTGCCATCCGGGTGCGCTTTCACGGCGAGGATCTGATGCAGATTGATCCAGCCTCGGGCGAAAGCATAAGCGCAGCCGGCCAGGTACAGGCGCCAGATCCGCAGCGCCTGCTCCGGTACCAGTTTCGCCGCAGCTTCGAGGTTGTCCTCCAGCCGCTCGCTCCAGTGATCAAGCGTACGTGCGTAATGCAGGCGCAGACTCTCGACATCAACGATCTCCAGCCCTGCTTCACTGATCTGGGCGGAGATCATCGCCAGATGCGGCAACTCGCCGTTGGGGAACACGTATTTCTCGATGAAATCTCCGGCACCGCGCCCAACCGGGCGGCCATCGGTGTGCTTGGCGGTGATCCCGTGGTTCATCACCAGACCACCCTCCTTCACCGCACCGAACAATGTTTTGCAGTACTCGGCGAGATTGGCGTGGCCGACGTGTTCGAACATGCCAACGCTTACGACTTTGTCAAAACGACCGTCCTGCGGCAGATCGCGATAATCGAGCAACTGCAGTTCGACCTGATCTTCCAGGCCTTCGGCTTTGACCCGCTCCTGCGCGAGCGCTAATTGTTCCTTGCTCAAGGTAATACCGAATACCTTCACGCCGAACTCTCGCGCCGCGTACCGCGCCAGACCGCCCCAACCACAGCCGACATCCAGCAGATACTCACCCGGCTGCAGGCGCAGCTTGCGGCACAAATGGCGGAATTTGGCTTGCTGGGCCTGTTCGAGAGTTTCGCTGCCGGTTTCGAAATAGGCACAGGAATAGGCCATGTCGCTGTCCAGCCAGAGCTGGTAGAACGCATTCGACAGGTCGTAATGGTAGGAAATGGCTTTGGCGTCGGTGTCCTTGTCGTGATGCGCACGCACCGGCTGACTGCCTTCGTCTTCGTCGAGCAGCGCACTGCTCAACTCGTCACAGACGCGGATGACTTCACTGATCGAGCCCTCCAGTTCCAGCTTGCCCTCGACGAACGCCGCACCCAGCGCATCCAGGCTCGGGTGGGTAAACTGGGTGACCATCTGCGGGTCCTTGACCACGATGGTCACGCTGGGCGCCGGGCCCAGATTGAACTCGTGGCCATCCCAGAGTCGCAGGCGCAGTGGGAGCTGCAGGTTCTGTAAGGCCGGTGGAAGTTGCGCGAGCATGGAAAATCCCCCCTTGTTTCAGACGTCTGATCTGAGGGTAGACCAACCTGGAAAAATAGCAGGCTATCGATTCGATTAGCCTTGTCTATCATTACCGGCGCCGCGGCTGCACGCCCGACAACACGCGCCTTACGACAGATGACTGTATTTGCAGCCTGCGGTTCGATGAATTTTCTTTCATCTCTCCTGAGCATCTGCCTTGAGCAAAGGCTCTTGAAAGCGCAGCAAACGTCCGGCGTTGCCCAACACCAACAGGGTGCTCAGATTGTGCAGCAGGGCCGCAATCATCGCCCCGGCCGCGCCGAGCCAACCGAAAGCTGCAAAAACCACAATTGCCAGCGTCCAGCCCAGGCCGATCACCACATTGACCTGCAAGGTACGCCGGCACTGACGGCTCAAGCGGATGCAAGTACCGAGGCGACGCAAATCGCTGCCGATCAAAACGATGTCTGCCGACGCAAGAGCAATGTCGGCGCCACCAGCGCCCATCGCCACGCCGACCACACCGGCCTTGAGCGCGAGGGAATCGTTGATACCGTCGCCAACCACCATCGGGCGGAAGCCATGATCGATTTCCTTGAGCACTCGATTGAGCTTGTCCTCGGGAAGCGCTTGCGCCTGGACCTCGTTGAGTCCGACTTCTTGCGCCAGGGATCGGGCCACACTCTGACGATCACCGGTCAGCAGCAGTTGTCGACCCAGCCCCAGTTCGCGCAGTTCGCCCAAGGCAAAGCGTGCTTCAGGTTTGATGCTGTCAGCGAGCAACAGCCATGCGAGGAATTCGCCGTGCAAAGCCAGACCCGCGATCGGGCCGTCGTGTTCAGGAACAAGGGTGGTTGTGATGCCCAGCTGCGCGAATAATTCAGGCCGACCGAGCGCAGCTTCGCCCTTCTCTGTCATCGCCACTACACCCAAGCCTTGGCGCTCATGGATATTGGTGAGAGGCCAATAGGCTTGCTGATCGACCAATCCAGAGAGCGCCCGGCTCACCGGATGACTGCTCGCCGCGCCAAGACTGGCGGCCAGCTCCGGCACTTCGCCGGTGTCCGCGTTCAGGCTGGCGATCGACTGCAAACGCAAAGTGCCGTAAGTCAGCGTGCCGGTCTTGTCGACCACCAGCGAGGTCAGATCGGCGAGTTCTTCAAGGAACGCCGAGCTGCGAATCAGAATCCCATGGCGCGCGGCGACGGCGACACCGGCAATCGCCGTGGCCGGGGCAGACAGCACCAGCGCACAGGGACACGCCGCCACCAGCACCGCGAGCATCGCCTGGGCATCATTGGTGACGAACCAGGTCACCGCCGCCAGCAGCAACACCAGCACCATGTAACTACCAGCGTAGCGTTCGAGCAAACGGGTGATCGGCGGTTTCGAGCGTTCGGCGTTTTGCATCAGGGCGATGACTTTGCCCAAGGTCGATTCGCCGCCAGTGCGGGTGACTTCGATGCGCAGCAATCCATCGAGGTTGATCGCACCGCCGAAGACCGGCATGCCGAGGCCAGCTTCCACCGGCACCGACTCACCGGTAATCGACGCGGTGTCGAGGCTCGCCTGCCCGGATAACACACGACCGTCCGCCGGTACCCGATCGCCGGCCCGCACTTCGACGATATCGCCAGTGCTGAGCGTGCCGTTGTCCACTTCGATGATCGAGCCGTCTGCTTGCAGCTTGCGCGCATGGCTGCGGGTCAACTGGCCGAGTGCGTCAATCGCTTCCTGGGAACCGATGACGCTGCGCTCTTCCAGCACATGGCCGAAGATCATGATGATCGGCAACAACGCTGCGGTGAGCAGATCGCCGGTCGCCCAGGCACCGAGCATGGCCAGCGCGATCAACTGATCGGTGATGCCGTGCAGGCTGGGGTAACGCAGGCTGTACCACGCCGAACGCATCACCGGAACCGCTACCAATAAAGAAGCAGAACCGAGCAATAACTGACTGACACCTACCTGCTCCGGGAGCATCCAGCGCCAGACCAGCCCCAGACCTAACAGCCCGAGCGCGAGCATCGCCAGGGTCAATTGGCGCGCGGCGCGGCGTTGTTCGGCCGAGGACAACAGACTCGGCGCTGCGGTGGTCGCCGTCATTGACTGGCTCCTTGAATGATCAACCGGGAATCGTCTTTCGGGTTAACAGTGGTGACCGACCCGGCCTGGCCGAGAATCTTTGGCACGCGTTCGCGATACAGACGCAGGAGCATTTGCGGGTCGGCAGACGTGGCCAGACTCGAGACGGTGGCGGTATCGGCCGAGGCTTTGGCAATGCGCTCACCCGCCTGCGCGTGGGCCACTTGCAGCGCACGGTCGGCCTGTTCGTTGGCCGATTGAGTGAGTTTTTCTGCCTCGGTACGCGCGTTGGCTACCGCTTTATCGGCCTGCTGACTGGCGGTCAGAACCGCGTTGAAGGCACTGACCGCCGGTTCCGGCAGGCTCGATTGCACATCCACCCGCGACACCTGGATGCCGATGCCCTGCCCGCTCGCTTTCAGCTCAGCGAGACGCGCGTTGATGCCTTGCACCAGATCACCGCGCAATCGCTCGCGACGCTCGGCCGCCTGATTGTCGGCGCCCACCAGCTCCGGACGAGCGACCAGAATAGTGTCGAGATCCCGCGCGGCGGACAGCGCCAGCGCACTGCGTGTCACCACCCGGTCGAGCGCTGGCAGCACATGCTCGCCCTGCAACACGAACGCATAGGGATCGGAGACCTGGTAAAACACTTGCAAGTCCAGTTGCACCACGCCGGCATCACCGGTTAATAAATAACCAGACCCGGCGAGAGCATCGCTCAATGGCGTGGCGAAAGAAGCCACACGATCAGCCTTCAGCGCCTCGTCACCGCGCAACAGATTTTCCACCCGACGCTCGATTACCCGATCCGCCGCTGGCAACAGAATTACCTGTTCAAAGGGTTGCGGCCATGCCCATAACAGACCTGCATTCTGCACGCGATCCAGCGCCCCAAAGTGCAGCACCACGGCGCGGTTCTGCGGATCGATCTGCCGCACATTCGAGCACGCCCACGCCAAGGCGGCCAACACGGTTACCGCGTAAAGGGCGATAAACGCCAGACGCCCCGCCTGAATCCACGGACTGTTCAACGCATGTGTTCCACGTGGAACTTGTTCATTCATGGTTGCGATCCGGATTTGCTGTCGAGACTCGGGGGGCCATCGACCAGCACGCGGAACGGCGCGGCATCAGTGCGCAGAATCAGTTTGGTTTCCGGCGTGACAATGGTGCCGAGGGTATCGAGCGAGCGCAGCAGGTTGTACAGCTGCGGCGAGCTGGCGTAGGCGCGACCATAAATCTGCGCAGCCTCTACCCGTGACTGCGCTTCGATGTCGGCGGCTTTTACCGTGGCATCGGCCTGGACAATTCGCGCATCGCGTTCGGCAGCGGAGCGGATCTGCGCCGCCTCGCGTTTGCCGATCGCTGTGCGTTCAGTGGCGATGGTTTCACGCTCGGCGCGCATACGATCGACCGTTGCACTGAGCGTGACCGAAGGTAACGTCAGCCGCTCAATGCCGACTTGCACCACGCGCACGCCATAAGTGGCGAGCAATTGTTGATCGATCTGCTGACGCAACTGCGCTTCAAAATCGCTGATGTGCACTTGGCTGGCATCGGTGTTGACCAGATCGGCCAGGTCGAAACTGCTGGCCGTGGTTTCCAGGGCCGAACCGACAAAGGTACGAATCTGCCGGGCCGCTTCGTCCGGCTGATTCTGCACTGCCCGCATGAAGCGCTGCACGTGTTCAGGATCACCCTGCACCTGCCACGCCACATACGCTTGAACGATGATGCGCAAACCGTCCCGAGTACCGACATCCTGCAAACCGCTGGAGGTTGTCCGCAGACGCAAGTCCACCGGAATTGCCGCCTCGAACGGCGCAGGCCAGCGCCAGCTCAATCCGGGATCAAGCAAGACCCGCGAGGGATTACCGAAACGGGTGATGACCGTGGCTTCGCCGGAGCGCACTTGCACCAGACTCGCGGCAGCGATGGCAAACGCCACCAGCAATGCCGCCCAACCCATGCGCCGCCAGGGAAATGGCCCGGCGTCCTCGGCATCGCCATGATGGTGGTGACCATGGTGATGGTGATGCCCGCCGTGGCCATGGTCGTGGCCGCGGTGGTCGTGAACGTCATGCACAGGCGACTGGCTCAATGGGTGGCTCCTGGTTGAGCGTTGATACGTGCGGGCGACGGATCAGCCGGCAGCGTGAAAGTGCGCAGATCGATGGTTGGCGCATTGGCGCTGCTGTCGAGCCGATGATCGAGTACCAGCAACCTGGCCTTACTCAAGCCCTGACTGAGCTGGCTGAGGTATTGCTCCAGCACGAAGGCCTGGCCGGCACTGGCGAAGGCTTTCTGTTCGGCACTGAATTTCAGGTCGGCGGTTTGCGCGGCGGCATTGATCTCCCGAGCGTTTGCCGTCGCCTGGTCGCGAACCGTGCTCGCCTGCAACTGCGCTTCGTTGCTGGCCTGCGCAGCCGCCCCGCGTTCGCGAGCGATCAACGCCTGGGCGCCGATCTGCGCCGCTTGCACACTGTGGTAGGCATTCGCCGCGCCGGCCGGTGGATGGATTGCTTCGACAACGGTGGCGAGGATCTCCACACCGCTGTTCAGTTGGTTCAGATCGCTTTGCACCCCGCGACCGATTTTCTCGGCAAGCCCTGCCCTATCGTCGCCGAGCAATCCGTCGAGGGTACGCGAGGCGAAATCGTGAACCAGAATGCGACTGGCAGTGCTGCGGATCAGCGTCGGTACATCGGCGCTGTTATAGGTCGCGGCGAGCGCTGCTTCGTCGTTCAGACCGATGCGGTAAACAAAGCGCACGTCCATGTTGACGATTTGCAGACCCTGTTGCGCACCGCGGCTGCTGGCGATGACCTGGGATTTGTCGTTGACATGGCTGGCGTCCCACAAACGGTTGGCGGTCAGCGGGGCGGGACCTTCAGCTGTGTCAGTCTGCACAGCGATTGGCTTGTCGCCGACGCTGGTTGCCAGTTCGTGGACGACGCCGTTTTCAACGCTCAGCACGCGCCCCAACGGCCAAGGCAATCCGGCGTGCAAACCTGGGCCGAACACCTGCTCCGGTTTACCGAAGCGCTCATAGATGCCGCGACCTTGCAGAGGGATTTCATGTACGCCGGTCAGCATCCACCCGACCAGTGCGACCACTGCCATCACTGGCAACAGGGCCCGGCGCATGTAACTGAACGCCCAGATCTGGCGCAGATCGATGCCGAAACGGTTGTGCATTTCATCCTGCAGCGCCAGCCACGGTTGCGGCGGCCAGCGCAGCATATCGGCGATAAAACTGCGCGCCAGCAGGGTAGGTTCGAGTTGTTCGCGGCGCGGGCTGAAGACTGACAGCACCGCGCGCAACAACAGTTCGATGGCAACGAACATCGGCAGAATCGCGCTGAGCACCGCGATGCGAACTGGCCAGACCGCGTGTTCACTGGCGAACAGCAGACACAGTGCACCGATCAGAAGCGAGAAGATCACCACCCGGGCGAGTTGCGCGAGCGCCGCCGCTTCCGGCCATTGCGCCGGCGGCTCCTGTGCCAGGTGCCGCTCCAGCACCAGCAAGGCGAACGCCAGCAACAACGCCAATGCCGCACCGATGCTCGCCGAAATACCCAACGCCGCTGGGGGTAACGCCAGATTCCATACTTGCTCGATACTGAGCAGGACCAGCAACGCCCAGCCGCCGAGCCACAGCGTCGGCGCGCCGATTTGTCCGAGCAGATGCCGGCTGCGCTGATTCAGGCGCTCCAGAAGCCTTTCGTACCAGCCATCGGCTGTGGCGCCCTCCTCCACAACTGCCGGTTGCGAACTCAACGGATGCAGTACTCGCGCGCGCCATTGCGTCACCCACCAGGCCGATTGCAACCCGGCGACGAGCACCAGCAACGCTGCGCTTTGATTGATCAACAATGGCAACCACAGTGATCGTGGCGCAAACAGGCCGACGAAAAACGCCAACACCCAGCCCACCGCTGCTAATCCACCGAGGCCATAAGCCAGCCGACGCAACTGGCGTCCCTGCGCGGCTGCTTGCTGAAAGCGCGGCAGCCCGGTCACTGGCGTGGCGTCCAACTCAAGATCGACTTGCATATCACCCCGGCTACATTGGTCTTGACGTTACGATATAACGAAGGCTGTGAAATATTCGTACACAATTGCACTTATTCAAAGACGCCGCAGCTGTCGCTTGCCTGAAGCCTTGACCGAAATGTTCGGCAACGCTCATATTACGCACATAATTTTTATCGCAACTAATCTTGGCTATCCCCATCGAGCAATCTGGAGCAAGCGCATGAGCAACTATGACGTGGTGATTCTGGGCGGTGGTCCCGGTGGATATAACGCGGCCATCCGCGCCGGCCAGCTCGGCCTTAAAGCCGCTTGCGTCGAAGGACGTTCGACCCTCGGCGGCACCTGTCTGAACGTCGGTTGCATGCCGTCCAAAGCCTTGCTGCACGCTTCGGAACTGTACGCCGCTGCGGCGGGTACGGAATTCGCCAACCTCGGCATCGAGGTCAAACCGACGCTGAACCTGGCGCAGATGATGAAACAGAAAGACGAAAGCGTCGCCGGCCTGACCAAGGGCATCGAGTTTCTGTTTCGCAAGAACAAGGTCGACTGGATCAAGGGCTGGGGCCATATCGACGGCCCGGGCAAGGTCACGGTGACCGACGCTCAGGGCAATAAGACCGAGCTCAGCGCCAAGGACATCATCATTGCCACCGGCTCCGAGCCCACTCCCCTGCCCGGGGTCGAGATCGACAACCAGCGCATCCTCGATTCCACCGGCGCGCTGTCGCTGAGCGAAGTGCCCAGGCATCTGGTGGTGATTGGCGCCGGAGTGATCGGCCTGGAGCTGGGTTCGGTATGGCGGCGACTCGGCGCGCAGGTCACCGTGGTCGAATACCTTGATCGTATCTGCCCCGGCGTCGATGGCGAGGCCGGCAAAACCTTGCAACGCGCGCTGAGCAAACAAGGCATTGCCTTCAAATTGAGCTCGAAGGTTACCAGCGCCACCAGCTCCGCTTCAGGCGTGCAGCTGAGTGTCGAACCTGCCGCAGGCGGCGCTGCCGAGCTGATTGAAGCCGATTATGTGCTGGTGGCCATCGGGCGCCGGCCGTACACCCAAGGCCTGGGACTGGAGAACGTCGGCCTGAGTACCGACAAACGCGGCATGCTCGCCAACAAGCAACATCGCACCGAAGCCGCCGGGATCTGGGTGATTGGCGACGTCACGTCCGGGCCGATGCTCGCGCACAAGGCCGAAGACGAAGCCATGGCCTGCGTCGAACAGATCCACGGCAAGGCCGGCGAGGTCAATTACGCGCTGATTCCCAACGTCATCTACACCCAGCCGGAACTGGCCAGCGTCGGCCTGACCGAAGAACAGCTCAAGGCCGAAGGGCGCGCCTACAAGGTCGGCAAGTTTCCCTTCACTGCCAACAGCCGGGCGAAGATCAATCACGAAACAGAAGGCTTTGCCAAAGTCCTCGCCGACGAGCGCACGGACGAAGTGCTCGGCGTGCACCTCGTTGGCCCGAGCGTTAGCGAGATGATCGGCGAGTTTTGTGTGGCGATGGAGTTCAGCGCCTCGGCCGAGGACATCGCCCTGACCTGCCATCCGCACCCGACGCGCTCGGAAGCTTTGCGTCAGGCAGCGATGAATGTCGAGGGGATGGCGACGCAGATGTAAATCTCCAAGCCTTGCGCGCTCCTTCGCGAGCAGGCTCGCTCCCACTTGGAATGCGTTACCCCTGTGGGAGCGAGCCTGCTCGCGAATGGCGCCACCCGATCTACAGCGGCAGATGCCCTAACGGCAACGCGCCCGGCGCCTTCACCGTATGAATGGCAAAGTTGCTGCGAATATCGCTCACTCCCGGCAGTTTCAGCAGATGGCCACTGACAAAGCGGTCATACGCACGCAGATCCGGCACCACCACTTGCAACAGGAAATCCGACTCCCCGGACACCAGAAAGGCCGAGATCACCTCGGGTAACGCAGTGACAGCGGCATAGAAAGCCTCGGCGCGTTCTTCGTTGTGCCGCTCGACTTTGACGCCGACAAACACCGTCAGCCCCAGTCCGACTTCGTCGCGATCCAGATTGGCCTGATAGCCACGAATCACTCCCGCCTCTTCCAGCATGCGCACCCGCCGCAGGCACGGCGAGGCCGACAGGCCGATTTCCTCCGCCAGCTCGACATTGCTCAAGCGGCCGTTGCGTTGCAGCGCGGCGAGAATCTTGCGGTCATAGGCGTCGAGTTTCATCTTTGGCAGATCCCGATAGTTACACGGTGGAAAACCAGCAGGTTATGCCAAACACGCAGGATTTTGAAGCTGACTACGCAAGCACCTGCCCTGCCCTCTCGCACTAGACTGGCGCGTGCAAATCACCAACGAAAGAGGGTGCGACGTGGCAAGTCTCTGGCTGTTTATCCTGACCCTGGCTGTGGTTCTGCTATTGCCGGGACCGGACATGATCCTGCTATTGCAAACCGGTGCGCGGCAAGGTCGCGCTGCGGCGCTGGCCACGGCGTTGGGCCTGGCCATCGCCCGCGCCTGCCATGTGGTACTGGCAGCATTGGGCCTGGCGGCGCTGTTCAAAACGGCACCGTGGACCTTTGACGTGGTGCGCATCGCCGGTGCGGCGTACCTGCTGTGGATCGGCATTCAATGTTTTCGCAGCTCGCTGGTGCCGAGCCTGCAAACGCAAGCGCAGACATCTGCCAAGGGCCAGTGGCGCGAGGCAATCCGTCGCGGCCTGCTGACCAACCTGCTCAACCCCAAGGCCTTGTTGTTCTGCTCGGTGCTGTTGCCCCAGTTCATCGTCAGCCACGGCGCGTCGGTGTTGGCCCAGTTCGCCGTACTCGGCGTGGTGCTGGTCAGCGTCGGCCTGCTTTTCGACAGTGTTGTCGCCCTGACCGGCGCGGCATTGGGCCGTTGGCTGCAACACAGTCCAACGGCCCAGCGCGTTCAGCAATGGCTGTTCGGCAGCCTGTTGATCGGCTTCGCCGTACGCCTGGGCTTCCTTCAGCAGGCTTAAGCCTGGCGCACCTTGCGTTGGCGACGGGTGATCAACACAAGCGCGGCAAGAGCGACCAGCACCATCGCGCCAATCTGCACCGGCCACTTGTAAGGTCGCAGCGTCGCCCGCACCGCGTCGGTGACTTGGGTGACGTAGCGCTTGTCGGCATTTTCGAAGTCCGGGTACGGGCATTGATTGCCGAAGTCTTGCGCCCACGCCACGTAAGGACCTTCTTTGACGTAGCGCTGATACAGCGCACTCTGGTCTGCCAGGCTGCTGTTCCACCCGGCAGCGTTGCACAGCACCGCGGCAAATGCCTGGCTGGTGTGCGGCAGGTGATCGGCGGCGCGACTGGCCAATGCCGTGGCGACAAAACGATAGTGATAACGCTGATCCGGTTGCGCGGCGCTAGCCTGCTGGCGCTGCACTTCCGCTGCGGAAATCAGCGGGCCGACATCCAGCTTCGTGCTCTCCAGCGTGTAGCTGCCGCCAAATGTGGCGTAATCAGGCGCCATCTCATAACCGAGGATGTCCATGCCCCACTCCCGGGCTGTCCATGCGGCGTTGTACAACGCACTGGCGCGTTTGCTCGGCCACCATGCCGCCTCGGCCTTGAGCCGTTGCTCGCCATAGAGCCGGGCCTTGTGCTGCAGATCGTCACTGGCAAAGTAACTGACCGCTTCCTCGTAACGTCCCTCACGCAGCAACCGTCGACCGAGCAGATTGCGCAGATTGGCGGCCACCGACAGCGGCACGTAGTTATCGCGTTCCTGCTGCGTCAATGGCGGCGGCGCCGGCACGTTCTCATCAACATACTGTTTAAGTTCATCGACCGTCAGCACCCGCTCGGCAACGGTGGCGGCATCGAACCAGTAAATGCTGTTGCTGCGGTACAACTGGACAAAGGCTTGCAGGTATTCGCCGCGTTGCAACGCCAGGATCGCGCTTTCGCCCTCGACCCGGCATTTCGGCTGCACGGTTTCAAACGCCCAGTCCGGTGTGCGGCGATAACCCCAGTCTTCGTTCTGCGGGAAAGCCTGGGCGGCTTTGGCGTAGGCTGCCGCGGCGGCAGTCGTGTCGCCATCACGCACCGCCAGTTTTGCCCGCAACCACCAAGCGAGCCCGCCGTCCCCGGCATTTTCCAGGAAGGCCTTGGCAGATGCGTAATCGCCCTGTTGATAACTCATTGCCGCCAATCGATCGGCATTGTCGAGGCTGCCATGTGTGCTGTTCTGCAACAGTGTTACCAGTTTCTTTTCATTCGGCGGCTGTTCACCGAATGACCAGCCCTGACGACTGACCAGCGACGCCGTGACCAGTTGCTGCACCGCTGGCTGCTGCAGCAGTTTCGCCAGTTGGGCTTGGGGCAATTCGGCCAGTTCGTTCATCAGTTGCTTGAGCGAGGTGTAACCGACCGCCGAGCCATGCAGGTTCTGCGCTTCGTACAGTTCGATGGCGCCGCTCCAGTCGCCCGCGCTGCGCAACACCCGCGCTTCTTCACCGAGGCTGGCAACGCCAAGTTCCAGCGGATCGCTGAAGCCATCGATGCTCAGCTGCCGGGCCTGACGAAAGGCAGCGCGCGCCTGTTCCAGCGCTTCGATGCGGTCATGCGCCTCGGTGCTCATGGCGAAAGCGATGCGCCCCAGAGAATACGCCGCCCAGGTACTGCGCAACGGACGCTGCTCTGCCGGCAGCGCCAGCACCTTGTTGAAATACTCCGTGGCCGATTGCTGATCGCCGCTGGCAAAGGCCACCGCGCCGGCGACGTACAAACGGATTTCCGCCGGCAGACCGGCGCCCTGCTCCTCAGCCTGACGCGCGTCGCTGAGCCCGCGCAAGCGCTTGACCAAGGCTTGCTGCTCGGCGCTCAGGCCGACCTGTTCAGCCTGTTCCCGTGCCAGCTCCGACGCGTTGTCTTCGGCGTAATCGTTGGGGTTATGGGTCGCGGCGGTGACATTTTTCAGCCCGGCAATGGTTTTGCCGAGGCGACTGATTTCGAAGCTGAAGCTGCCTTCGGGCAAATCGGCCAACGTCTGCGCGCGATTGTCGAGCAGGCGCATCGGGAAGTCCGGGCCGCAGGCCAACGCCGAGCCCAGCGGCAGGCTGAGGCTCAGGCACAGCAGATGGCGGGGCCAGTTACGGGTCAACATGCGAACCTCCTTGATCAATATGTGCACAACGCGCCCAACCGATAGCGCGCTGCCCGCCCGCCGGCAAGCGGCCGTCACGCAGGCGGGTGAAGGTAAGCAGATTGGCACTTTGTTGCAACGAGTAACCGGCGAGCGCATCGGCGCCAGCACAGTCCTGCACCTTCAGCGTGATTTGCGCGGGCCACGGGCTGTCGAGATTGCCGCGGTTTTCGAGCTGGATGTCATAGAGTCCCGCCTGCTCTTTGAGCGACAGGCCGAAATGACTGCTGAGCAAATCACCTCGAGCCACGGCGCGTAAAGTCGTCAGGCTCCAGGCGCGACGATCGTTGGCCAGCGGCAGACGAAACCAGATCAGCCCGGCGAGATGCTCGGGCGGGTCGTCGCGCAAGGTCTTGGCCAATTGGCTGAGTTGCAGCGGATCGGCGAGCAGCTCCCGGCGCTGTCCGCCGCGCTCGAGTTGCACTTCGCTTTCCACCACCGGCGCACCACCGTCAGTTGCCAACAGCGCAACGCCATAAGCCGGCAGCGCCAGATAGAACGGTTTGTCGCTGGCACGTGCCCAGGCCTTGGCCCACTTCAAGGCCTGCTGTGGATCAAACAGACCTCGTCGCGGATCGCTCACCGCGTGAACCTGCAGCACGCTGCTGTCGACGCTCTGCAAAAGTGCCGGCAGCCGAGGGCTGTCGAGCCAGGCCGGCAGCGCGGTGATGCTCAGAGGCAGAGATGGCGGCAAGACGGAGCGTAGATGCTTGAGCAAGTCAGCGTATGCGGGCAGCCGCGCATTGCCGGCATCGTGGTCGATCTCGACGCCGCTCAGCGTGAGGCCCCGCGCCTGCCAGTCGGCGATGACTTGCAGAATATGCGCGGTGACCTGCTCCTGATCCAGCGATCGAAGCTGACCGTCGAGGCGAACCACCGCGATCAAAGGTCGGCCATCCGCTTTCAGTAACGCTGGATCGACCTGCGCCTTGCTCCAACGGGTACCGGGAAAACCCTGCAATGCCAGCACCCGCAACGTCGAGAAGTCACTGCGACTGGCGCTCAATGCCGGCGCGTGCGCGGACGTCCATTGGCGCTGCCAGACATAGAGTTGCTGGTCCAGGGCAGGTGCGACGTGTTGCTCGCAACCCGCAAGCAAGACGCCAAGAAACAGACCCACAATAAACCGCATACCCTGACAATCCCTGAGACCACAAGCCGCAAGGTTACACAAAAACCCCGTAGGAGCTGACGAGTGAAACGAGGCTGCGATCTTTTGATCGTGCGTTAACAATCAAGATCAAAAGACCGCAGCGTGCCGCAGCTCCTACAGGGATGCCGCAGGCTTGCGCGCAATGATCACCTGACTCTTCGCCACCACCGCATCCAGCGCCTGTTTGATCTGCGCCCCGCGCGGGGAGTCGAGTACCGCTTGCCACGTGTCGGCCCAGTGATTGAGCAGTGGGTGATCAGGGTTGCTGAATTCGACCTTGGCTTCCCAGAACAGCATCATCCACATCGACCAGTAAAAGCCGTATTGGCTATGGCTGATGATTTCCAGCCCGGCGTCGCCGACCATTGCCTTGAACTGCTCTTCACTGATGATGCGTATGTGATTGGGTTTCTGGAAGTACTCGGGCGCGGCGATGTCCTTTTGCAGGTCTTCGGAGCTTGGGTGCGGCACGCTGAGCAGGTACAACGCGCCAGGCTTTCCGACCCGCACCAGCTCAGCGAGAAACTGCGCAGGGTCGTCGACATGTTCGATCACTTCCGTCGAGACCACACGTGTCGCCGTGGCGTCGGCAATCGGCAGCGGATTGCAATCGGTGACGTGGCACTCGACTTCGCGCGCCGGGGTATCGCTCAAGCGCTGACGGGTGGCTTCGACCTTGGCCGCATCGATATCGGCAATGATGATCTTCGCCCCGCGCATGCCGCAGAAATGCACGTTACCGCCATCGCCGCAGCCCACATCGAGCAGCGTGTCGTCGGGGGTCACCGGGAACCCTGTGAACAGTTCGCCGGTTTGCTGATTGAACCAGCCGCTGAGCATCGCATCGTGCAGGCCGAGCATGTACGGGTCGGTCTTCTCGGCAACCGCCACAACAGGCTGCGCCGGCGTGGCGTTCGTGAGTTTCTTCAAAAGGCTCAGCATGAGGTGGCTCCAGGGGATGGAAGGGCGGATCGGGGCGTGCCGAGGCGCTTGACCAGCGCGGCGCCACGGTTGCGCATCGGCATTTCGATCAAGCGGTAATTCAGTTCACTGAACAGCACGATCAGGCCGAATCCCAGCAACAGCGTGACCACCGGATGCCCGGCCGGACTCGGCAGACCGGCGCTCTGCAAACGGAAAATCAGTTCACGCACCAGTTGATAGGCCGGGATATGGATCAGATAAATGCCATAGGAGCGGCTGCCGACCCACGCGAGCAACCGTTGCACCGCACCGGCAGGCACCAGGTAATCGCGGTTGTATGAAGCGATCCACACCAGCACGGCACTGAGCAGCGCGATTGAACCGATCCGATAAGGCGCGAAGGTGAAACGATCGGTGGCCATGAAGCTGAGCAGCAATGCGATGGCGATGAAGGCTGAAATCCCGGCCCACGGCCGCGCCAGCCAGGTTGGCTGCCAGCGCTGATAGCCGGGCCGTGCGCTCCACATCGCCAACAGCACGCCAAGGGCCAGCGCGTCGGTGCGCACCACCATCAGCAACGGGGTGCGCACGGTCAGAATCTGCACCGCGACCAGCGCCAGCAGCGCCCAGACCAGACGCTGGCGAAACAGCAGAATCAGCAGCGGAAACAGCAGATAAAACTGTTCCTCCAGCGCCAGGCTCCAGTAGACAAAACTGCTGCCGTATTCGTATCGGAAGAAGCTGTCGGCAAAACGGAAATTGGCGTATTGCAACACGCCGGCCAGGGTCGCTTGCAAGTTGGCATGCCAGGTACCGAAAGCCCCGGAGCGATTGAGGAACACACAGGCCAGCAGCATCAGCGCGAGCCATAGCCAGGCCGACGGCAACAGGCGAAAGGCGCGGCGCAGCCAGAAGTTGCGCGTCTGCTGCCAGCACTCCCGGCGACTGGTACAACCTTGCAACGCCGGAACCAGGCTGCGAGCGATGACAAAGCCGGAGATGGCGAAAAACAGATCGACGCCCCACCACGTTTGCAGACTGCCGTGAATGCTGTCCAGCAAAGGCACCGGGTCCGCGAACAGACTGCCCTGCAGGTGATGGAACAATACCCCCAGCACGGCGACGGCGCGCAGCACTTCTATATCCATGATGCGCTTGCCGTTCATGCTTGGCAGGCTTCCCCCGCAGCGGCACGGTGTTCGAACAACTGTGCAAGAAATGCCCGCAGGCGCTGCTCGGCCACCGCCTGACTGCAAAAAGCCTGCAGGCTGTCGACCGCTTGTGCGGACATCGCGGCATAACGCTGCGGCTGGTTTTTTGCAACGTCGTAACTGGCCCGGTAGGCCTCACATAATGATGCCCAGTTGGTCACGTACCGCAGCGTGCGAAATGCCTTGCGCGGATCGTGCGGCCAGGCGGTCAGTTCGTCGGTGGACTCGATCAGAAACGCGTTCTCAGCGCTCAGGTAATCGATCATTGCCGTGGTTCGAGGCGCTACTGCGGGCTTGCCGCAAGACATGAATTCCATCAGAGGCAGGCACTGGCCTTCCCCGTAGGACGTGTTCACGACATAGCGAGTCGCCTGCACGAGTCGCTCGTAGTCCGGATCGGCGAGATAGCCGTGAATCAAAACGATACGGCACCGATAGGGCTGGTTTTTGTACAAATGATGGAGGATGTCAGCCAGCGCCTCTTCAGCATCGAAGTGCGTCAGTTTCAGCACCAGGGTAGCGTCTTCGACTTCGCGAAAGCTCACACAGAACGCGCTGAGCATGTCCTCCCAGTTCTTGCGGCCATCGCCGGGATTGAACACTGACGTATACACCACGCCTTCAAGGGACAGGGTCTGCTCGGTCACCGGTGCGGCAAAATCAATCCCCTCGCCGCTGCACAAATGCTCTGGGGCGAAGGCATTCAAGTCGAGCTGACGGCTGTCGGCCACCACCCCTTTGATCGTCAGCCGCAGCGGCTCGGCAGCGCAATGATCCTGTGCTTGCCTGCCGCGTGCGGCGAAGCGGTCCCACACCGGCGCCGGGATGGCGCTGATCGGGTAGTCCGCGGACATGGCTTCGCGGACCGCAGCGACGGTATAACTGGAATGGGTGACAGCCGCGCCGCAGGCGTGCAAAACGCTGCGCCAGTCGTTGCGTGGCTCACCGGCGAACGGCTCGTTGGGGATCGTGCTGAACTCCCAGGCAAACACCGGCACGGTCGGACACGCCAGATCAACGGGCGTACGGTGCGGCGGGGAAAACGACAGGAACACACAGGGCTCGCCCCGAGCCAGGCATTCGCCATAGAGCGCATCGACTTGCGTCTGCGGATCAGCCACTTCGATAACCCGCCCGATTCGTTCGAGAACCGGTCGATATTCCTTGAGGACGAAGTAATAGCTGTATTCGGAACGCCCCAGGTTTTGCGTAATGGTGTGCTGATTGGTTTCAGAATGAATGATGATCAGCATGAGGCGTTATCCAGAACAGGCTCGATATCAGCGGCCGTGGGAGCCAGCGCGAAAAAATCCGCCAGGCGTGTCTGCAATGGCGCGAACGCGCAGTAATCGTGCATCCGTTCGATGGCGGCGGCCGACATCCGCTGGTAGTCCTGCGGGTGCGCAGTGGCCATGCGGTAACTGTTTTCGTAGGCGCTTTTCAGCGAACCCCAGTCCGGTCGGTAGCGCAGGGTGCGGTAAATAATCCGCGTGTCCTGGGGCCAGATCGTCAACTCTTCGCTGGACCTCACCACGAATGCCACCGAGTCGTCGATGTAATCCTCCATGGCGGTGTGGGCCGGCGCGATCACCGGTTTGCCGCTGGACATGAACTCCATCAAGGGCAGGCACAGGCCTTCGCAGCGCGAGGCATTGACGTAGAACGTCGCCGCCTTGTAGAGCTCGGCGTACTGCGCGTCGTCAAGGTAGCCGTGCATCACCACAACGCGGCAAGCGAACGGGCTGAGCTGCGCGAGCAACGTCATCAATTCGCTGTAATACAAGGCCAGATCGTTCTGGGTGATCTTGACCACCAGGGTCGCGTCCGGCTGCTCGCGAAATGCCCAGCAAAACGCGGTAATCAGTTGATGCCAGTTCTTGCGGCCATCCTTGGGATTGAAGACCGAGACGTACACCACACCGTCGACACGGGTTTCAACGATGCCGTCGGTGGCCGGCAGGTCCAGCGGCGGTGGTTCGCTGAGCGGAATCGGGTGCGCGCCGCAAATGGCGGGCAGACGATGCTCGAGCCAGGCGTGAAGGTTGTCGGGAACGCGATCACGAACCCCTTCCCAATACCAGTTCTGCAGGTATTTCACCCGTGGGACCGGCTCTGCCAGGTCACGCCCGAGATCCAGTGCCCATAGCCGCAGATAATGCCGGGCGATGACGAATCGGCGCTTCAGGGTCAGCGGCGGTGGACGCGCGGCTTCTATTTCAGCCGCCAGTGCAGCTTCTTCTTCAGGTGTCAAAGGGACGGGAATCAGCGCATCGGCGGACAAGCCAAGTTCGCGGCTATCGAAAATACAGCCTCTGATCGCCAGGGTTGCCCCCGCATTGATCGGTGTCGGGACATGCGCCTGGCGGATATCCGAAAACCTTTCCCATAGCGCTGTCGGTAGCACCAGCACCGGAAAATCCTCACCCATGGCCCGCCGGATCGCCCGGGCAGTGTGGCTCGACAAGGTGATGACCCGGCCGTGGCGCGCGAGCATTTGCGTCCAGTCCTGGCGCGGGTCGTTGTCCCACTGTTCATCGGGAATCGAGTCGAACTCCCACGCCACGACGCAGACCGTCGGGCATTGCAGATCGGCCGGGGTTTTCTGCGGTGGGGCAAACGACAGGAATACGCTGTCTTCGCCTGCGGCGAGCAATCGGCGGTAGAGGGGATCGACTTCTGCCGGGGCGGATACGACATGCACACGACCAAGACTTTCCAGCAACGGACGATAGGCCTTGAGCACGAAGTAATAACTGTATTCGGGACGGCCGAGACTCTGGCTGATGGAGCTGTCGCTGACGTCCGAGTAAAGAATGAAATTCATGGCATCCCACGATAAAGCTGCCATTCCGGCAACTTCATGCTGTGACGGCCAGAGATGGATCGGGCCGGGAATCCCGACACGGCGTCCTTCATCAGACACGTCTTAGTTCTTGTTTTAGTGGTCAGTTTCACTCTGCGTCGCAACCCCCATGTTCAACTTCGGAATATCGCGACGAGGTGCATTCTAAACACATCCATTGAGGGTTCGGGAACCATCGGGCGTGAATAATTCGGTCTACGCTGTCCAGAACTGACCGGTCACGGTTTGCCCTGTTGAAATTGTCGTGTAATTGGCACAGATTGATCGCAGAACAAATACAACAACTGTTTCGCCTGTTGTCCTACCGAGCTTTCGTCTCGGTCTGACAGACCCTCCTACACCAGCTGTAGGAAATAGCGAAACATAAGCCCAAGGGGTCGCGGTTTTGAAAAATTGCCTGGTCGCCACAGGTCTCGCCAGTTTCGCGCAATACCCTCTGCGGACACCCCTGTTGCCCGCCGGATCGGCGAACACGGAGCGCGCGCTATGACTCGACTGTTGGTGGAGTGCACCCACGTTTTCAACCACCCGAAACTCAACTCGGGGATTCAGCGGGTGGTGCGCAATGTCATCAATAAATTGCCGTCCGGTGCTGCTGATGTCGAATGCATGCCGGTGGTTTTCGTCAACGGCCAACTCTACCGGGTCTTGCGCCTGGCCCCTCTGAACACGCCGGTTTTCAACGCCTTCGCGACATTCGCTGACCGCCTGGAACGCCTTGCCCATCGTTTTTGGCAATGGCACCAGCGGCGCGAGGCCCAATGTGAGTCGAAGCTGGCTCGCCGCGCTGTATATGTTGCCTACCGCCTGACCTCGTTCACCGCATTCGGGATCCCGTTGAGGCTGTTCAAACGCCTGAGGCACTTGCAGCTGCTCAAGCGCTGCTCGCCCTTGCAGCATCAGGCCGATGATCAATTGATACTGCTCGACTCCTCGTGGCATTCGGATTTCTTTCCTCATGTCGAGCGACTCAAGCGTGATGGCGTCGGGATCATTGCGGTGATCTATGACCTGATTCCCATGACGCATCCACACTTTTACGAAACCCGCCCGGCGCAGGTGTTCGGGGAATGGTTTGACTGGATTTGCCGCACTGCCGACGGCTACATGGCCATTTCCGCCACCGTGCGCGACGAGGTGCGCAATGAACTGCAGCGACGGCTTGGCCCCCTGCAAGCGGGAAAACGCTGGTTCGACTACTTCCACTTGGGTTCCGAGCTGGACTTGCACAGCTCGACCGCAGCCGTGGAACCGGCGTTGCGCCAGATGTTCGAGGCACCCGGCCCGGTTTTCCTGATGGTCAGCACGATCGAGCCGCGCAAGAACCATGCTTATCTGCTGGATGCTTTCGAGCGTGCCTGGGCAGGTGGTTCCAGCGCCAGGTTGTGTATCGCTGGACATATCGGCTGGAAGTGCGACGAACTGCTCTCACGGATACGCCACCATCCGGAATTGAACCGGCGCCTGTTCATGTTCAACAACCTCAGCGACACCAGTCTGGAGCATGCTTACGCCCACGCCAGTTCGCTGGTTTTCCCATCATTCGTCGAAGGCTTTGGCCTGCCGCTGGTGGAAGCCATGCAGCGCGGTTTGCCGGCAATGGGCAGTGACATCCCGGTGTTTCGCGAAATCGGCGGCAAGTACATGGCCTATTTCGATCTGCAGGAGCCGCAGAGCCTGACCGAACTGATCATGGCCTTCGAGGCCAGTGGTCAGTTCCCCGCCGGCAAGGATGTGCGCGACTGGCGCTGGATTGACTGGCGCCAAGCCAGCCAACAGTTGGTAGAGCGCAGCGCGCTGCATGTCTTGCGAGGAGAGGTCGCGCAACCGGCCGTTACGCTTGAGGGCATCAGTGCACCGGGTGAAGCGTTGCCGACGCCCCCTGAGTATTCACGAATGCGCGCGTCAGGCAGTTTTCAGTAGCCCGGCCGCGGTAGGCGGCATCGCCACAAAACCGGGCAGGGACTCGATGCGTGCCAGCCAGGCCCGGACATTGGCGTATTCCTCCAGCGAGACATTGCCCTCCGGCGCATGCGCGATGTAGCTGTAGGCAGACACATCAGCGATGGTTGGCTCATCGCCTGCCAGATAGGCGGTCTTGCCCAACTCCAGCTCCATGACCTTGAGCAGGTTGTGCGCGCGGCCGATGACTTCTTCGGCATTCAGTTGCGCACCGAACACCGTGATCAAGCGTGCCGCCGCCGGGCCAAAGGCAATCGGCCCCGCCGCTGCCGACAGCCAGCGCTGCACATGTGCTGCGCCCACCGGGTCGGCGGGCAGCCAGCGACCGTTGCCATACTTCTGCGCCAGATACACCAGAATCGCATTGGAATCGGCCAGCACCACGCCGTTGTCATCAATCGCCGGCACCTGGCCGAAACTGTTGATCGCCAGATACTGCGGCTGCTTGTGCTCACCCTTGGCCAGGTCGACGAAGATCAGCTCGGTCGGTAGCTGCAGCAGGGACAGCATCAACTCGACGCGATGGGCGTGGCCGGAACGGGGGAAGTTGTAGAGTTTGATCGGTTGCATGGTCGACTCCGCTGGAAAGTGACGACGCTACGGAATGAGCGCGCCGATGGAGTCATCATCTACGGATCGGCAAAACTAAAGAATCACCAGCCGATGCAATCGATTATTTCAGTGGCTGCAATAACGCCGCCGTGTTCAAGGCCGGATGCTCGCGCAACGCCTTCACGGCGAAGTCGACAAAGCTGCGGATCCGCGCCGGCGCCTTGCGCCCCCCCTGATACACCACATGAATCGGCAACGGCGGCAATTCAAATTCGGCGAGGACGATTTCCAGTTCGCCTGCCGCAACCTTGTCCGCCACTTGATACGACAGCACTCGCGTCAGTCCCAGGCCTTTGCGTGCAGCGGTTATCGCGGACTGATTGGCAGTCACGGTGAGACGCGGTTCGGTGCGCACGCTGAGTGCTTCACCCGCGTCGAGAAACGGCCAATTGCGTTGCTGACCGATCGCCGACGTCGCCACCACCGGCAGTCCGGCCAACGCCTGCGGATGATCCGGTCGGCCATGCCTGGCGAGGAAATCCGGCGAGGCGCAGATCACTCGCCGCACTTCGCCGACGCGGATCGCATGCTGATTGCTGTCCGGCAGTTCGCCGATGCGCACCGCGACATCGATGCCCTCCTCGACCATATTGACCACCCGGTCGAGCAACAGCGCGTTGATCGACACATCCGGATAACGACACAGATAATCGGCCATCACCGGGGTTACGAACAGATCGCCGAACAGCACCGGCGCAGTGATCGTCAACTGCCCCCGCGGCAACGCATGACTGCCTGCCGCCGAATCCTCGGCCTCCTGGACTTCGGCGAGAATCCGTCGGCAGTCATCGCAGTAACGCTGCCCGGCTTCGGTCAGATGCACGGTGCGCGTGGTGCGCACCAGCAACTGCGTACCGATGTGCTGCTCCAGTGCCGCCACTGCGCGGGTGACACTCGCCGCCGACAACCCCAGACGCCGCGACGCCGCCGAAAAGCCTTGCTCCTGGGCGACGACAACGAAGATCTGCATTTCCTGAAAGCGGTCCATGGGATTCCTCGGCGGCGGATACGACAATCGCAGCCGAGGCTGCGATTGTGAGAGCGTAGATCAACGGTGGATAACTTATTCCACAGTCACCGACTTCGCCAGGTTACGCGGCTGGTCGACGTCAGTGCCCTTGAGCACAGCCACGTAGTACGACAGCAGTTGCAGCGGGATCGTGTAAAGGATCGGCGAGAGGATGTCGTGGATGTGCGGCATTTGCACCACGTGAGTGCCTTCGCCGTCGGTCATGCCAGCTTTTACGTCGGCGAACACGATCAGTTCGCCGCCGCGGGCGCGGACTTCCTGCAGGTTGGATTTGAGCTTTTCCAGCAGTTCGTTGTTCGGCGCCACGGTGACTACCGGCATGTCGTTATCCACCAGCGCCAGCGGGCCGTGTTTCAATTCTCCGGCCGGGTAGGCTTCGGCGTGGATGTAGGAGATTTCCTTGAGCTTCAAGGCACCTTCCATCGCCACCGGGAATTGCGCACCTCGGCCGAGGAACAGGGTGTGGTTTTTCTCGGCGAACAGCTCTGCGATTTTTTCCACGGTGCTGTCCATCGCCAGCGCTTCGCCCAGGCGAGTTGGCAGACGACGCAGCTCTTCGACCAGCGTCGCCTCGACGCCATCAGCCAAAGTCCCGCGGACCTGACCCAGCGACAACGTCAGCAGCAACAGACCGACCAATTGCGTGGTGAAGGCTTTGGTCGAGGCCACGCCGATTTCGCGACCGGCCTGGGTCAGCAAGGTGAGATCGGATTCGCGTACCAGCGAGCTGATGCCAACGTTGCAGATCGCCAGGCTGGCGAGGAAACCCAGCTCTTTGGCATTGCGCAAGGCCGCGAGGGTGTCAGCGGTTTCGCCGGATTGCGAGATGGTGACGAACAGCGTGTCTGGCTGCACTACGACTTTGCGATAACGGAACTCGCTGGCAACTTCGACCTGGCACGGAATACCCGCCAGCTCTTCGAGCCAGTAACGCGCGACCATGCCGGCGTGATAGCTGGTGCCGCAGGCGACAATCTGCACGTTGCGCACTTTGGCGAACAGTTCGGCGGCTTGAGGACCGAAGGCCTCAACCAGCACTTGATTGTTGCCCAGGCGACCTTCGAGGGTGCGCTGGACCACGGCCGGCTGCTCGTGGATTTCCTTGAGCATGTAATGGCGGAACTCGCCCTTGTCGGCGGCTTCGGCACCGTCGGTGTACTGCACGGTCTGGCGCTCGACAGCGTTGCCGTTCACGTCCCAGATCTGCACGATGTCGCGACGGATTTCAGCGATATCGCCTTCCTCCAGATACATGAAACGGTCAGTGACCTGCCGCAGGGCCAACTGGTCGGAAGCGAGGAAGTTTTCGCCCAGGCCCAGACCGATCACCAGTGGGCTGCCACTGCGCGCGGCGACCAGACGATCCGGTTGCTGCGCATTGATCACCGCCAGCCCGTAAGCGCCATGCAGTTCCTTGACCGTAGCCTTGAGTGCGGCCGCCAGGTCTGGTTGCTCCTTGAGCTTGTGCGTCAACAGGTGCGCGATAACTTCAGTGTCGGTGTCCGAGCTGAACGCGTAGCCCAGCGCTTTGAGTTGCTCACGCAGGGCTTCATGGTTCTCGATGATGCCGTTGTGCACCACCGCGATGTCCCCGGAAAAATGCGGGTGGGCGTTACGTTCGCACGGCGCGCCATGGGTGGCCCAACGGGTGTGGGCAATACCGAGCCGGCCGGCCAGCGGGTGTTCGGCCAGCGCCGTTTCCAGTTCACTGACCTTGCCCGGACGGCGCATGCGTTCCAGGGTTTCATCGTTGGTATAAACCGCCACACCGGCGCTGTCATAGCCGCGGTATTCGAGGCGCTTCAGGCCTTCGAGGAGGATGGCGGTGATATTACGTTCAGCTACAGCGCCGACAATGCCACACATGGTTATTTCTCCTGACTGACAGCCGCACAGATCAAGGTGATCCCGCGGGCCTGAAGCTGATCGCGCGCCTCTTGAGGCAAGCGATCATCGGTGATGAGGGTATGGATGCTGCTCCACGGCAGCTCCAGATTGGGAATCTTGCGGCCGATCTTGTCCGCCTCGACCATCACGATGACTTCGCGTGCAACGTCAGCCATCACCCGGCTGAGACCGAGCAATTCATTGAAGGTCGTGGTGCCGCGAACCAGATCGATGCCGTCGGCGCCGATGAACAGTTGATCAAAGTCGTAAGAGCGTAGTACCTGCTCGGCGACCTGACCCTGGAAGGATTCCGAATGCGGATCCCAGGTGCCGCCGGTCATCAGCAGCACTGGCTCGTGTTCGAGTTCACTCAGGGCGTTGGCGACGTGCAGGGAGTTGGTCATCACCACCAGCCCCGGTTGCTGGCCCAGTTCGGGAATCATTGCGGCGGTGGTGCTACCACTATCGATGATGATGCGTGCGTGTTCGCGAATGCGTTGGACCGCTGCGCGGGCAATCGCCTGCTTGTATCTGGAGATAGTCTGCGCAGTTTCCGCGACAAGTTCCTGCGGCATGCTGATCGCTCCGCCATAACGACGCAGCAACAGGCCGTGGGTTTCCAGCGCGGCGAGATCCTTGCGAATCGTAACTTCGGAAGTTTCGAAGCGCTTGGCCAGTTCATCCACACTGACTTCGCCCTGCTCGTTGAGCAGGGCGAGAATGTTGTGGCGACGCTGGGGTGTGTTGCGCTTGGACATGGCGGCTTAAGTTTCGATTCGAAAGATAACGTGAAGCAATGAAACTCTATCGAAAGGTTGCCGTCAAGACGCGAGGAGAAAAATTCAGAAAGATAGAAGCTGCTGTGGGAGCGAGCCTGCTCGCGAAAGGGGGATCAGCCACTGAATAAGTGGCTTATCAGCCGCATTCGCGAGCAGGCTCGCTCCCACAGAGATTGTGGATAACTCAGGATTTTTTGATTTTTTCCGGACGCTTCCAGCCGTCGATATTCTTTTGACGCGCACGGCCCACCGCCAGTTGGGCGTTACCCACATTTTGCGTGATGGTCGAGCCGGCCGCAGTGGTTGCACCGCTCGAGATATCCACAGGCGCAACCAGCGAGTTGTTCGAACCGATGAACACATCAGCGCCCATTACTGTCTTCCACTTATTGGCGCCATCGTAGTTGCAGGTGATGGTGCCGGCGCCAATGTTGGTGCGCGCGCCGATCTCAGCGTCGCCCAGATAAGTCAGGTGGCCAGCCTTCGCGCCTTCGCCCATGTGCGCATTTTTCAGCTCAACGAAATTACCCACATGGGCGCGAGCTTCGAGCACCGTGCCTGGGCGCAGACGTGCGAATGGACCGGCGTCGCTGCCCTCGCCGAGAATCGCGCCTTCGATATGGCTGTTGGCCTTGATCACCACACCCTTGCGCAAGGTGCTGTCCTTGATCACGCAGTTCGGACCGATCACAACGTCGTCTTCGATGACCACGTTGCCTTCAAGGATCACGTTGATATCGATCAGCACATCGCGGCCGACGGTGACTTCACCACGCACGTCGAAACGCGCCGGGTCACGCAAGGTCACGCCTTGAGCCATCAGGCGACGGCCAGCGCGCAACTGATAATGACGCTCGAGTTCGGCCAATTGCTTGCGATCATTGGCGCCCTGCACTTCCATCGGATCATGCGGTTGTTCGGTGGCAACCACCAGACCATCGCTGACCGCCATTTCGATCACGTCGGTCAGGTAATACTCGCCCTGCGCATTGTTGTTCGACAGGCGACTCATCCAGTCAGCCAAGCGATTGGCAGGCACGGCGAGGATGCCAGTGTTGCCTTCGGTGATCGCACGTTGCGCTTCGCTGGCGTCTTTGTGCTCGACGATCGCAGCAACCTTGCCGTCGGCATCGCGCACGATGCGGCCATAACCGGTCGGGTCATCCAGCTCTACGGTGAGCAGGCCCATTTGTCCCGGCACGACGTGCTTGAGCAGACGCTGCAGGGTTTCGACTTCGATCAGTGGCACGTCACCGTAAAGGATCAGCACGGTGTCGGCATCGATGAACGGCACGGCCTGAGCAGTGGCGTGGCCTGTGCCCAGTTGCTTGTCCTGAAGCACGAAATTCAAGTCATCGGCCGCCAGGCGCTCGCGCACCACATCGGCACCGTGACCGATCACCACATGAATGCGCTGGGGATCCAGTTGCCGGGCGCTGTGGATAACGTGACCGAGCATGGAGTTGCCGGCAATCGGGTGCAGCACCTTGGGCAGCGCCGAGCGCATGCGAGTGCCTTGACCGGCCGCGAGGATAACGATTTCAAGAGACATGACTGGCTACCAATCCTGGGTGGTCAGCGACTGCGACCGGTTTTTGGGGAATTCGGAAAAGAAAAAAGGGTAGCCGAGGCTACCCTTTTTTATCAATCGCACAACAAGCGGCTGACGGATTAACCGCCAAACTTCTTGCGGATCTGCTGGACGGTGCGCAGCTGGGCTGCAGCCTCGGCCAGACGAGTGGCAGCGGCGCCGTAATCGAAGTCCGCGCCTTTTTCGTTCAGGGCATTCTCGGCAGCCTTGAGAGCTGCCTGAGCCTGAGCTTCATCCAGGTCGGCGGCACGTTGCACGGTATCGGCAAGTACCTTGACCATGTTCGGCTGAACCTCAAGGAAACCACCGGAGATGTAGAACACCTCGGCTTCCCCGCCTTGCTTGATCAGGCGGATCGGACCCGGCTTGAGATTAGTGATCAGCGGCGCGTGACCCAGAGCGATACCAAGATCACCCAGTGCACCGTGCGCAATCACCATCTCGACCAGGCCGGAAAAGATTTCCCCTTCCGCGCTGACGATATCGCAATGGACTGTCATAGCCATCTGATTGCCTCAACCTAAATTAGCGCCCGTTGCCGGGCGCCGGGATTACAGTTTCTTGGCTTTCTCGATCGCTTCTTCGATGCCGCCAACCATGTAGAACGCTTGTTCTGGCAGGTGGTCGTAGTCACCGTTGAGGATGCCTTTGAAGCCAGCAATGGTGTCTTTCAGGGAAACGTATTTACCCGAAGCACCGGTGAAGACTTCAGCCACGAAGAACGGCTGCGACAAGAAGCGCTGGATCTTACGAGCACGGTTAACCAACTGTTTGTCGGCTTCCGACAGCTCGTCCATACCCAGGATCGCGATGATGTCTTTCAGCTCTTTGTAACGCTGCAGAACATACTGGACGCCGCGAGCGGTGTCGTAGTGGTCCTGGCCGATCACGTTCGGGTCCAGCTGGCGCGAAGTCGAATCCAGTGGATCTACCGCCGGGTAGATACCCAGGGAAGCGATGTCACGGGACAGAACGACGGTGGCGTCCAAGTGGGCGAAGGTGGTCGCTGGCGACGGGTCGGTCAAGTCGTCCGCAGGTACGTATACCGCCTGGATCGAGGTGATCGAACCTTCCTTGGTCGAAGTGATACGTTCCTGCAGAACGCCCATCTCTTCAGCCAGGGTCGGCTGGTAACCTACTGCCGAAGGCATACGGCCCAGCAGTGCGGATACTTCAGTACCGGCCAGGGTGTAACGATAGATGTTGTCGACGAACAGCAGAACGTCGTTACCTTCGTCACGGAACTTCTCGGCCATGGTCAGGCCGGTCAGTGCTACGCGCAGACGGTTTCCCGGCGGCTCGTTCATCTGACCGTAAACCAGTGCCACTTTGTCCAGAACGTTGGAGTCCTTCATCTCGTGGTAGAAGTCGTTACCCTCACGAGTACGCTCACCCACACCGGCGAACACGGAATAACCGCTGTGCTCGATGGCGATGTTACGGATCAGTTCCATCATGTTTACGGTTTTGCCTACACCGGCACCACCGAACAGACCGACTTTACCGCCTTTGGCAAACGGGCAGACCAGGTCGATAACCTTGATGCCGGTTTCCAGCAGGTCGTTGCCGCCTGCTTGCTCAGCGAACGAAGGCGCTGGACGGTGAATGCCCCAACGCTCTTCGGTGTCGATCGGGCCAGCTTCGTCGATCGGGTTACCGAGGACGTCCATGATCCGGCCCAGGGTCGCTTTACCGACCGGTACGGAGATGGCTGCGCCAGAGTCGGTGACTTCCAGGCCGCGCTTCAAGCCCTCGGTGGAACCCATCGCAATGGTGCGAACCACGCCGTCGCCCAGCTGTTGCTGAACTTCCAGAGTGGTTTCAGCCGCGCTCACTACTTTCAGCGCGTTGTAGATGCTCGGTACGCTGTCGCGTGGAAATTCCACGTCGATAACGGCGCCGATGATTTGAACGATACGTCCGCTACTCATAGCTGGATCCTCTGAATATTTGAACCGTTAAACCGCGGCAGCGCCGCCGACGATTTCCGAGATCTCTTGGGTGATCGCAGCCTGACGCGCCTTGTTGTAGATCAGCTGCAAATCGCTGATCAAATCACCGGCGTTGTCGGTAGCGTTCTTCATCGCGATCATCCGCGCAGCCTGTTCAGCCGCGTTGTTCTCGACCACCGCCTGGTAGACCTGCGACTCGACGTAACGGACCATCAAGCCGTCAAGCAGCTCTTTGGCGTCCGGTTCGTAGAGATAGTCCCAGTGGTGCTTGAGATCCTGATCCGGGGTGGCCACCAGTGGAATCAACTGCTCCACGGTAGGCTGTTGCGTCATGGTGTTGATGAACTTGTTGGACACCACGGACAGGCGGTCGATACGGCCGTCCAGGTAGGCATCCAGCATCACCTTGACGCTGCCGATCAGATCATTGATCGACGGCTCTTCACCCAGGTGGCTGATAGCTGCAACGACGTTACCGCCGAAGTTGCGGAAAAAGGCCGCACCCTTGCTACCGACTACACACAGATCAATCTCGACGCCGTTTTCGCGGTTTACCGCCATGTCCTTGACCAGGGCCTTGAACAGGTTGGTGTTCAAGCCGCCGCACAGACCACGGTCACTGCTCACGACGACATAACCGACGCGCTTGATTTCGCGGTCGATCATGAACGGGTGGCGGTATTCCGGGTTGGCGTTGGCCAGATGCCCAATTACCTGGCGGATACGCTCCGCATAAGGACGGCTAGCAGCCATGCGCATTTGTGCCTTGCGCATTTTGCTGACCGCCACTTTTTCCATGGCGCTGGTAATCTTTTGCGTGCTTTTGATGCTCGCAATCTTACTGCGAATCTCTTTTGCGCCTGCCATGTAACACCTATCAGGTTAGCAAGCGGGAGCCTCGCGGCTCCCGCTGCGGCTTACCAGGTTTGGGTGGCCTTGAACTTCTCGATACCGGCTTTCATGCCAGCGTCGATTTCGTCATTGAAGTCACCTTTAACGTTGATCTTGGCCATCAAATCGGCGTGATCGCGGTTGAAGAAAGCGATCAGCGCTTGTTCGAAGCTGCCGACCTTGGCGATTTCAATGTCAGTCAGGAACCCACGCTCAGCGGCATACAGCGACAGCGCCATGTCAGCGATCGACATTGGTGCGTATTGCTTCTGCTTCATCAGCTCGGTAACGCGCTGACCATGCTCAAGTTGCTTGCGGGTCGCTTCGTCCAGGTCAGAAGCGAACTGGGCGAATGCCGCCAGTTCACGGTACTGAGCCAGAGCGGTACGGATACCACCGGAGAGCTTCTTGATGATCTTGGTCTGAGCGGCACCACCCACACGGGATACCGAAACACCGGCGTTCACTGCAGGGCGGATGCCCGAGTTGAACATGGCCGATTCCAGGAAGATCTGACCGTCGGTGATGGAAATCACGTTGGTCGGAACGAACGCGGAAACGTCGCCAGCCTGGGTTTCGATGATCGGCAGTGCGGTCAGGGAACCGGTTTTGCCGGTCACTGCGCCGTTGGTGAACTTCTCTACGTATTCTTCCGAAACGCGGGATGCGCGCTCCAGCAGACGGGAGTGGAGATAGAACACGTCGCCTGGGTAAGCTTCACGGCCTGGTGGACGGCGCAGCAGCAGGGAAATCTGGCGGTAAGCCACTGCCTGCTTGGACAGATCGTCATAAACGATCAGCGCGTCTTCACCGCGGTCGCGGAAGAATTCACCCATGGTGCAACCGGAGTACGGTGCCAGGAATTGCAGCGCAGGAGATTCCGAAGCACTGGCAGCCACGATGATCGTGTTGGCCAGGGCGCCGTTTTCTTCCAGCTTGCGAACCACGTTGGCGATGGTCGATTGCTTCTGACCGATGGCTACGTAGACGCAGAAAATGCCGCTGTCTTTCTGGTTGATGATCGCGTCGATTGCCAGAGCGGTCTTACCGATCTGACGGTCACCGATGATCAGCTCACGCTGGCCACGGCCGACAGGGATCATGGCATCGACTGCCTTGTAGCCAGTCTGTACAGGCTGGTCTACCGACTTACGCCAGATCACGCCTGGAGCAACTTTCTCGACCGCGTCGGTCTCGGTGTTGCCCAGTGGACCTTTGCCGTCAACAGGGTTACCCAGAGCATCGACTACGCGGCCCAGCAATTCCTTACCAACAGGAACTTCGAGGATGCGGCCGGTGCACTTGGCGCTCATGCCTTCAGCCAGCGACTGGTAGGAGCCCAATACCACGGCACCTACGGAGTCCTGCTCCAGGTTGAGGGCCATACCGTAGACGCCGCCCGGAAACTCGATCATCTCGCCGTACATGACGTCGGCCAGACCGTGAATCCGCACGATGCCGTCAGATACGCTGACGACAGTGCCTTCGTTACGGGCTTGGGAGGTCACATCGAGCTTGTCGATGCGGCCCTTGATAATTTCACTTATTTCGGAAGGATTGAGTTGCTGCATTGCTCTGCTGCCCCTTCAAACTCAAGATTTCAATGCTTCGGCAAGTTTCGCGATTTTGCCGCGAATCGAGCCATCGATAACCAGGTCGCCGGCGCGGATCACGACACCACCAATCAAGGCAGCGTCCTCCGCAACTTGCAGGCGCACTTCCCGGTTGAGTCGTGCACTGAGAACCTTGGCGAGTTTGTCTTGCTGTTCTTGGTTCAATGCAAATGCACTGGTTACTTCAACGTCTACCGATTTCTCTTGTTCGGCCTTGTACAGGTCGAACAGAGCGGCGATCTCCGGCAGAAGCAGGAGACGGTCGTTCTCGGCAACGACGTTGATGAAATTGCGTGCCTTTTCATCAAACTTGTCGCCGCACACGTCAATGAACGTGGCGGCCTTTTCTGCGCTCGTCAGTCGCGGGGCCTTGAGCACGCGCTGCAGGGTGTCGTCTTGCGACACCGCTGCTGCCAGGCCGAGCATGGCTGACCAATTGGCCAGTTGCTGGTGGGCCTGAGCGTGCTCGAAGGCCGCCTTAGCGTAAGGTCGGGCCAACGTGGTCAGTTCTGCCATGATCGCCCTCGCTTAGATTTCAGCAGCCAGTTGGTTAACCAGCTCTGCGTGCGCGTTTTGATCGATTGTGGCACCCAGGATCTTCTCGGCGCCGCCAACAGCCAGCAAGCCCACTTGGGCACGCAGCTTGTCTTTGACGCTGTTCAGTTCCTGTTCGATCTCGGCTTGAGCCTGAACCTTCACACGGTCAGCGTCGATACGGGCTTTTTCAACAGCCTCTTCGACGATCTGGTTACCGCGTTTCTTGGCTTGCTCGATGATTTCAGCTGCCTGAGCTTTCGCTTCGCGCAGTTGCTGACCCGCTTTCTCTTGGGCCAACTCCAGGTCGCGAGCTGCACGGCTGGCAGCGTCCAGACCATCAGCGATCTTCTTTTGACGTTCGTGCAGAGCAGCGATGACCGGAGGCCATACATACTTCATGCAGAACAGTACAAAAATCAGGAACGCAACGGACTGGCCAATCAGGGTCGCATTAATGTTCACGCCAACACCTCGCAGTTACGTTGTCCATCACACCAAATTACCCGGAAGATCCGAGTAATCAGCCAGCGATCTGACCAACGAACGGGTTCGCAAAGGTGAAGAACAGAGCGATACCAACACCGATCATGGTTACGGCGTCGAGCAGACCGGCAACGATGAACATTTTGACTTGCAGCATTGGAACCATTTCTGGCTGACGCGCTGCGCCTTCCAGGAACTTGCCGCCCAACAGGCCGAAACCAATTGCGGTACCCAGTGCGCCCAGGCCGATCAACAGTGCAACAGCGATAGCGGTTAGACCAACTACAGTTTCCATCTTTCCTCCCGACTTTTACGTCGTATGGTTTAGGTTTTTTAGATTAAAGCGGTAAAACAAATCGTTTCAGTTGCCCCGCAAGGAGCTCCCTCCCGTTTGACCGGGAGGAACATCAGACTAGTCGAGACTGGTCTTAATGGTTTTCTTCGTGCGCCATCGACAGGTAGACGATGGTCAGCATCATGAAGATGAACGCCTGCAGGGTGATGATCAGGATGTGGAACACCGCCCACGCCCACTGCAGAACAACGCCCAGGCCGCTGAGCCAGAGCAGGCCGCTGCCGAACATCACAGCGATCAGAATGAACACCAGCTCGCCGGCATACATGTTGCCGAACAGACGCAGAGCCAGAGAGATCGGCTTGGCGATCAGGGTGACGAATTCCAGCAGGAAGTTCACCGGAATCAGCAGCGCCTGAACAAAGATGTTCTTGCTGCCGAACGGGTGCAGGGTCAGTTCGCCGATGAAGCCGCCGATGCCCTTGACCTTGATGCTGTAGAAAATGATCAGTGCGAACACCGAGAACGCCATGCCCAGGGTCGCGTTCGGGTCAGTAGTCGACACGGCGCGGAACGGGATGTGGTGGTCGCCGGAGATCAGGATGGCCAACTGAGGAATCCAGTCGACCGGTACCAGGTCGACGGCGTTCATCAGGAACACCCAGACGAAGATGGTCAGTGCCAGCGGTGCAATCACCGGGCTACGGCCATGGAAGCTGTCTTTCACGCTGCCATCGACGAATTCGACCAATACTTCAACGAAGTTCTGCAAGGCACCCGGCTGACCCGACGTCGCTTTCTTTGCCGCCATGCGGAAAAGAAGAACGAAGATCAGACCCAGCGCGACCGACCAGCCGAGGGTATCGACGTGGAAAGCCCAGAAGCCCATTTCCTTGGCCTCTGCTGCGGTGTGGGCAAAGCCCCAGCCGCCGTTGGGTAGCTGACCGAAAGTCAGGTTCTGCAAGTGGTGCTGGATATAGCCCGAAGCGGTTGTTTCTGCCATGGTTGCCTCAAACGCCCTAAGGTCTCGAAAGTCTTGTTCTCATCAGCAGGGGAGCGAACCAGCTGACCGACTGAGTCAGCACGAACACGCCGAATACTGCGATCGGCGCCAGTGGCTTCACACCTGCAAACACCAGTGCAAACAGCACTGCCGTCAAAATCAGTTTGCCTGCCTCGCCGGCATAGAAAGACCGGACGATGGACTGGGCTGCTCGGGCGCCGGAAAACCGAAATGCCTTGTGAGCAAAATAAACATTGGGCAGCAAGGCTATCAGGCCTCCGCAAAGTCCCGAGTATCCGGCAACGACTCCATGCCATTGCCAGAGCGCCAAAGCGGCAATGAGCAAAATGACAAATTGAGCCATCAACACCGGAAAAACCGCCAGGCGATGGAAAGGCAAGCGGTTTGGCGTGCGGGTTTCCATCACAATTGCTCTCCAATGGTCGGCTGCCAAAATTCAATAACTTGGCATAATTTGTGCCGACAAAATGCGCGCAGAGTATAGGGGCGGTTCTGCCCCTATTCAACTGTCAGGTAGTGATTTCCGACTGCGCGCTACATGAGGAAATGTTTCAGCGGATGTGTGCGAGCACACCTTGAAGCTCATCGAGAGAGTTATAACCAATCACCAGTTGGCCTTTGCCCTTCTTGCCGTGGCGAATCTGCACCGCAGAGCCCAGCCGCTCGGCCAGGCGCTGCTCGAGGCGAGCGATGTCCGGATCGGTTTTTCTTGCTTCCACAGGCTCCGGCTTGCCACTCAACCACTGCCGAACCAGTGCCTCGGTTTGGCGCACGGTCAGCCCTCGTGCGACAACATGTCGCGCCCCTTCAACCTGCTGATTGTCCGGCAGACCGAGCAAGGCGCGCGCATGACCCATTTCCAGGTCACCGTGCGAGAGCATGGTTTTGATGACTTCGGGCAGTGCAATAAGTCGCAACAGGTTAGCCACAGTCACCCGCGACTTACCCACAGCCTCGGCGACCTGCTGCTGGGTCAGCTGAAATTCCTGCTGCAAACGCTGCAAAGCCACCGCTTCTTCGATCGGATTGAGGTCTTCGCGCTGGATGTTCTCGATCAGCGCAATCGCGATGGCGGTTTCATCCGGCACATCGCGGACCATCGCCGGGATCGTCTCCTGCCCGGCCTGCTGACTGGCGCGCCAGCGGCGTTCACCGGCGATGATCTCAAAACGACCGCCGCCAATCGGGCGCACCACGATCGGCTGCATCACGCCCTGAGCCTTGATCGATTGCGCCAGCTCTTCCAGTGCCTGCGGGTCCATGTCGCGGCGCGGCTGATATTTGCCACGCTGCAGCAGGTCCAGCGGCAGATGTTGCAGTACACGGGTGTCAGCCTGCGCGGCCTGTTCTTCCAGCGCGCTGACCGTCGGACCACTCAGCAGTGCATCCAGTCCACGTCCGAGACCTCGTTTCTTGACGGCCATGGGGATTCCTTAAGTTGGCTGAGCAGCAGCAATGCGTGAATTTTTGCGCTGACGGCGAACCATCTCGCCCGCCAGAGCCAGATAGGCCAGGGCGCCACGCGATTGCTTGTCGTAAGCCAGCGCCGGCATGCCGTAGCTTGGTGCTTCGGCCAGGCGAATGTTGCGCGGGATCACCGTGTCGTACAGCTGATCGCCGAAGTGTTCCTTGAGTTGCGCCGAGACATCGTTCATCAGGCTCAGGCGCGGGTCATACATGGTCCGCAGCAGGCCTTCGACTTTCAGGTTCGGATTGAGCAGCTCAGCGATGCGCTTGATGTTATCCACAAGGTCGCTCAAGCCTTCGAGGGCAAAGTATTCGCACTGCATGGGGATAATCACCCCGTCAGCGGCGACCAGAGCGTTGAGCGTGAGCATCGACAGCGACGGCGGGCAGTCGATCAGGATGTAATCGTAGTTGTCGCGGATGGGCGCCAGCGCACTGCGCAGACGGCTTTCCTTCATCTGCATTTCCAGCAATACCACTTCCGCAGCGGTCAGGTCGCGGTTGGCCGGCAGCAGCTGATAACCGCCGTGCTCGGAAAAGTGCATGGCCTGGCCCAGATCGCATTCACCGATCAGCAGATCGTAAACCGAGTTTTCCAGGCCATGTTTATCCACACCGCTACCCATGGTGGCGTTGCCCTGTGGATCGAGATCGATCAACAGCACCCGGCGCTTGGTCGCGACCAGGGATGCTGCGAGGTTGATGCAGGTGGTGGTCTTGCCCACACCACCCTTCTGGTTCGCTATCGCGAATACCTTAGCCATTCTTGCTTGTGTTCCCAATCATGCCGTGCGGCGCAGTATCAGCAGATGGCGTTGGCCTTGGCAACCGGGGACGGCCAGGGCGTGTTCGCTATCGAGTTTGAAATCTGCCGGCAATGCTACCAGCTCATCGGCGGGATGAACGCCCTTCATTGCCAGCCAGCGTGTATCGGCATCGCCGAGGTGGCGAGTCCAGTTGGTGAAGTTTTCCATGCTGCTGAATGCCCGGGAAATGATTCCGTTGAAAGGCTGTGCAGGCTGGAAAGCTTCGACGCGACTGTGGATAACTTGCAGGTTATCCAGCTTCAGTTCGAGTTTGACCTGAGTCAGGAAGCGGGTTTTCTTGCCGTTGCTGTCCAGACAGGTCACCTGCGAGTCCGGGTACAGGATGGCCAGCGGAATGCCAGGCATGCCGCCACCGCTGCCGACGTCGAGCCAGCGCCCGTTTTCGATAAACGACATCACGCTGAGACTGTCGAGCAGGTGGCGCGAAACCATTTCGTCCGGATCTCGTACGGCGGTCAGGTTGTAGGCCTGGTTCCATTTGATCAACAGGGCCAGATAGCCCAGCAGCCGTTCGTGCTGGATTGGGGTGAGATCGACCCCGAGCTCGCGGGCTCCTGTGGATAACTCTTCGGCGTGTTGCGAAGTGACCTTGGCACTCAAGCGCTTTGCTCCAACTGACGGCCCGCGCCGCGTTTTTTCAAATGAATCATCAACAGCGAGATCGCCGCCGGGGTTACGCCTGGAATCCGTGACGCCTGGCCCAGCGTCTCGGGACGTGTGGCGCCGAGCTTGCTCTGGATCTCCTTGGACAGACCGGAGATGTTGGTGTAATCGATATCCACAGGCAATTTCGTGTCTTCACTGGCGCGCAGACGGGCGATTTCGTCCTGTTGACGGTCGATGTAACCGGCGTACTTGGTCTTGATTTCCACCTGCTCGGCGACCTGTGGATCTTCCGCGCCCTGCCCGGTCACTTCGACCAGACCGGCGTAGTCGATTTCCGGACGGCTCAACAGGTTGAGCAAATTGTATTCGTGAGTCAGTGGCGTGCCGAATTTCTCGGCAATCGCATCGCCCTGAGGGGTATTCGGGCGAACCCAAGTGCTTTTCAGGCGCTGTTCTTCCAGCTCGATACTTTCGCGCTTCTTGCAGAAGGCCGCCCAACGCGCGTCATCGACCAGACCGAGCTCGCGACTTTTTTCGGTCAGACGCAGATCGGCATTGTCCTCGCGCAGAATCAGGCGGTACTCGGCACGAGAAGTGAACATGCGGTACGGCTCTTGTGTACCAAGGGTGATCAGGTCGTCGACCAATACCCCGATGTACGCTTCATCGCGGCGTGGGCACCAGGCTTCTTTGCCCTTGGCGCGCAGCGCAGCGTTGGCCCCGGCGAGCAGACCTTGGGCGCCGGCTTCTTCGTAACCGGTGGTGCCGTTGATCTGCCCGGCGAAGAACAGACCGCCGATGACTTTGGTTTCCAGGCTGTACTTCAGATCGCGCGGATCGAAGTAGTCGTACTCGATCGCATAACCCGGACGCACGATGTGCGCGTTCTCCATGCCGCGGATCGATTGCACGATCTGCAATTGCACGTCGAACGGCAGGCTTGTGGATATCCCGTTCGGATACAGCTCATGGGTGGTCAGACCTTCCGGTTCGATGAACACCTGATGGCTTTCCTTGTCGGCAAAGCGGTGGATCTTGTCTTCGATCGACGGGCAATAGCGCGGGCCGACGCCTTCGATTTCACCGGCAGCGGAATACATCGGCGAACGATCAAGGTTCGCCGCGATGATTTCGTGGGTGCGGGCATTGGTGTGAGTGATCCAGCAACTGACTTGCCGTGGATGCTGTTCCTTGTTGCCCATGAACGACATCACTGGAATCGGCGTATCACCTGGTTGCTCGGTCATAACCGAGAAATCCACAGACTTGCCATCGATACGCGGCGGTGTGCCGGTTTTCAGGCGACCGACACGCAGTGGCAGTTCACGCAAACGATGAGCCAGCGCGATTGACGGCGGATCACCGGCACGACCGCCGGAAAAATTCTGCAAACCAATGTGGATAAGTCCGCCGAGGAACGTACCGGTGGTCAACACCACGGAATCGGCGAAGAAACGCAGACCCATTTGCGTGACAACACCGCGGACTTGTTCCTGCTCGACGATCAAGTCATCAGCAGCTTGTTGGAATATCCACAGGTTCGGCTGGTTTTCCAGGATTTCACGGACCGCTGCCTTGTACAGAATCCGGTCGGCTTGCGCACGGGTCGCCCGTACCGCCGGGCCTTTACGACTGTTCAACACACGGAACTGGATGCCGCCCAAATCTGTGGCCGTAGCCATCGCGCCGCCGAGGGCATCGATTTCCTTGACCAGATGGCTCTTGCCGATGCCACCGATGGCCGGGTTGCAACTCATGGCACCGAGGGTTTCCACGTTATGCGTCAGCAATAGGGTTTTTGCCCCCATGCGTGCTGACGCCAGTGCTGCCTCGGTACCGGCATGACCGCCGCCGATGACGATCACTTCAAAACGGGAAGGGAAATCCACCACGCACCTCGTGCCTGCTTAAGTAGGTCATTCAGGAAAAATTTGAGCTCAGGTTTCTGGACCTGGTCGGCAAGTATAGGGACTTCGCCCTTTCTAAAGAACCCTCTGCACAAAATTTAACCAGCTGTGGAGAACTCGAGGTTAAAAGAATAAAAAAGAGAGAAATTTATAAAACCTTTGTTTTTATGTTTATTCTTACTGGGCAACCTTTCTGTGGATAGATCGCTACAGGCCTTATTAATCAATGTGTACAGGGATTCAAAACCCTGTGCTCAGGTGCCGAGGAGGCCCTTGGATAACCGGTGTAAGCCTGTGGATTAAAGGTATGTTTATCCACAGGGCGGGTTATAGCCAATTTTCAGGCCTTGTTATCAACCGACCTTAGCGCCAGTTATTCACAGGGCTTAATCTGCAAAAAACCGCTGGATGGATGTTTCCATGCGCAAAAAAAAACGTCACCGAAGGATCGGTGACGCTTAGAAAGCCTGCGACAGGACATCAAAAGGCTATTGTGAGAGAACGTAACAGAGGCTAATAATAGCCATTATCATTAACTTGCCAGTTTCTCCCATGCCCCTACCCGCCCATACCGCTGCGATCGAGCAAATCTACGAGCAACACCATTCGTGGCTGTATGGCTGGCTCAAGGGCAAACTGCACAACACCTGCGATGCAGCCGATGTGGCGCATGACACCTTTTTGCGCATTCTGGCGGCGCGCAATGCGGCGCATATCCGAGAGCCGAGGGATTACCTGGCGACCATCGCACGCGGTCTGGTCATCGACCGCTATAGAAGGTGCGCCATTGAAGCCGCGTACTTGCAGACACTGGCCACCCGGCCCGAAGCGGCGGTTATCAGCGAAGAGGACAAGGCGCTGATCATCGAAACCCTGCTCGCTGTGGATAAAGCCCTGGCCGGGCTTGGCACGCGCACACGGCAGATATTCATCCTCTCGCAGGTCGACGGCCTGACTTATCAACAGATCGCTCTGCAGATGAAGGTATCGCTGACCACAATCAAGAAACACATGATCCGCGCCCTCACGGAATGCGCCCTGATCATGGCGCAGCACTGATGGCCGTCGCTGCCAACCGCCAGGTATTCGAAACCGCTGCCAGCTGGTATGTGCAGTTTCAATCCCAGCCTCCGAGCCTTGCCGAACAAAAAGCCTGGCAGCTGTGGATAGATAGCGATCCGGCGCATCTGGCGGCGTGGAACCAGATGGAACAATTGCAGCGCCACTTGGGAACGCTGCCGCAGGATCTGAAGCGACGTGCGCTCAATAGCGGCCAACACAGGCGACAGGTACTCAAGCTGTTGCTGCTCGTAGCGGGTACAGGCTTCGTGGGCTGGAATGTTCAACGACACACGTCCCTCGGAAACGTCTGGGCCGACTATAAAACCGGGGTGGGCCAGCGTCGCACCATCAGCCTGGCCGATGGCAGCCAGATCCAGCTCAACACCGACTCTGCGATCGATGTTTCTTTCGACGCAGCGCAACGCCTGATTCGACTGCGCGGCGGGGAAATTCTCGTTCAGACCGGCAAGCTCGGGGATCAGCGACCCTTCTACGTGCAGACCCGTGACGGCCGGATTCAAGCGTTGGGCACCCGCTTCTCGGTGCATCAAATGCCCAACTCAACACGGGTCGGGGTGCTGGAAGATCGAGTCAGCGTTCAACCTGCGCAGTCCTCCATTGCTCCGCTGATGCTGAAGGCAGGCGAAGGTGCGGATTTCGATAGTCGGCATATCGGCCTCATTCATCCCTTCCAGCCAGCAGAAGTGGCCTGGATCAACGGCCAGTTGATCGTCCTCGATGCCCGCTTGGGCGATGTCCTCGAAGAGTTGGGACGCTATCGCAGCGGTGTATTGCATTGCGATCGTCGGGCAAGGGATCTGCGCGTCTCCGGGACCTTCCGGCTCGATTCGACCGACGCGGTGCTGGCCAACCTTCAGGCTTCGTTGCCAATCAACGTGCGCTATTTCAGCCGTTACTGGGTCTCGATCAGCCACAGCGCTTGATTGAAACAAGGCCAGGGAAAAATAATTGCCGACAGGGTTATCTTTTTTTGCCCTGACCCGGCCCTACAGGTAATCGCGATAAACGCGGCTCTTCGCCACCTTCAGGGCTAATCCACACATGCGTCTTCCCACGTTCCGTCAGCGTTTTTCTCCCCACTGCATTGCCTACAGCTTATTGATGGCCAGCGCTGCGTCCTGTCTGGTCACCGGCCACAGCGCCTTCGCAGCGACCGCATCCCAGCGCTACGTCATCGCTGCCGGCCCGTTGGACAATGCATTGAGTCAGTTCGCCTCTACCGCGAATGTGATTCTGTCGTTCTCGCCGCAACAGACCAGCCGCCTGCGCAGCGCCGGGTTAAGCGGTGACTTCAGCGTCGAACAAGGCTTCGCCCAGTTGCTGCAAGGTTCTGGTTTACAGGCGGTGCCGCAAGCACCCGGCAGCTACATCCTGCAGCCCTTGCCTGAGGGAGATACCCTGGAACTGGCACCGACCAACATCAATGCACAGTTGGCCAATCCAATGGATCTGGATTACGCCGCCGACGTTGGCTACAAAGCGCAAAACAGCCGGATCGGTACGAAAACCAGCACACCGCTGTCGGAAACGCCGCGTTCGGTGTCAGTAGTGACCGGGCAGCGCATCAAGGATCAGAAATCCCAGACACTTACCGACGTACTCGGCTACGTGCCGGGAATCTTCGCCCCGCCGTTCGCTGCCGGCGACAGTCTGGCCGGCGATCTGTTTTACATCCGCGGTTTCAACGCCACCGATTACGGCTACGGTCTGCTCCGGGATGGACTGCGCGTGCAGGGCAATCGCTATGACACCAGCACCGAGCCGTACGGACTTGAACGCGTCGAAGTATTCCGTGGCCCTTCTTCGCTGTTGTATGGCGAAAACGCGCCGGGCGGTCTGGTCAATCTGGTCAGCAAGCGCCCGACGGCCGCGCCACGGGGCGAAGTGCAATTGGGCTACGGCTCGAACAACCGCCGGCAGATCGGCGTCGATGTCTCCGGCCCGCTCAATGACAGCGGTAATGTGCTCGGGCGCGTGGTGATGCTCGGACGCAAATCCGATACCCAGACCGATCACGTTCTTGACGACCGCATTTATATCGCCCCTTCGCTGACCCTCAATTTCGACGATTTCAATACGCTGACCCTGCTGGCCAACTACCAGAAAGACCATACCAATATGGAGCTCGGTCTGCCGGCCGCCGGCACATTGCTGAGCAACCCCAACGGCAAGCTGTCCAAGGACACCATGCTCGGTGACCCCGACTGGAATACTTTCGAGCGGGAAACCTGGAGCACCGGTTACGAGTTCAGCCACTCGTTCAACGATGACTGGCAGTTCCGCCAGAACTCGCGCTACATGCAGTCGCGCATTACCCGTCACGAAACCTGGCCGGGCAATTTGAACAACGCAGGCTTCGGCACGCGGTTGAACATGACCGCCTATGATCGCTTCAACAAATCCATGGTGTATTCGCTGGATAACCAGCTGGAAGGCAAATTCCAGGCGGGCGATCTGGAAAACACCGTGTTGTTTGGCGCCAGCTACGATCGCACCTCGTTCAACCAGGACTGGAATGCCGGGATTGTCGGGCCGATCAATGTCTATGACCCGGTTTACCTGCGCGATCCGACCACGCCGATTGCCGTGCAAAACACGTTGCTCGAGCAGCAGATGAAGGGCGTCTATGCACAGATCCAGAGCAAGTACGACCACTGGCTGTTCCTGCTGGGAGGGCGTCAGGACTGGGTCGACAGTGACTTCCGCGACAAGGTAGCCCGAGGCAGCAACATCAGCTCCGAAGACAAGAAGTTCACGTACCAGGGCGGTGTGATGTATCAGTTCGACAACGGCATGACGCCGTATGTCAGCTATTCCACAGCATTCGTGCCGGTGCAGCAGATTTCCAATGCCGGCGCCCCACTTGATCCGATTACCAGCAGCCAGTACGAAGTGGGCCTCAAATACGAACCGATCGGCAGGGATACAGCCTTCACCGCTTCGGTGTATGACCTGCGCAAGAAGGACGACACCTATTTCGACGCAACGACGTCGACCTATCGCCAGGTGGGTGAAAGCCGTGCCAAGGGTGTGGAGCTGGAACTCAACAGCAATCTGACGCAGAACCTCAATGTCACGGCGGCTTATACCTACACCGATGCAAAAATCACCAAGGATGCGGCGACGTCGCTGGTCAAGGGCCATCAAATGACCGGAGTGCCGCGTAATCAGGCCTCGGTCTGGGCGAAATACCGCTTCCTCGACAGTGATCTGAAAGGCTTGTATGTCGCGGGTGGTGTGCGTTATTTCGATAGCGCATTCGCTTATACATCGCCTTCGCTGTACGGAAAGCTGGATGCCGGCGACGTCACGTTGGTAGACGCGGCGGTTGGTTATCAGATCGATACACACTGGAGTGTCGATCTGAATGCGAAAAACCTGTTCGACAAGGAATATGTGTCGGGCTGCAACGACGCAGGCCGCTGTTATTGGGGTGAGGATCGCACCCTGCTCGGTACGGTGTCTTATAACTGGTGAACAAAAAAAGGGGCTGTGGATGAATTATCCACAGCCCCTTTTCATTATTTGCCGATGCAGAAGCTGGAGAAAATCCTCCCCAGCAAATCATCCGAGCTGAACGCACCGGTAATTTCCCCCAGCGAATGCTGAGCCTGGCGCAAATCCTCGGCGAGCAGTTCGCCCGCACCGGCCAACGTCAGTTGGGCGCGGCCGTGCTCCAATGCCGCGCTGGCGTGACGCAGTGCTTCCAGATGCCGGCGACGTGCGCTAAAGCTGCTTTCCGACGTCTGCTCGTAACCCATGCACGCCTTGAGATGGTCCCGCAGCAGGTCGAGGCCTTCCGCGGACTTGGCGCTGAGGCTGATGGTTACATGACCGTCGTCACTGGTTTCCAAAGCGATCGCTTCGCCAGAGAGGTCGGACTTGTTACGGATCAGCGTCACTTTTGCCGGGTCCGGTCGGGTTTCGAGGAATTCCGGCCAAAGAGCAAAGGGATCCAGTGCCTCCGGTGCGGTCGCATCGACCACCAGTAAAACCCGATCCGCTTCACCAATGGCTTTCAACGCCCGTTCGACCCCGATCTTTTCCACATGATCATCGGTGTCCCGCAGCCCTGCAGTATCGACCACGTGCAATGGCATGCCGTCGATGTGGATATGTTCGCGCAGGATATCCCGAGTGGTACCGGCAATCTCGGTGACGATGGCGGCTTCGCGCCCCGCCAATGCATTCAACAGGCTGGATTTGCCGGCATTCGGCCGACCGGCAATCACCACCGTCATGCCATCGCGCAACAGCGCACCCTGCCCGGCTTCGCGAAGCACTGTGGATAACTCATTGCGCACTTTGTCGAGCATGCTCAGCACATGGCCGTCGGCAAGGAAGTCGATTTCCTCTTCCGGAAAGTCGATCGCGGCTTCGACGTAGATACGCAGGCCGATCAACTGTTCGGTCAGGTTATGCACACGCTGGGAGAACGCACCCTGTAACGAACGCAATGCATTGCGCGCAGCCTGTGCGGAACTCGCTTCGATCAAATCGGCAATCGCCTCGGCCTGGGCCAGATCAAGTTTGTCATTGAGAAAAGCACGTTCGCTGAATTCACCTGGCCGAGCGAGGCGGCAACCCAGTTCCAGACAGCGCTTGAGCAACATGTCCAATACGATCGGACCACCGTGGCCCTGCAATTCCAGAACGTCTTCGCCGGTGAACGAGTTCGGACCCGGGAAATACAGAGCCAGACCTTCATCCAGTACCTGCTGATCGTCACTGAAAAACGGCCCGTAATGGGCGTAACGCGGTTTCAGTTCGCGGCCGCTGATGGCTTTTGCCGCCACGCTGGCCAACGGCCCGGAAATACGGACGATGCCCACACCGCCGCGACCTTGAGCGGTGGCGACAGCGGCGATGGTTTCACGGGGTGTGCTCATAAAGCGGCATCCAGACAAAAGTGGCAGATAGCAAAACGCCCCACTAGGGGGCGTTTTGAGTGGTGTTATCCACAGTGCAAGTTACGCCTCGGCTTTTTTCGTCGCCGCTTCGATCTTACGCGTGATGTACCACTGTTGTGCAATCGACAGGCAGTTGTTCACAACCCAGTACAGTACCAGGCCCGCCGGGAACCACAGGAAGAAGAAGGTGAAGATGATTGGCATCATTTTCATCACTTTCGCCTGCATCGGATCCGGAGGAGTCGGGTTCAACTGCTGCTGGATGAACATGGTCGCGCCCATGATGATCGGCAGAATGAAGAACGGATCCTTGATCGAGAGGTCAGTGATCCACAGCATGAACGGCGCCTGGCGCATTTCCACGCTTTCCAGCAGAACCCAGTACAGCGACAGGAAGACCGGCATCTGCACGAGGATCGGCAAGCAGCCGCCCAGCGGATTGATCTTCTCTTTCTTGTACAGCTCCATCATGGCTTGCGACATTTTCTGCCGGTCATCGCCATGTTGCTCTTTCAGCGCTGCCAGTTTCGGTGCCACGGCACGCATGCGCGCCATCGATTTGTAGCTGGCCGCCGACAGGGGGAAGAAAATCCCTTTGATCAGCATGGTCAGGAAAATGATCGACCAGCCCCAGTTACCGACGATGGCATGGATGTGCTGCAGCAACCAGAAGATCGGCTGGGCAATGAACCACAGGATGCCGTAGTCGACAGTCAGTTCCAGACCTGGGGACAACTCTTTCAGTACCGCCTGACTTTTCGGACCGGCGTACAGCACAGCGCTGGTTTCAACCTTGGCGCCCGGAGCAGCGGTCAAGGTAGGACCGGTGTAACCGATGATGTAGTTGCCTTTGCTGTCTTTACGGGTCTGGACGATGTTGTTTTCGCCCTTCGCCGGAATCCACGCAGTCACGAAGTAGTGCTGCAGCCAGGCCACCCAACCACCGGTGACAGTTTCCTTGAGCTGCGCCTTGTCCATGTCCTTCATCGACACTTTCTTGTACGGCTCGGAACTTGTCCACAGGGCGGCGCCCAGGTAAGTCGCGGTGCCGGTAGCAGTTGTCGACGATGGATCAGCGCTGGCGTCGCGCTTCAACTGGGCAAACATTGCGCCGTTCCACGGCTGAGCGCTCTGGTTATCCACAATGTAGGAGACAGCAACGTCGTACAGGCCACGTTTCACGGTGAAACGCTTGATGTAGTTGACGCCATCCTTGCTGAATTTCAGGTCAACGACGAGTTGATCCTGACCGTCAGCCAGTTGGTAAACCTTCTTCTCCGACGAGTAAACCGGACGACCGGCCGGATTTGCATCCGGGCCGTTGGTGCCGATCAGACCGCTCTGAGCCAGATATACACGTTCGCCGCCGTTATCGAACAACTGGAACGGCACGTCAGGACGGTCCTGGCGACGTGGATACAGAGGCAGAGTCAGTTGTGCAACGTCGCCACCCTGTGGATCGATCGCCAGATCGAGCACATCGGTCTTGACCTGAATCAGGTCCTTGCTGGCGGCGACCGGCGTTTCGGCTGGTGCGGTGGTATCGCTGGCGGCGCGCGGAATATCGTCACTGGCGGCAGTACTGGTGCCAGTGGCGGTGTCCGGCAAACCGGATGTAGTCGTACTGGAAGCAACATTCTGAGTCGGCAGGGCAGCCTGGCCATAATCCTGGTTCCATTTAAGAACCATGACGTAGGACACGATTGCCAGGGCGACGATCAGGATCGTGCGTTTGATATCCATGATTACTCGGCCATCGAAGAAGAACGGGAGGTAGGGACAGGTGGAACCGGGTCATAACCACCGGGATTCCACGGATGACAGCGACCTAAACGACGAAAGGTCAGCCAGCCACCGCGCAGAAGGCCATGATTTTCAATGGCTTCATACGCGTAGCAGGAACAACTGGGGTAGAAGCGACAGTGGCTGGCCATTAAAGGACTAATGGCATAGCGATAAAACTGGATCGGAACGAGGGCCAGTTTACGCATCGGAACTGTCTACCCCTACAGTTTCGGTTTTGACTGCCGGAACGGGCTTGTTGCGCGCCAGACGCTTCCAGAGTTTGCCGAAATGCTGAATCAATTCGGGGTTTTCTACATCACCCAAACCTTTGCGCGCGACGATAACGATGTCCCAGCCGACCAGTGAATCCTGGTGCAGACGGAACGATTCGCGCATCAGACGTTTGAGGCGATTGCGCTCAACGGAAAGCTTTACGCTCTTTTTCCCGATAACCAGCCCGAGACGGGGGTGATCAAGATCGTTGTCGCGTGCAAGGAGCAGGAGATTTTTCCCCGGAACCTTGCCGGTAGGGGAGTCAAAGACTGCCTTGAAATGCCGGGGGGTAAGCAGACGCTTTTCCCGACTGAAGTCCTGACTCACCTCCAGTACCGGATTATCAAACTGCCAGACGCGCACGACCTTTGGCGCGACGACGCGACAGGACTGCGCGGCCGTTCTTGGTAGCCATGCGAGCACGGAAACCGTGGGTACGAGCGCGTTTGATAGTGCTTGGTTGGAAAGTACGTTTCATGTCGTGTTACCTGGTTCGTCCACAACGGGCCGGAATGGCCCCCGTTTTAAGAGACCGGGGATTCTAGAGAAAGCAAGCCTTCAGGTCAATTTCCAACCAGCGTTTCCTTATAAATAGATCTCGGCACGGTTTCAGCTCGAAAGCCTGTCCGCCAGATATAGAAATAAAGAAGGGAAGTATTTAAAGCTTTTCTGTAAAGCTTGTAAAAGCTATGCACGTCATCTCCTGTGGATAAGTGCTACCAGGCCTTGTTCCTTCTGATGTACAGAGAATGACAACTACAGTGGAAAACCGTGTTCAGCCTGTGCTGCACCCTCGGATAAGCTGTGTGTGGAATGCGTGGTTATCCACAGCGTGGTTATCCACCGAGTTCACCCCCCAGTTGTCCAGTGCCCTCAAGTGCGTTTATCCACAGGGCTTATTCACACGCCGTTGGTCGCTTTTAGCAGCGATAATGCATTGATAAATGATTGCGACGGCGCTACCTGCATGTGGATAAGTGAACCGCTCGCCGCTACAATGGCCGCTTGTTTTTGCCTCACCGGCTTTCAACTTAGGGGATATCCGTGTCAGTGGAACTTTGGCAGCAGTGCGTGGAGCTTTTGCGCGAAGAGCTGCCTGCCCAACAATTCAACACCTGGATCCGTCCACTACAGGTCGAAGCCGAAGGCGACGAGTTGCGCGTCTACGCACCGAATCGTTTCGTGCTGGACTGGGTCAACGAAAAGTACCTGGGTCGCGTCATTGAGTTGCTGGATGAGCATGGCAATGGCTCGACGCCGGCGTTGTCCTTGTTAATAGGCAGCAAACGCAGCTCGGCACCCCGTGCCGCACCGAACGCGCCACTGGCGGCCGCGCAGGTTTCCCAGGCGCAGGCCAATAACGTACCTGCGAGTAACCCGGCACCCGCGCCCGCTCCGGCCAAGCGTTCCACGCAGAAAACCGCTGAAGTCAGCGAAGAGCCGTCCCGCGACAGCTTCGACCCGATGGCCGGTGCCGCTTCACAGCAGGCTCCGGTTCGCGCCGAACAGCGCACCGTGCAGGTAGAAGGCGCGCTCAAGCACACCAGTTATCTCAACCGCACGTTCACCTTCGAGAATTTCGTCGAAGGCAAGTCTAACCAGCTCGCCCGTGCGGCGGCCTGGCAGGTGGCGGACAATCCCAAGCACGGTTACAACCCGCTGTTCCTTTATGGTGGTGTCGGTCTGGGTAAGACCCACTTGATGCATGCGGTGGGCAACCATCTATTAAAGAAGAATCCGAATGCCAAGGTCGTGTACCTGCATTCCGAGCGTTTCGTGGCCGACATGGTCAAGGCGCTGCAATTGAACGCGATCAACGAGTTCAAGCGTTTCTATCGTTCGGTGGACGCTTTGCTCATCGACGACATTCAGTTCTTTGCCCGCAAGGAGCGCTCCCAGGAAGAGTTTTTCCACACCTTCAACGCTCTGCTTGAAGGTGGCCAGCAGGTCATTCTCACCAGTGACCGCTACCCGAAAGAAATCGAAGGTCTTGAGGAACGCCTCAAATCCCGCTTCGGCTGGGGCCTGACGGTGGCCGTCGAGCCGCCGGAACTCGAAACCCGCGTGGCGATCCTGATGAAGAAGGCCGACCAGGCCAAAGTCGAGTTGCCCCATGACGCCGCGTTCTTCATTGCCCAGCGCATCCGTTCCAACGTCCGCGAACTGGAAGGCGCGCTGAAACGCGTGATCGCCCACTCGCACTTCATGGGCCGCGACATCACCATCGAGCTGATTCGCGAATCCCTTAAAGACCTGTTGGCATTGCAGGACAAACTGGTCTCTGTGGATAACATTCAGCGCACCGTCGCCGAGTATTACAAGATCAAGATTTCCGACTTGCTGTCCAAGCGGCGTTCGCGCTCGGTGGCACGTCCGCGTCAGGTGGCCATGGCGTTGTCCAAGGAACTGACCAATCACAGCCTGCCGGAAATCGGCGATGTTTTTGGCGGCCGCGACCACACCACCGTGCTGCATGCCTGCCGCAAGATCAACGAACTTAAGGAATCCGACGCGGACATCCGCGAGGACTACAAGAACCTGCTGCGTACACTGACCACTTGATGAACACCAGCGCAGCTTATTAAGGCAAGGGACGAGACCATGCATTTCACCATTCAACGCGAAGCCCTGTTGAAACCCCTGCAACTGGTCGCAGGCGTCGTCGAGCGTCGACAGACCTTGCCGGTACTGTCCAACGTGCTGTTGGTCGTCGAAGGCCAGCAATTGTCGCTGACCGGTACCGACCTTGAGGTCGAACTGGTCGGTCGTGTGCAACTTGAAGAGCCGGCCGAAACTGGTTCCATTACCGTGCCTGCGCGCAAGTTGATGGATATCTGCAAAAGCCTGCCCAACGATGCGCTGATCGACATCAAGGTCGACGAGCAGAAGCTGGTGGTGAAGGCCGGCCGTAGCCGTTTCACCCTGTCGACCCTGCCGGCCAACGATTTCCCGACCGTCGAAGAAGGCCCGGGCTCGCTGACCTGCAGCCTGGAGCAGAGCAAACTGCGTCGACTGATCGAGCGCACCAGCTTCGCCATGGCTCAGCAGGACGTGCGTTATTACCTCAACGGCATGCTGCTGGAGGTTTCCGCGGGCGTGATCCGCGCCGTGGCCACCGATGGTCACCGTCTGGCGATGTGCTCGATGCAGGCCGATATCGGTCAGCCGGATCGTCATCAGGTGATCGTGCCGCGCAAAGGTATCCTCGAACTGGCGCGTCTGCTCACCGAGCCGGATGGCAACGTCAGCATCGTCCTCGGTCAGCACCATATCCGCGCCACCACCGGCGAGTTCACCTTCACCTCGAAACTGGTCGACGGTAAATTCCCGGATTACGAGCGCGTACTGCCGAAAGGTGGCGACAAGCTGGTACTCGGCGATCGCCAGGCATTGCGTGAAGCGTTCAGCCGTACCGCGATTCTGTCCAACGAGAAGTACCGCGGTATCCGTCTGCAACTGGCCAGCGGTCAGTTGAAAATCCAGGCCAACAACCCGGAGCAGGAAGAAGCGGAAGAAGAAGTGGGTGTTGAATACAACGGCGGCTCCCTGGAAATCGGCTTTAACGTCAGCTACCTGCTCGACGTGCTGGGCGTGATGACCACCGAGCAGGTACGCCTGATCCTGTCCGACTCCAACAGCAGTGCGCTGGTGCAAGAGTCCGACAATGACGACTCGGCTTACGTTGTCATGCCGATGCGTCTGTAATCAGCTGATCCTGAATGTCGTTAAGTCGTGTTTCGGTCACCGCGGTGCGCAATCTGCACCCGGTGACCTTCTCCCCCTCCCCCCGCATCAACATCCTTTACGGCGCCAACGGCAGCGGCAAAACCAGTGTTCTGGAAGCCATTCACTTGCTGGGGCTTGCCCGTTCGTTTCGTAGCACGCGGCTGTTGCCTGTCATTCAATACGAACAGCTCGCCTGTACCGTATTCGGTCAGGTTGAACTGGCGGAAGGTGGTCAGAGTGCCTTGGGGATTTCTCGAGACCGTCAGGGCGAGTTCCAGATTCGCATCGATGGCCAGAACGCCCGCAGCGCTGCACAACTGGCCGAGATCCTGCCACTGCAGTTGATCAACCCGGACAGTTTCCGTCTGCTGGAAGGTGCGCCGAAGATTCGTCGGCAGTTTCTCGATTGGGGCGTGTTCCACGTCGAACCGCGTTTCATGGCCACATGGCAGCGGCTTCAGAAGGCCTTGCGCCAGAGAAACTCTTGGCTGCGGCATGGTACACTTGACGCCGTTTCGCAAGCGGTTTGGGACAGGGAACTGTGCCAGGCCAGCGCTGAAATCGATGAATACCGCCGCGCTTACATCACAGCCTTGAAACCGGTCTTCGAACAGACCTTGAGCGAACTGGTTGAGCTCGAGGGTTTGACGCTCAGCTATTACCGAGGCTGGGACAAGGACCGCGATTTGAGCGCCGTACTGGCTGGATCCGTGCAACGGGACCAGCAGATGGGGCATACCCAGGCCGGCCCGCAACGCGCTGATTTGCGTCTCAGATTGGGCGCACACAATGCCGCGGACATCCTGTCCCGGGGTCAGCAGAAGCTGGTGGTCTGTGCGCTGCGGATTGCCCAAGGCCACCTGGTCAGCCAGGCCCGCCGCGGTCAGTGTATTTATCTGGTGGATGACTTGCCGTCCGAACTGGACGAGAGCCATCGTCGCGCGCTGTGCCGCTTGCTGGAAGACTTACGCTGCCAGGTGTTCATCACCTGTGTAGATCACGAATTACTGAGGGAAGGCTGGCAGACGGAAACGCCGGTCGCTTTGTTCCACGTGGAACAGGGCCGTATCACCCAGACCCACGACCATCGGGAGTGAAGGCATTGAGCGAAGAAAATACGTACGACTCAACGAGCATTAAAGTGCTGAAAGGCCTGGATGCCGTACGCAAACGTCCCGGTATGTACATTGGTGACACCGACGATGGCAGCGGTCTGCACCACATGGTGTTCGAGGTGGTCGACAACTCGATCGACGAAGCCCTCGCCGGCCATTGCGACGACATCAGCATCATCATCCACCCGGACGAGTCCATCACCGTTAAAGACAACGGTCGTGGCATTCCGGTAGACGTGCATAAAGAGGAAGGCGTCTCCGCCGCCGAGGTCATCATGACCGTCCTCCACGCTGGCGGTAAGTTCGACGACAACTCCTATAAAGTATCCGGCGGTCTGCACGGTGTAGGTGTGTCGGTAGTGAACGCGCTGTCCGAAGAGCTGGTTCTGACCGTTCGCCGTAGCGGCAAGATCTGGGAACAGACCTACGTCCACGGCGTGCCTCAGGCGCCAATGGCCATCGTTGGCGACAGCGAGACCACCGGTACGCAGATTCACTTCAAGGCTTCCAGCGAAACCTTCAAGAACATTCACTTCAGCTGGGACATCCTCGCCAAGCGCATTCGTGAACTGTCCTTCCTCAACTCCGGTGTCGGCATCGTCCTCAAGGATGAGCGCAGCGGCAAGGAAGAGCTGTTCAAGTACGAAGGCGGCCTGCGTGCATTCGTTGAATATCTGAACACCAACAAGACTGCGGTCAATCAGGTGTTCCACTTCAATATCCAGCGTGAAGACGGCATCGGCGTGGAAATCGCCCTGCAGTGGAACGACAGCTTCAATGAGAACCTGTTGTGCTTCACCAACAACATTCCGCAGCGCGACGGCGGTACTCACCTGGTGGGCTTCCGTTCGGCACTGACCCGTAACCTGAACAACTACATCGAGCAGGAAGGTCTGGCGAAGAAGCACAAAGTCGCCACAACCGGTGACGATGCCCGTGAAGGCCTGACCGCAATCATCTCGGTGAAAGTCCCGGATCCGAAGTTCAGCTCGCAGACCAAAGACAAGCTGGTGTCTTCCGAAGTGAAAACTGCGGTTGAGCAGGAGATGGGCAAATACTTCTCCGACTTCCTCCTGGAAAACCCCAACGAAGCCAAGCTGGTGGTCGGCAAGATGATCGATGCCGCCCGTGCCCGTGAAGCCGCGCGCAAGGCGCGTGAGATGACCCGCCGCAAAGGCGCGCTGGACATCGCCGGCCTGCCGGGCAAGCTCGCCGACTGCCAGGAAAAAGACCCGGCGCTGTCCGAACTGTACCTTGTGGAGGGTGACTCCGCGGGCGGCTCTGCCAAGCAGGGACGTAACCGCAAGACCCAGGCGATCCTGCCGTTGAAGGGCAAGATCCTCAACGTCGAGAAGGCCCGTTTCGACAAGATGATCTCGTCCCAGGAAGTGGGCACGCTGATCACCGCGCTGGGCTGCGGCATCGGTCGCGAAGAGTACAACATCGACAAGCTGCGCTATCACAACATCATCATCATGACCGATGCTGACGTCGACGGTTCGCACATCCGTACCCTGCTGCTGACCTTCTTCTTCCGTCAGTTGCCGGAGCTGATCGAGCGCGGCTACATCTACATCGCCCAGCCGCCGCTGTACAAGGTCAAGAAAGGCAAGCAAGAGCAATACATAAAAGACGACGACGCCATGGAAGAGTACATGACGCAGTCGGCCCTTGAAGATGCAAGCCTGCACCTGAACGAAGAAGCCCCGGGCATTTCCGGTGAAGCGCTGGAGCGTCTGGTGAATGACTTCCGCATGGTCATGAAGACCCTCAAGCGTCTGTCGCGCCTGTACCCACAGGAGCTGACCGAGCACTTCATCTACCTGCCAGCCGTCAGCCTGGAAACACTGGGCGACCACGCAGCGATGCAAGAGTGGCTGGCCCAGTACGAAGTTCGCCTGCGCACCAATGAGAAGTCCGGCCTGGTCTACAAGGCCAGCCTGCGCGAAGACCGTGAACGTGGCGTCTGGCTGCCAGAGGTCGAGCTGATCTCTCACGGCCTGTCGAACTACGTCACCTTCAACCGCGACTTCTTCGGCAGCAACGACTACAAAACCGTGGTCACCCTGGGCGCGCAACTCAGCACCCTGCTCGACGAAGGTGCGTACATCCAGCGTGGAGAACGCAAGAAAGCCGTGACCGAGTTCAAGGAAGCGCTCGACTGGCTGATGGCCGAAAGTACCAAGCGCCACACTATCCAGCGCTATAAAGGTCTGGGCGAAATGAACCCGGATCAACTGTGGGAAACCACCATGGACCCAAGCGTGCGCCGCATGCTGAAAGTCACCATCGAAGACGCCATCGGCGCAGATCAGATCTTCAACACCCTGATGGGTGATGCGGTCGAACCTCGCCGGGACTTCATCGAAAGCAACGCGTTGGCGGTATCCAACCTGGACTTCTGATCTGGTTGCTACCCGCTCAGAAAAACCCCGGCCAGTGCGCCGGGGTTTTTTTATGTCTGAAGGAACGAGCTCAGCGATACCACCGGCTGAGCGTCCCCGGCTCTCCGCGCAGCTCGCTCTGCACCGTGGTCAACATGTCGCCCATGCGCTGCACAAACGTATGGTTTTGCGCCAATGTCACCCGCCCCTGCTGGGCAATCGTCCTGCGCTCATCATCGTGCTCGAGGTAATAAGCGCAGATCTCCAGCAAGTCCTGAGTGTCCCGGTAGATCACCAGATCTTTGCCATCGGTGAACAGCCTGTGCAGATCCTCCTTGTCGTTGGTGACAAGGAAGCCGCCACAGCTGAGCACATCGAAGACGCGCATCGGCAGGCCGGATTCGACGAACGAACGGATGATGTTGAGGTTGATTTTCGAGCGCTGGAAAATCCTTGGCATCTCAGTGAAGTGCTCGGCATGGCCGACATAGCTGCTTACCTGGGCCTGCCATTCATCATTGCCATACACGGCAACCCTGAAACGTTTTTCAAGCCGCTGGATGACCTCGATGCGTTCTTGCCAGGAATGCTCTCTGCCCAGCAGGTAAGCGAGTTTTTCCGTCACCGACAAATAGCGATCGCCCGCCAGCGGGTAGTTGGACTCCAGCTTGATGGTGCTGATGAACTCATCAGCCAGTTGCGCCGACAGGTTGAAGAAACCGTCGGGCTGATCCAGCGAGTCGATCAGTCGCTTGCAACGCTCACGGGTCTGCGACGACAGATGCGGCAATATCGAGGTGCGAAACTCAGTGCGGGTCAGGTTCGCAACGAAGCTGATGTCATGTTCCGCCAGTGAATGCTGCTCGAGAACATCGATCTGGCTGATGCGCTCCAGGTTCGCCGCGACCGGAAGATGGTAAACCTGACGAACCCCGCTCTGCCTCAGCCGCCGGGCCACTGCCGCGTCGTAGATGAAGGTAAAGCTGTGCGAATGATTGATGGCCTTGTCGTAGATCGGGTAACACGGGGTATCGATCACCCAGGCCAGGTAAGGGATTTTCAGCAGCTCGCAGACTTCACTGATGTACTGATTGAAGTTGATGGTGAGCACATAGTCGGGTCGCGTGCTCATCAGCCCCATGACGTTGTCTTCGTTCAGCGCCAGCGTTGTCACACGCAGACCCAGGGTCTGCAATGCCTCGGCACAGTCAGCCGAGATGACGGTGGCCTCGAACACTACTATAGAGGCGGCGGTTTTTGATTGTTCGGAATACGCAGTCAATTCCCTCAGACCTTTTTCATCTTTGATAATTTTCCGGCCGTCGTGGCTCACTCATTCCCGGTCGCCACACTCTCCAACCGATACCCATAGCCATAAATCGTCAACAACTGCCAACCCCGATCCGCCGTCAGCCCGAGCTTGTTGCGCAGTCGGTAGATGTGCGTATCCAGCGGCCGCGAAGACGTCGTCTCCTCGTTCGGCCAGAAGCGCTCATACAGATAATCCCGCGACAACGGCCGACCCAGGTTGCTGAACAGACACCGCGCCAAGCGGTATTCGCGCTCGGTCATGAGGATCGGTTTGCCTTCACGGGTGACGGTCAGTTCGGCGTCGTCGAAAGTCAGATCGTGAAAGGTCTGCACTTCACCCGCCGCGCTGCGCGGTTGGCTATGCCGACGCAATACCGCCGCCACCCTCGCCTTCAACTCGTTGGGGCGAAACGGCTTGCTGACATAATCATCGGCGCCGGCATTCAAGGCTTGAACGATATCGCTCTCGCCATCGCGGCTGGTCAGCATGATCGCTGCCGGTGGCGCATCCATGTGTTCGCGAGTCCAGCGCAGCAGCGCCAGACCTGTCAGGTCGGGAAGTTGCCAGTCGAGGATCAGCAGGTCGAAAGTCTCCCGACGCAGCTGGCGCAACAAGTCTTCGCCGCGCTCGAAGCTGTGCAGTGACCATGGCTGTTCTCCGGCCTCGGCCATTTGCTCCAGGGTGTGCTCGACCCGGCGCAGCTCGGCGGGTTCGTCGTCCAGAATGGCAACGCGCATCGGCGGTGTTCCTTGTCGCTGGGGCTGGGATGTCGACAATAACCACTCTACAGCCGCGATGAAAGAAGCGGCCCGTTGGCGTTCGACGTCCGCTATGATTCTTCGGGTCCACGCCTCAGACCTGAGACCTATGAAACCCACCACACGGCCTTGCCGTTCGCGCCATGCGTAAACCTCAACGCCGACATGAAAGTCGTGAGCCAAGCCAGGTGCAGCGTCTATTCCGGCGACTGGTGCGCGAGTGGTTGTGGATAAGTCTAGTGCTGTTGCCGCTGACTGCTCTGTTGTCTTATCGCGCCCAGGACAATCTGCACAATCCCTCTCCTGCCTCTGGCGCGCTGCTGTCGGTGGCGATGGTCGCGGGTGTGCTGGGATTATTGCTGTGGCGGCCGCGTTGGGCGCTGTGGGTAACCTTGACTGGTATGGCGTGTACGCTGATCAGCAGCGCCATACTCGCTGAGATTCGCTACTGGTGGTCGCCCACGTCTGCCGCGCTGGGCATGTTGTTCGGTTACCTGATCTGGAACTGGCGGCGCCTGAGTGTCGTGCTCACCTACTTCGGCTGGGAGCTGGCGCGTCTGGACAGCGAACCGAAGGTCTTCCCGGAGCGACGCCGAACCCGCTTCACCGGCGCTGACCGTTTGCAGGGACAGATCATGGCGCTCGAACAAGCCATGAGCCGCACCCGCGATACGCGGCGCTTCATTGCCGATGGCTTGGAGTATTTGCCTGTGGCGACGCTGATCAGCGACCCGCAGGGCAAGATTCTGCTAGGCAATCGTAAAGCACGTGAGTTGTTCGACGATCCGTTGGTGGGCGATGACGTACTCGATCAGCTGGCACGACTCGGCTATCCGGAATTATCCACAGCGCCGCGACCAGCGCTGGCAACGCTGGCGCTGCTGGAATTTCGTGATCACAAGGAACGCAGTCTGCGCCTGGAAAGAGCGGCGCTGCTGCCGGTCGACGGCGATACGCCAATCGGTTGGCTGCTCAGCCTGACTGACTTGAGCGCTGAACGCGCGGCGGAGGAACAGCGCGGCGTGCTGCTGCGTTTTCTTTCCCACGACCTGCGCGCCCCCCATTCGGCGATCCTCGCCCTGCTCGATGTGCATCGTCACCAGGCGGGGGCTGACGCACCGTTGTTCGAGCAGATCGAACGCCAGGTTCGCCGCGCGCTGGATCTGACCGATGGGTTTGTCCTGTTGGCGCGAGCTGAGTCCGAGACCTACCAGTTCCGCCCGACGTTATTCGCGATGCTGGTCTTGGACGTGCTGGATCAGGCCTTACCCATCGCCCAGCAGAAACGTATCGAACTGCTGAATCAAGTCGATGAAGAATGCCAGGAGCGGCTGATTCTCGCCGATCAGGGGTTGCTGACGCGCGCCCTGTTCAACCTGCTGGAGAACGCGATCAAGTACAGTCCGGCAGACACAACTGTGCAACTGAAGGTGACTTGTCACGGGCCATGGCTGCGCTGCGAATTGACCGACCAGGGCAAGGGCATCGCTGCCGATGAATTGCCTGACCTGTTCAGCCAGTATCGGCGCTTCTCCTCGGCCCAGGGCATCGACGGCGTGGGCCTGGGCCTGTCGATGGTCAAGGCGGTGATCGATCATCATGGCGGCACAATCGAGTGTCACAGCGTGGTCGATGCGGGAACCACCTTCTGCATCGAGTTGCCGCTGATTGCGGAATGAAGAGGCACAAAAAAACCGGCTATAACGGCCGGTTTTTTTACATCCGAATAAAACTTATGCACGGATTTCGTTCAACTTATCGATTTTGAAATATGTATAAAAATCAGCAAGTTATAGAACGATTACGGTCATTTCAGGCGAAAGCGTACACAGGTTATCCACAAAATTCAGACAGCCAGTCGATCACTTGCGGCCGGCGCCTGTGGCGCCGGTGGCAGCGAGCCCATCTCGCGTTGGGTTTTTTCGTTCCACGCTTGCACTCGGTCATTCAGATCAGCGATGGCACGCGGCCCACTACCTTCGGCATACATCGGTTCGCCAATGACCACGGTGATCACTCCGGACTGTTTGCCCCAGCCGATTTTCGGCCAGAATTTGCCGGCATTGTGTGCAATCGGCAGCACCGGAAGCGCCGCATTCACTGCCAATGCGCTGCCACTGCGGGAGAATTTTCCGACGGTGCCGTAGGGCACTCGTGTGCCTTCAGGGAAGATCAGCACCCAGACGTTGTCCTTGAGCAGCTCGTCGCCTTTGGCCGCGACTTGTTTGAGCGCAGCTTTGGGGTTGTCGCGGTCGATGGCGATCGGGCGCAGCATGGCCATGGCCCAGCCGAAGAACGGTACGTAAAGCAGTTCGCGCTTGAGCACCTGGCTCAAGGGCGAGAAATAAGCGGAGAGAAAAAACGTCTCCCAAGTGCTCTGGTGGTTCGACTGAATCACACAGGGCCGGTCCGGCACGTTTTCCGCACCTTTGATTTCGTAGCGGATACCGAGGAACACCTTGGTCAGCCACAGGGCGCAACGGCACCAGTACACGTTGATAAAACGATAGCGCGCCTTGAAAGACAGAAAGGGCGCGATGAAAAAGCTCAGGCTGCACCACAGCAACGCTGTTGTGCCCAGCAGCAGATAGAAAAGAAAGATTCTGAAGGCCCGCAGTATCGACATGGCGACGGTTACCGTTACGGGGCAATGCCCGACTGTTCAAGCGCACTCCCGAGCAATCCCTGGCCAGGAAATTCAGAAGTACTCTAGTTGTGGATAAGTTCTGCGGCAATCGCCGCCAGATCGTCAAAAATCAGAGTGCCAACCGGCAGGGTCTTGCCCTGAGTCTTCTCGCCTTTTCCGGTCTTCACCAAAACTGGCTGTGAATCGACGGCTTTGGCGGCCTCCAGGTCACCAAGGCTGTCGCCGACGAACCAGACATTGGCCAGCTCGACGTTGTAATGCGCGGCGATGGTTTTCAGCATCCCCGGTTTCGGCTTGCGGCAATCGCAACCTTCATCCGGGCCATGCGGGCAATAAACGATCAAGCCGACTTCACCGCCCTGCTCCGCCACCAGCTCGCGCAGGCGCGCGTGCATGGCGTCGAGGGTGGCGAGGTCGTAATAGCCGCGAGCAATGCCCGACTGGTTGGTGGCCACCGCCACCGTCCAGCCGGCCTTGCTCAACTGCGCGATCGCTGCGATCGAGCCGGGCAGCGGAATCCACTCCTCCACCGACTTGATGTAGGCATCGGAGTCGTAATTGATCACGCCGTCACGATCGAGAATCAGCAGTTTCAACAGCAGTCCCTCAACCCAGCAGCGAAATGTCGGCAACGCCGAGGAACAGGCCACGCAGGCGCGCCAGCAGCGCGTAACGATTGGCCCGCACATTGGCGTCGTCGGCATTGACCATCACCGCGTCGAAGAACGCGTCGACCGGCTCGCGCAGTGCCGCCAGGCGCGCCAGCGATTCGTTGTACTGACGCGCCGCGGCCATCGGCTGCACGGCCTGATCCGCTTGCTGGATCGCCGAATACAGCGAGAACTCGTTGGCATTGTCGAAGTACTTGGCTTCGACCACGGTCGGTACCGAGCCTTCGACTTTGCTCAACAGGTTCGACACCCGCTTGTTCACCGCTGCCAGCGCTGCCGCTTCCGGCAGTTTGCGGAAGGCCTGCACCGCTTGTACACGCTGGTCGAAGTCCAGCGCCGAACCCGGCTTGAGCGCACGTACCGACAGGTAGGTGGCGACATCGACGCCTTCGTCTTCATAGCGCGCCCGCAGACGGTCGAAGATGAACTCCAGCACCGCCTCGTTGAGGCCGGCAGCCTTGACCTTGCCGCCGAACGCAGTCACGGCGAAGGCCACGGCGTCGTTCAGGTCGAGATCGAGTTTCTTTTCGATCAGGATACGCAGCACACCCAGTGCCGCGCGGCGCAGGGCATACGGGTCTTTGCTGCCGGTTGGCAGCATGCCGATACCGAAGATACCGACCAGGGTGTCGAGCTTGTCGGCGATGGCGACGGCCGCACCGGTCAGGGTCGCCGGCAATTCCGCGCCGGCACCGCGTGGCATGTACTGCTCGTTCAATGCCAGCGCGACGTCCTGCGGCTCGCCGTCATTGAGGGCGTAGTAGTAACCGGCGACACCTTGCATCTCCGGGAACTCGCCAACCATTTCGGTGGCCAGGTCGCACTTCGACAGCAGGCCCGCGCGGGCAGCCCACGAAGCGTTGCCGCCAATGCGTGCGGCGATGTACGCGGCCAGTTTCGACACGCGCTCGGCCTTGTCGTAGACGCTGCCGAGTTTTTCCTGGAACACCACGTTCTGCAGGCGCAGGTTGAACGCTTCGAGCTTCTGCTTCTTGTCCTGCTTGAAGAAGAACTCGGCGTCGGTCAGACGTGGGCGCACGACTTTCTCATTGCCGGCGATGATCTGCTGCGGGTCTTTGCTTTCGATATTGGCCACAGTGATGAAACGTGGCAGCAACTTGCCGTCGGCATCCAGCAGGCAGAAGTACTTCTGGTTGTCCTGCATGGTGGTGATCAGCGCTTCCTGCGGCACGTCGAGGAAACGTTCTTCGAACGAGCACACCAGCGGCACTGGCCATTCGACCAGTGCGGTCACTTCGTCGAGCAGCGTCGGCGGCACGATTGCGGTGCCTTCCTGGCGCGTGGCCAGTTCTTCGGTACGCTTGCTGATGATTTCGCGACGCTCGTTGGCGTCGGCCAATACATACGCGGCACGCAGGTCGGCGAGGTAGCTCGACGGCGAACCGATGCGCACGGCTTCCGGATGGTGGAAACGGTGACCACGGGAATCTCGGCCAGCCTTCTGCGCGAGGATCGTGCAGTCGATGACCTGGTCACCGAGCAGCATCACCAGCCACTGGGTCGGACGCACGAACTCTTCCTTGCGCGCACCCCAACGCATGCGTTTCGGGATCGGCAGGTCGTTCAACGAATCTTCGACGATGGTCGGCAGCAGGCTCGCGGTCGGCTTGCCGGCGATGTTCTGGCTGTAGCGCAGTTTCGGACCGCTTTGATCGATTTCGCTCAAGTCGACGCCGCACTTTTTGGCGAAGCCGAGGGCGGCCTGAGTCGGATTGCCATCAGCGTCGAACGCGGCCTGACGTGGCGGGCCGTCGAGGTTGATGCTGCGATCCGGCTGCTGAGTGGCCAGCGCAGTGATCAGCACGGCCAGGCGACGCGGCGCGGCATAAACGGTTTTGCTTTCGTAGCTCAGGCCGGCGGCTTGCAGGCCCTTGTCGATACCGGCGAGGAACGCTTCAGCCAACGTGTTGAGGGCTTTGGGTGGCAGTTCTTCGGTGCCCAGTTCAACCAGAAAATCTTGCGCACTCATTGTGCAGCCTCCAGCTTGGCCAGTACTTCGTCACGCAGGTCCGGGGTCGCCATCGGGAAGCCCAGCTTGGCGCGTGCCAGCAGGTAGGCTTGCGCAACGGAACGCGCCAGGGTGCGCACGCGCAGAATGTATTGCTGACGCGCAGTCACCGAGATCGCCCGGCGCGCATCCAGCAGGTTGAAGGTATGCGAAGCCTTCAGGACCATTTCGTAGCTTGGCAACGGCAGCGGCTGGTCGAGTTCGATCAGGCGCTTGGCTTCGCTTTCATAGAAGTCGAACAGTTCGAACAGTTTGTCGACGTTGGCGTGTTCGAAGTTGTAGGTGGACTGCTCCACTTCGTTCTGGTGGAACACGTCGCCGTAGGTGACTTTGCCGAACGGGCCGTCAGCCCAGACCAGGTCGTAGACCGAATCGACGCCTTGCAGGTACATGGCCAGGCGCTCGAGACCGTAGGTGATCTCGCCGGTCACCGGGTAGCACTCGATGCCGCCCGCTTGCTGGAAGTAGGTGAACTGGGTGACTTCCATGCCGTTGAGCCAGACTTCCCAGCCCAGACCCCAGGCGCCGAGGGTCGGCGATTCCCAGTTGTCTTCGACGAAGCGGATGTCGTGCACCAGCGGGTCGAGACCGACATGCTTGAGCGAGCCCAGATACAGTTCCTGGAAGTTGTCCGGGTTCGGCTTGAGCACGACCTGGAACTGGTAGTAGTGCTGCAGACGGTTCGGGTTTTCGCCGTAACGGCCGTCAGTCGGACGGCGGCTTGGCTGTACGTAAGCGGCGTTCCAGGTTTCCGGGCCGATGGCGCGCAGGAAGGTCGCGGTGTGGAAAGTGCCGGCGCCTACTTCCATATCGTAGGGCTGAAGTACCACACAACCTTGCTCGGCCCAGTATTGCTGGAGCGCGAGGATCAAGTCTTGGAAGGTACGCACGGCTGGCGTAGGCTGGCTCACGAAATTCACCTGTTTCTTGGGCTGCGATTTAAAGAGCGGGAGTATACCCGATTCGTTGCTGCGCACGCCCCCTGGAGCCTTATGCCACGCTGCTTTTGGTGTACCGAAGATCCGCTGTACATGGCTTATCACGATCAGGAGTGGGGCACGCCGCTACGCGATGCGCAGGGTTTGTTCGAGTTGCTTTTGCTCGAAGGGTTCCAGGCCGGGCTGTCGTGGATCACCGTGCTGCGCAAGCGCGAGCGTTATCGTCAGGTGCTCTTCGGCTTCGATGTGCAGCGCGTGGCGCAGATGAGCGACGCCGAGATCGATGAACTGATGCTCGACCCTGGCATCATCCGCAACCGCCTGAAACTCAACGCCGCCCGGCGCAATGCGCAGGCCTGGCTGGCGCTGGAGGATCCGGTGGCGTTCCTCTGGTCGTTCGTTGGCGACCGACCGATCATCAATCATTTCAAGGATCGCAGCGAAGTCCCGGCGATCACCCCCCAAGCGCTGGCGATGAGCAAAGCGCTGAAAAAGGCCGGCTTCACCTTCGTCGGCCCGACCATTTGCTACGCGCTGATGCAGGCCTCGGGCATGGTCATGGACCACACCCAGGATTGCGACCGCTACGCGCAGCTTGCCAACGGCGGTTAGAATGCCCGCCTCGCGCATCGCACATAATCAGGAGTGACCTGTGGAAAAGTTTAAAGGCGCCTTGCTGGTAGGCGCTCTGCGGCTGTTTGCCCTGCTGCCATGGCGAGCCGTGCAAGCCGTGGGCTCGGCGATCGGCTGGATCATGTGGAAAACCCCCAACCGCTCCCGCGACGTGGTGCGGATCAACCTTGCCAAGTGTTTTCCACAGATGGATGCGGCCGAGCGCGAGCGTCTGGTCGGTCAGAGTCTGAAGGACATCGGCAAGTCGCTGACCGAAAGCGCCTGCGCATGGATCTGGCCGGCGCAGCGTTCGATTGATCTGGTCCGCGAAGTCGAAGGCCTCGATGTGCTCAAGGATGCGCTGGCTTCGGGCAAAGGCGTGGTCGGCATCACCAGCCACCTGGGCAACTGGGAAGTGCTCAACCATTTCTATTGCAGCCAGTGCAAACCGATCATTTTCTACCGTCCGCCGAAGCTCAAGGCTGTGGATGAATTGCTGCGCAAACAGCGCGTGCAACTGGGCAACAAGGTCGCTGCTTCCACCAAGGAGGGCATCCTCAGTGTGATCAAGGAAGTGCGCAAGGGTGGTGCAGTTGGCATTCCCGCCGACCCGGAACCGGCCGAGTCCGCCGGGATTTTCGTGCCGTTCTTCGCCACTCAGGCACTGACCAGCAAATTCGTGCCGAACATGCTCGCCGGCGGCAAAGCGGTCGGAGTGTTCCTGCACGCGCTGCGCCTGCCTGACGGCTCGGGCTACAAAGTGATCCTCGAAGCCGCGCCAGAAGCGATGTACAGCACCGATACCGCAGAGTCCTGCGCAGCCATGAGCAAAGTGGTCGAGCGTTACGTCGCGGCGTATCCGAGCCAGTACATGTGGAGCATGAAACGCTTCAAGAAGCGTCCGCCGGGTGAGGCGCGCTGGTACTGAGTGGACTCGATCTGGTGACGGTCAATGCAGACGCATTGCGCTGTCCGTAGCTCAAGGCGCCTGTCGCTCAAGCTTCTTGAGAAATACCGTCATCTCCTTCTCGGCCTGCTTGTCGCCATGGGCGCGGGCCGCTTCCAGGCCTTGCTCCCAGGCCTGACGCGCAGCGGCGTGATCGCCCAGCGCCAGCTGCGCCTTGCCCAGCAATTTCCACGCTGCCGAGTATTTCGGATCGAACGCCACACAGCGCTGAAAATGCTCGGCAGCCCTGGCGTTTTCACCCAGATCCAGATAACCCTTGCCCAGGCCGAAGCGCAAAAGAGCGTTATCCACACCCTTTGCGAGCATTTTTTCCAGGGATTCGAGCATTGGTGGATTCCTTTCTTTTGTTCGTCAGAGAACCTGCGAGTCTTTCATACCGCTTTCGCGAGCAGGCTCGCTCCCACATTGGAATGCATTCCCCCTGTGGGAGCGAGCCTGCTCGCGAAGGGGCCATCACGGGCAGCGTTGTCTTCAGGTCAGAAAAAGCTCAGACCCACATGAAACAGCTTCTCCACATCGCGAATATGTTTTTTATCCACAAGAAACAGAATCACATGGTCGCCCGCTTCGATCACCGTGTGGTCGTGGGCAATGATCACTTTCTCGTTGCGGATCACCGCGCCGATGGTGGTGCCCGGCGGCAGGCCGATCTTTTCGATTGGCTTGCCGATCACCTTGCTGGATTTCGCATCACCGTGGGCGATCGCTTCGATCGCTTCCGCCGCGCCCCGTCGCAGTGAGTGCACGCTGACGATATCGCCGCGGCGCACGTGGGCGAGCAAGGTGCCGATGGTCGCCAGTTGCGGGCTGATGGCGATGTCGATGTCGCCGCCCTGGATCAGGTCGACATAGGCCGGGTTGTTGATGATCGTCATGACCTTCTTCGCCCCCAGCCGTTTGGCCAGTAGCGAGGACATGATGTTGGCTTCATCGTCATTGGTCAGGGCGAGGAAGATATCGGCGTCGGCGATGTTCTCCTCCAGCAGCAGATCGCGGTCCGAGGCACTGCCCTGCAAGACCACGGTGCTGTCGAGAGTGTCGGAGAGGTAGCGGCAGCGCGCCGGGCTCATCTCGATGATCTTCACCTGATAGCGGCTTTCGATGGCCTCGGCGAGGCGCTCGCCGATCTGCCCGCCACCGGCGATGACGATGCGTTTGTAGGTCTCGTCGAGACGGCGCATTTCGCTCATCACCGCGCGGATGTCCTCACGGGCGGCGATGAAGAACACTTCGTCATCGGCTTCGATCACCGTGTCGCCCTGGGGCAGGATCGGCCGGTCACGGCGGAAGATCGCCGCCACGCGGGTTTCGACGTTCGGCATGTGCTCGCGCAACTGGCGCAGTTGCTGACCCACCAGCGGCCCGCCGTAATAGGCGCGCACCGCCACCAGTTGCGCCGCGCCTTCGGCGAAGTCGATCACCTGCAAGGCGCCGGGATGCTGGATCAGGCGCTTGATGTAATTGGTCACGACTTGCTCGGGGCTGATCAGCACGTCGACCGGAATCGCTTCGTTCTGGAACAGCTGTTCCTCGCGGTTGAGGTACGACGCTTCGCGCACCCGGGCGATCTTGGTCGGCGTGTGGAACAGCGTGTGCGCGACCTGGCAGGCGACCATGTTGGTCTCGTCGCTGTTGGTCACCGCGACCAGCATGTCGGCGTCGTCGGCACCGGCCTGACGCAGCACCGACGGCAGCGAGCCGCGGCCCTGCACGGTGCGGATGTCGAGGCGGTCGCCGAGGTCGCGCAGGCGCTCGCCGTCGGTGTCGACCACGGTGATGTCGTTGGCCTCGCTGGCCAGATGTTCGGCCAGCGAACCGCCGACCTGTCCCGCACCGAGGATGATGATTTTCATCCAGTCACTCCATGAATCCGTTTAGCCGCGCGCGGCAGCGATCTTGATCAGCTTGGCGTAGTAGAAACCGTCATGCCCGCCCTGCTGGGCCAGCAGTTGGCGACCATGGGGCTGCTTGATTCCGGCCGCCGTGGCCAGATCCAGTTCGCGGGCGCCGGGGGTGCGCTCGAGGAACGCGGCGACGACTTCAGTGTTCTCGGTCGGCAGTGTCGAGCAGGTGGCGTAGAGCAGGATGCCGCCGACCTCGAGGGTTTTCCACATCGCATCGAGCAGCTCGCTCTGCAGTTGTGCGAGGGCGGCGATGTCGTCGGGCTGGCGAGTCAACTTGATATCCGGATGACGGCGGATCACCCCGGTGGCCGAGCAGGGTGCATCGAGGAGGATGCGCTGGAACGGTTTGCCGTCCCACCACTTATCGATATCGCGACCGTCGGCTGCGATCAGTTCAGCGTTGAGGCCAAGGCGTTCAAGGTTTTCCTTCACCCGCACCAGACGCTTGGCTTCCAGATCCACGGCCACCACGCCGGCCAGCGCCGGTTCGGCTTCGAGGATATGGCAGGTCTTGCCGCCCGGGGCGCAGCAGGCGTCGAGCACCCGTTGGCCGGGCGCCAGATCGAGCAGATCGGCGGCCAGTTGCGCGGCTTCATCCTGCACGCTGATCCAGCCTTCGGCGAAACCCGGGAGGCTGCGTACATCGGCGGCGGCTTCGAGGACGATGCCGTCGCGGCTGTACACGCAAGGTGTCGCGGCGATCCCGGCTTCCCCCAGCAGCGCGAGATAAGCGTCGCGACTGTGATGGCGGCGGTTGACCCGCAGGATCATCGGCGGATGCGCGTTGTTCGCTGCACAGATCGCTTCCCATTGTTCCGGCCAGAAGGCTTTCAGGGTTTTTTGCAGCCAGCGCGGGTGAGCGGTGCGCACTACGGGGTCGCGTTCGAGCTCGGCGAAAATCGTTTCGCTTTCGCGCTGGGCGTTGCGCAGCACAGCGTTGAGCAAACCTTTGGCCCAAGGCTTTTTCAGCTTGTCGGCGCAACCGACGGTTTCGCCGATGGCGGCATGGGCCGGTACACGGGTGTAGAGCAATTGATACAGACCAACCAGCAGCAGCGCCTCGACATCGGCGTCGGCGGCTTTGAACGGTTTCTGCAGCAGTTTTTCCGCCAGCGCTGAAAGACGCGGCTGCCAGCGTGCGGTGCCGAAGGCCAGATCCTGAGTGAAACCGCGATCGCGATCCTCGACCTTGTCCAGTTGCGTCGGCAGTGAGCTGTTCAGCGAGGCCTTGCCGCTGAGCACGGCAGCGAGCGCCTTGGCGGCGGCCAGACGCGGGTTCATTGCGCGTCCACCGCTGCGCCGAGCACGCTGCCGACGGCGAACTTCTCGCGGCGGCTGTTGAACAGATCGCTGAAGTTCAGGGCTTTGCCGCCGGGCAGTTGCAGGCGGGTCAGGCATAGCGCTTGGGCACCGCAGGCGACGATCAGGCCGTCCTTGCTGGCGCTGAGGATTTCGCCCGGAGCGCCAGTGCCTTCAGCCACTGTCGCGGCCAGCACTTTCAACGCTTCGCCATTGAGCGTGCTGTGGGTGATCGGCCACGGGTTGAAGGCGCGTACCAGGCGTTCAAGCTCAAGCGCCGGACGGCTCCAGTCGATGCGCGCTTCGTCTTTGTTCAGTTTGTGCGCGTAGGTGGCGAGCTCATCGTTTTGCACCTCGCCTTCAAGCGTGCCGGCAGCCAGACCGGCAATCGCCTGGACCACGGCGGGCGGACCCATCTCGGCGAGGCGATCATGCAGGCTGCCGCCGGTATCTTCGGCGCTGATCGGGGTGACGACCTTGAGCAGCATCGGCCCGGTATCAAGACCGGCTTCCATGCGCATCACGGTTACGCCGCTTTCGGCATCGCCGTGTTCGACCGCGCGCTGGATCGGCGCCGCACCGCGCCAGCGCGGCAGCAGCGACGCATGGCTGTTGATGCAGCCCAGGCGCGGAATATCCAGCACCGCCTGCGGCAGGATCAGACCGTAGGCGACCACCACCATCAAGTCCGGCTTCAGCGCGGCCAGTTCAGCCTGGGCGTCGGCATTGCGCAAGGTCGGCGGTTGCAACACCTGGATATTATTTTCCAGCGCGAGTTGTTTGACCGGGCTCGGCATGAGTTTTTGCCCACGGCCGGCCGGGCGATCCGGCTGGGTGTAGACCGCGACGATCTCGTACGGGCTGCTCAGCAGGGCCTTGAGGTGTTCGGCGGCAAATTCCGGGGTACCGGCAAAAACAATGCGCAGTGGCTCAGTCATGAAAGGCGTCTCATAAAAAGAAAAAGGCTTGCCGCAGCAAGCCTTTGAAGAGGGGCATCAAGCGTTCTGGCGGTGCAGCTTTTCCAGCTTCTTCTTGATCCGGTCGCGTTTGAGCGTGGACAGGTAATCGACGAACAATTTGCCGTTGAGGTGGTCGCATTCGTGCTGGATGCACACCGCGAGCAGGCCTTCGGCGATCAGCTCATAGGGCTTGCCGTCGCGGTCCAGCGCCTTGATTTTGACCTTCTGCGGGCGGTCGACGTTTTCGTAGAAGCCCGGTACCGAGAGGCAGCCTTCCTGGTACTGGTCCATGTCGTCGGTCAGCGGTTCGAACTCGGGGTTGATGAACACCCGTGGCTCGGTTCGGTCTTCGGACAGGTCCATCACGACGATACGTTTGTGCACGTTGACCTGGGTCGCGGCGAGGCCGATGCCCGGCGCTTCATACATTGTTTCAAACATGTCGTCGACCAACTGACGCACTTCGTCGTCCACTACGGCCACTGGTTTGGCGATAGTGCGCAGACGTGGGTCCGGAAATTCGAGGATGTTTAAAATGGCCATAGGCTTCGATTGCTGCACACGTTGAGTAAAGTCGGGTCGATGGCCTGGCGGGTCCGAAGATGCAGGCTACCGTTGTGAAGCGTAGCTTCTGAAAAACAGAAGCGAGCCACGGGGGCTCTGACGATTCACGCGAATGCACATGATAAAGGGATTCACTGCATGAGGAAAACACTACTCGCCCTGCTGCTTCTGGCTTCGGCCGGCGCCGCTCAAGGGCAAGTGCAACTCAGGGATGGTTTTCCACAGCAATACACGGTGGTTTCCGGAGACACCCTCTGGGACATTTCCGGCAAATACCTGCGCGAGCCCTGGCAATGGCCACAACTGTGGCGCGCCAACCCGGGGATCGAAAACCCCAACCTGATCTATCCCGGTGACACGCTGACCCTCAGCTACGTCGACGGCCAGCCGCAACTGACCGTCAATCGTGGCGAGTCGCGCGGCACCATCAAGCTCTCGCCACGAATTCGCACCAGCCCGGTGGCCGAGGCGATTCCGAGCATCCCGCTGAAATCGATCAACAGCTTTCTGCTGAGCAACCGCATCGTCGACAAGGCCGAAGACTTCGACAAGGCGCCGTACATCGTCGCCGGCGATGCCGAGCGGGTGCTCAGTGGCACCGGTGACCGCATTTTCGCCCGCGGCCATTTCGATCCGGAGCAACCGGTGTACGGCATCTTCCGCCAGGGCAAGGTCTACACCGACCCGCACACCAAGGAGTTTCTCGGCATCAACGCCGACGATATCGGTGGCGGCGAGATTGTTGCCACCGAAGGCGACGTCGCCACCCTCGCCCTGCAGCGCACCACCCAGGAAGTGCGCCTCGGTGACCGCCTGTTCGGCGGTGAAGAACGCTCGATCAATTCGACTTTCATGCCCAGCGCGCCGAAGCGTTCGATCGACGGTCTGATCATCGATGTGCCCCGCGGTGTCACGCAGATCGGCGCGATGGACGTGGTCACCCTGAACAAGGGCAAACGCGACGGACTGGCCGAAGGTAACGTACTGGCGGTGATGAAAACCGGTGAAACGGTGCGTGACCGGATCACCGGCCAGCCGCTGAAGATTCCCGATGAACGCGCCGGCCTGCTGATGGTGTTCCGCACCTACGACAAACTTAGTTATGGCCTGGTGCTCAACGCTTCGCGCTCGCTGGCGGTGCTCGACAAGGTGCGAAATCCGTAAGCTTGCTTAACAAGTTACCAACAGAGTTATCCACAGCTTGTTCCGAATGGTTCGGAGCATAGAACGATCAAGGATGATCCATTCATGTTGTCTGTCAGTACGGCCATTTCCCCGGCGGAACTGGAGGCGCGTCTGCGCCTGCACCGCATGCCGGATATCGGCCCCAAGCGTTTTGCCAAACTGCTCGAAGCCTTCGGCTCGGCGTCGAAGGCCATCAGTGCGCCGGCCAGTGCCTGGCGCTCGCTGGGGTTGCCGGCGGCCTGTGCCGAGGCACGGCGTTGTCCGACGGTGCGCGACGGCGCCAGCCACGCAATGCGCTGGCTAGAGCGTCCCGATCAGCATTTGCTGATGTGGGATCAAGCGGATTACCCAGCGTTGCTGGCGCAAATTCCCGATCCACCGCCGCTGTTGTTCGTCGCCGGCGATCCGTCGATTCTGGAAAAGCCGCAGCTGGCGATGGTCGGCAGCCGCCGCGCTTCGCGTCCGGGCATGGACACGGCGGCTGCGTTTTCCCGCAGTCTGGCCGGGGCCGGTTTTGTCATCACCAGTGGGCTGGCGCTGGGCATCGATGCTGCTGCGCATCAGGCGGCATTGGACGTTGGCGGGCTCACCGTGGGCGTGCTCGGCACCGGGCTGGAAAATTTTTATCCACAACGCAATAAACGCCTGGCTGAGGCGATGATTGCCTCGGGCAGCGCGGTGCTTACCGAGTTCCCGTTGGACGCCGGGCCAACCGCGAGCAACTTTCCACGGCGCAACCGCATCATCAGCGGTTTGTCCCTCGGTGTGCTGGTGGTCGAGGCCAGCGTAGCCAGCGGCTCATTGATCACCGCGCGACTGGCGGCTGAGCAAGGGCGTGAGGTGTATGCGATTCCGGGCTCGATCCATCATCCCGGTGCGCGTGGTTGTCACCAGTTGATCCGCGACGGCGCGGTGCTCGTGGAAACCATCGAACACATCCTCGAAGCCCTGCGTGGCTGGCAGCAGCCGCTGTTATCCACAGCGCCAACCCAGGCCGACCATCCGTTGCTTGCGCTGCTTCACGCGGCGCCGCACACCAGCGAAGCCTTGGCCGCGAGCTGTGGCTGGGCGCTGCCCAAAGTGCTGGCGACGCTGACCGAGCTGGAGATTGACGGCCGGGCGGTATGCGAAAACGGTCGCTGGCTGGCACGGTCGAGCTAGGTTTTACGGGGAAGATCGGTAAACTGCGCGAAACCTGTTTGTGGAGAGTTTTTCATGGTCAACAGTTGGCGTGTGCAACAAGCCGCGCGTGAAGTTCGCGCCGGCGCGGTGATTGCCTATCCAACCGAAGCCGTCTGGGGGCTGGGTTGCGACCCGTGGAATGAAGACGCAGTGGATCGCTTGCTGGCGATCAAGAATCGCTCGGTCAGCAAAGGGCTGATCCTGGTCGCCGACAATATCCGCCAGTTCGATTTCCTGTTCGAAGACTTTCCGCAGGACTGGATCGACCGCATGGCCAGCACCTGGCCAGGGCCGAACACCTGGCTGGTACCCCATCAGAACCTGTTGCCGGAATGGGTGACAGGTGTGCATGACACCGTGGCGCTGCGGGTCAGTGACCACCCGCAAGTGCGCGATTTGTGCTCGCTGGTCGGGCCGCTGATCTCGACATCGGCCAATCCCCAGGGGCGACCGCCAGCGCGCACGCGCTTGCGCGTCGAGCAGTATTTCCGTGGGCAGGTCGACCTGGTGCTGGGCGGCAGCCTTGGCGGACGCAAGAATCCCAGCGTGATCCGCGATCTGGCCAGCGGTAACGTCATTCGTCCTGACTGACGCCATTCTTTTATATTTTTTGCGCACTCCTCGGCGGTATGGACGAGGAGTTCTGCGCATGCCTGCAATTTAGTCCTGCATCTGTTTAACACTTATCCGTCGCCATTGTTCTTTCCTGCGTCAGATGAATCTCTGAGTCTGAAATAGCCGTAAATTTTCCCACGGGATTATCAGAACGCGTGCAGTGGCGAGATTTCCAAAAGCATCCATTCTTTCAATGTGCTTGAAACAACTTCGAAATGTTAATGGCTGCGGAGAAGTAATGGATATTACGGATTTACACCTCAAGGATTATCTGCAGGGCTTTCAGGAGACACTCAAGAATCAACAGGCTGATTACCGTGTGGCCATTCTTGAGGCCGGGTCGGATGCCGGGGAATTTGAACGCTTCATCAATCGGCAGTTTCGCCTGCGATTGCAGCATTACATGCTGACCTCCAGAGCCCGGGCACTGGAGACCCGCTTGGCGATTACCTCACGCAGCACGCACTTTTTGCTGTACCAGCGAGATCAACTCATTGCAGTGCTGCGGGCAACCCCGGCGCCGTTCGAATGGGCCTCACTGGCGCAGCATCATGTTTCTCCTACCGTGGCATTGGCCCGGCACGTCGAGTTCAGTCGCCTGATCACCCATTCTCAACAGCACCGCCCAGTATCGATCAATGGCCTGCTCGCCACCGCCGCGCAATGGGCGATCGATCGTGGCTATCAGGGGGTGACGGCTCTGTGCAGAACGCCGCAGCGGCAACTGTTTCAGCGATTCGGCCTGAGTCCGATCGCTTCGCACGCGATGCATATCGAACAACGGGCCCGGGGCGATTATTGGCTGTTGTCCGCCGAGTGGCGACAGATATTGATGGCTCTGGATCAGCCTGTGAACATGAACGCGCATCAGCCGGAGTATCGTGATGAATATAACCGTCAGTATTGATCCGCCAGTGATCGAAGAGTGGGCGGAGAAATGGCTTGTATATGAATCGAAGAAGTTGCGCAGGAAGTTTGCCGGTCGTAGGCCGGCGGCGAAGAAACTTCACCGGAAGATGTACTTGATATAGCTGGAAGATAATCGGCGAACTCATGGAAGAGTTCGCCGATTATCAACTTACGGCAACAGGATCGTGGAGCCGGTGGTGCGCCGTGCCGACAGTTCGGTTTGTGCCTTCGCCGCATCCGCCAATGCATGGCGCTGGCTGATGTCGACCTTCAGCTTGCCGCTGATGATCATATCGAACAGCTCGTCGGCCATGCGCTGCAGGTTCTCGGCGCTGTTGGCGTAGGTCGCCAGCGTAGGCCGGGTGACGTACAGCGAGCCCTTCGCGGCAAGAATGCCCAGATTGACGCCGTCGACCGCGCCCGATGCATTGCCAAAACTCACCAGCAGGCCACGTGGCGCCACGCTGTCCAGGGATGTGAGCCAGGTGTCCTTGCCGACGCCGTCATACACCACCGGGACTTTCTTGCCGTCAGTCAGGGCCAGCACGCGCTCGGCAACGTTCTCGTGGCTGTAATCGATGGTGGCCCAGGCGCCGTTGGCCTTGGCCAGTTCGGCTTTTTCCTTCGAACTGACGGTACCGATCAGCTTCACGCCGAGCGCCTTGGCCCACTGGCAGGCCAGCGAGCCGACGCCGCCCGCCGCGGCGTGGAACAAAATGGTTTCGCCGCCCTGCAGTTCGTAGGTCTGGCGCAGCAGGTACTGCACGGTCAGACCTTTGAGCATGACCCCGGCGGCGGTTTCAAAACTGATTTCATCGGGCAGGTGCACGAGATTGTCCTGCGGTAGCACATGCACCTGGCTGTAGGCGCCGAGCGGGCCGCTGCCGTATGCCACGCGATCGCCGACTTTGAACCGGGTGACGTCGCTGCCCACTGCCTCGACGGTGCCGGCGCCTTCCGAACCCAGGCCAGACGGTAACGCGGGTGGGGCATAGAGGCCGCTGCGGTAATAGGTGTCGATGAAGTTCAGGCCGATCGCCTGGTTGGCCACGCGCACCTGATTCGGTCCGGGCGCAGCGGGTTCGTAGTCAACATATTCGAGCACTTCGGGACCGCCGTGGGCGCGGAACTGGATACGCTTTGCCATCTGCCTGCTCTCCTTGGGTGTTCGGTAAGCCCTCTATCCAACTCCGCTGGTTGATCTTCGTCAACTGCGGCGCGCCGGTCTGCGATGGTATGCTGTGCGCCCATTTGCGCCGCCCGCCTGCCGGGGCGCCGCCCGATTCAAGGTGAAGCCATGACGACCCGCACCGACGCCGTAAAGGCCTATCTGCTCGATCTGCAAGACCGCATCTGCGCTGCGCTGGAAACCGAAGACGGCGGAAAATGCTTCGTCGAAGACGCCTGGACCCGGCCGGCGGGCGGTGGCGGGCGTACCCGTGTGCTGGAAAACGGCACGCTGATCGAAAAGGGCGGCGTCAATTTCTCCCACGTGTTTGGCAGCGGCCTGCCGCCATCGGCCAGCGCCCATCGGCCGGAATTGGCCGGACGTGGTTTCGAGGCGCTCGGTGTGTCGCTGGTGATCCACCCGCACAACCCGCATGTGCCGACCTCCCACGCCAACGTGCGCTTTTTCATTGCTGAAAAAGAAGGCGAAGAAGCGGTCTGGTGGTTCGGCGGCGGTTTCGACCTGACCCCGTATTACGGCGTTGAGGAAGATTGCATTCATTGGCACCGCGTCGCCGAGCAAGCCTGTGCACCGTTCGGTGCGGACGTCTATCCGCGTTACAAGGCCTGGTGCGACACCTACTTTCACATCAAGCACCGGCACGAGCCACGCGGCATTGGCGGATTGTTCTTCGATGATCTGAACGAGTGGGATTTCGACACCAGTTTCGCTTTCATGCGGGCTATCGGCGACGCCTACATCGAGGCGTACCTGCCGATTGTGCAACGGCGCAAGAACGACGCGTTCACCGTTCAGCAGCGCGAATTCCAGGAATTCCGCCGTGGCCGCTACGTCGAGTTCAACCTAGTTTACGACCGTGGCACCCTGTTCGGCCTGCAATCTGGCGGGCGTACCGAATCGATTCTGATGTCGCTGCCGCCGCAAGTGCGCTGGGGTTATGACTGGAAGGCTGAACCTGGCAGCGCAGAGGCGCGCCTGACCGAGTACTTCCTGCAGGATCGCGACTGGCTGGCCGAGGCCTGAGGACGGGTAATGGATCGTTACGTCGTTTTCGGTAACCCGATCGGCCACAGCAAGTCGCCGATGATTCACCAACTGTTCGCCGAGCAGACCGGTCAGCGCCTCGACTACAGCACGCTGCTGGCGCCGCTCGACGATTTTGCTGGCTGCGCCACCGCGTTCTTTCGAGAGGGGCGTGGCGCCAACGTAACGGTGCCGTTCAAGGAAGACGCTTACCGTCTGGCCAATAACCTGACCGCACGCGCGCAGCGCGCCGGTGCGGTGAACACCTTGAGCAAACTGGACGACGGCTCGCTGCTCGGCGACAACACCGACGGCGCCGGGCTGGTCCGTGATCTGACGGTGAACGCCGGATTCAGCCTGACGGGTAAACGTATCCTGTTGCTTGGCGCCGGTGGCGCGGTGCGGGGTGCGCTGGAGCCGTTGCTGGCGGAGAAACCGGCCTCGGTGATCATCGCCAATCGCACGGTGGACAAGGCTGAGCTGCTCGCCGAGTTGTTCTGCGACCTGGGACCGGTGTCGGCCAGTGGTTTCGACTGGCTGCGCGAGCCGGTGGACGTGATCATCAACGCCACCTCCGCCAGCCTGACCGGCGACGTGCCGCCGATCGCGCCAAGCCTGATCGAGCCGGGTCAGACCCTGTGCTACGACATGATGTACGGCAAGGAACCGACCGCGTTCTGCCGCTGGGCCACTGAGCACGGCGCGGCGCTGGCGATGGATGGTCTGGGCATGCTCGCCGAACAGGCGGCCGAGGCGTTCTGGCTGTGGCGCGGTGTGCGCCCGGATACCGCGCCGGTACTCGCCGAGCTGCGCCGCCAGTTGGCGCAATAATATCCTGCAAGAGTGAGCCTGCTCGCGATTGCGGTGTGTCAGACACAAAGTTTCAACTGACACACCGCAATCGCGAGCAGGCTCACTCCTACAGGGGGCATGCGGTGTTCAGTCCTCAAACCGGATCGGACACTTCTGCGCCCCTTCCAGCTTCCTCAACTCCTCCACCACCGACGGCCGTGCCCGGCGCAAGGTCAGGCTGCGCCCCTGGCCCAGCAGGCGCCGCGCTTCCTGATGCAGCATCTCCACCCCCGAGTAATCGATGAAGTTGATCTGCTGCGCCTCGATCACCACTCGCGCGCCGTGCAAGCGTTGCAGGCGCACTTGCAGATAATGGCTGGCGCCGAAAAAGATCGAGCCGCCCACCCGCAGCACATCGTCGTCACCGTCGCGCCAATGCTGCACCCGTGGTTGCGAGGTGCGCTTGAGGTAGAAGAACAGCGAGGCCAGCACCCCGGCGTAGATCGCCGTCTGCAATTCCAGCAGCAAGGTCGCGAGGCAGGTCAGAGCCATCACCACGAACTCGGCGCGGCTGACTCGCAGCAATGCGCGGATGCCGCGGTGATCGATGAGACCCCAGGCGATCAACAGGATGCTGCCGGCCATCGCCGGGATCGGAATGTGCGCGATCAGCCCCGCGCCGAACGCTGCGAACAACGCCACCCAGATCGCCGAGGACACCCCGGCCAGCGGCGAGCAGGCACCCGCCTCGTAGCTCAGGCCCGAGCGGGTAAACGATCCGGCTGAGAGCGACCCGGAAAAGAACGCACCGACAATGTTCGACAAGCCCTGTGCGCGGACTTCCTGATTGGCGTCGAGCAGCTGCTGCGAGCGCGCCGAAATCGAACGGGCGATGGACAGACTGGTCACCAGCCCGAGCATGCCCACCGCCACGGCGCTCGGCAGCAGGTGCAGGATCACTTCAAGATCCAGGGGCAAAGTGCTGAACGGCGGCAAGCGCCCGACGAAAGCGCTGACCAGATGCACATGGCTGAACATCGCCGGCCACAGCCACACCAGCAGGCTGGCCAGCACCAGCGTGATCAACAGCGTCGGCCAGCGCGGCAGGAGTTTTTTCAGTATTACGCCGACGATCACCGTTGCGACGCCAAGCATCAGCGACGGTTTATCCACAGCCCCCAGATGCCGCGACAGGTCCATCAGGCTGGCGAGCGCCGTGGTGTTGGCCGGCAATTCCAGCCCCAACAGATTGGGCAATTGCCCGATGGCGATCACCACGGCGGCACCGAGGGTGAAGCCGAGCACCACCGAATGCGAAACGAAATTCACCAGCGCGCCGAAGCGCAGCAGACCGAGCAGCCACTGGAAAATCCCGGCGAGGAACGTCAGCAGCAGGATCAGGGTGATGTAGTCCTCGGACGCCGGCACCGCGAGCGGGCTGACGCTGGCGTACAAGACAATCGAAATTGCCGCCGTCGGGCCGCAGATCAGGTGCCATGAGGAACCCCACAGGCAGGCGATCAACACCGGGAGGATCGCCGCATACAGGCCGTATTCCGGCGGCAGACCAGCGATCAGTGCGTAGGCGATCGACTGGGGTAACGCGAGAATCGCACCGCTGAGGCCGACAATCAGGTCCCGCCCGACGCTGGCGCGGGTCTGTCGTGGCAGCCAGGTCAGGAACGGGAATAGGGAATGACGGCTGGGAAAGGCCATGGGTCCTCGCGGTTGGGGTTTTGTTCAAGGTTATCAGGGTGTCAGGTGTAAAAGCCCCTCACCCTAGCCCTCTCCCGGAGGGAGAGGGAACTGACCGAGCTGTTTGTTGAAGATTCACCGACCTGCGATTCGGCGTTGAACGCACGTTTTGATCCAACAGCGATCGGCTCCCTTTCCCCCTCGCCCCCTTGGGGGAGAGGGCTGGGGTGAGGGGGCAAAAATCTCCAGCGGAACGCTATTCCAGCAACCCTGAGATCAAAGCTTGGCCTTCACCGCCGCCAACGCATCTTTGCCATCCACGGTCTTCACGCCATCCAGCCACTTGTCCAGCACCGCGGGGTTCGCCTTGATCCACGCCTTTGCCGCTTCGGCATTGCTGACTTTCTTGTTCACCACCTCGGCCATGATGCTGTTCTCCATAGCCTGGGTGAATGCCAGATTGGTCAGCAACTTGCCCACATTCGGGCAGGCCTCGGCGTAGCCCTTGCGGGTCAGGGTGAAGACGTTGCCGGTGTCGCCGAAGTATTTTTCGCCGCCCTTCAGGTAGCGCATCTTCAGCTGCACGTTCATCGGGTGCGGGGTCCAGCCGAGGAAGGTGACGAATTTCTGTTTCTTCACCGCTCGCGACACTTCGGCGAGCATCGCCTGCTCGCTGGATTCGATCAGCTTCCACTGACCCATGTTGAAGTCGTTCTTCTTGATGATTTCCTGCAACGAAATGTTCGCCGGCGCCCCCGAACCGATGCCGTAGATTTTCTTGTCGAACTTGTCGGCGAATTTGTTCAGGTCAGCAAAGTCATGCACACCTGCCTCCCAGACATAGTCAGGAACGGCGAGGGTGAATTCCGTGCCTACCAGATTTTTCGCCAACTGCGTCACGTCCCCGGGGGCGACGAACTTGTCGTAGAAGCCCTGCTGCGCTGGCATCCAGTTGCCGAGAAACACGTCAACCTGACCATCCTTCAATCCGCCAAAGGTGATCGGCACCGCAAGGGTGTCGACCTTGGCCTTGTAGCCCATGCCGTCCAGCAGAAAACCGGTGATGGCATTGGTCGCGGCGATGTCGCTCCAGCCCGGATCGGCCATTTTCACGGTTTCGCAGCCCTGTTCGGCGAAGGCCGAAGCGCTGCTCAACGCAATCAGGCCGACGGTCACAGCTGTGGATAACTTGCGCATGGACTTCCCCTTAACATTATTGGTTTTGGCAGGGTTGTGGATAACGGGCCTTGCGCTCCAGGTCATCAAGATCGATGTGGTTGCGCATGTACTGCTGACTGGCATCGACCAGCGGCTGGTGATCCCAGCTCTTCAGCTTGCCGATGGTTAAAGCGTCGGCGACGAAACGGCGTCGGCGCTGGCTGGCCAGAACGTCCCGATGGATCGCTGGAATGTCCCATTTGGCCCCCGCTTCAGCGAGGAACTCTTCGAACAGCTGACGATGTTGCGCCGATTGGCTCAGTTCCTCTTCTTCGCGCGGATCGTTATCCACATCGAAGAGTAGGCACGGGTCGCTTTCGCTGTAGATAAATTTGTAGGCACCCCGACGGATCATCATCAGCGGGCTGACGGTGCCTTCGGCCATGTACTCGCCGAACACCTCGTCGTGCCCGCCCTGCCCTTGCAGATGCGGCAGCAACGAACGGCCGTCCAGGGGTAAGCCCGGTTCGAGCGTGCCATCGGCCAGGTCAACGAAAGTCGGCAGCAGGTCGGCGGTGGAAACGGCGGCGCTGACCCGGCCGGCCTCGAATTGTCCCGGTGCGCTGATCAGCAGCGGGACCCGCGCAGCCATCTCGAACCAGTGCATTTTGTACCAGAGGCCCTTCTCGCCGAGCATGTCGCCATGGTCACCGGAGAAGACGATGATGGTGTCGTCGATAAGTCCGGTTTCCTCAAGGGTTCGCAGCAATTTGCCGACGTTGGCGTCGATATAACTGCAAGCGCCAAAATAGGCGCGACGCGCATCGCGGATTTTATCCACAGGCAGTGGCTTGTCCCACAGGTCGTAAACCTTGAGCAGCCGTTGCGAGTGCGGATCGAGTTCGTCCTGGTTCAAGGCTGTAGGCAACGGGATATCGGCGTCGTCATACAAATCCCAGAATGCCTTGGGAATCGTGTAGGGGTCGTGCGGGTGGGTCATCGACACAGTGAGGCAGAACGGCTGGTCGCCATCCTCGCGGATGTGATCGAAGAGGTACTGCTGGGCCTTGAACACCACCTCTTCGTCGAAATCCAGCTGATTGGTGCGCACGCACGGCCCGGCCTGGAGTACCGACGACATGTTGTGATACCAGCTCGGCCGTACATCCGGCTCGTCCCAGTTCACCGCCCAACCGTAATCGGCCGGATAGATATCGCTGGTCAGGCGTTCTTCATAACCGTGCAACTGATCCGGCCCACAGAAGTGCATCTTCCCCGACAACGCGGTGCGGTAGCCGAGACGGCGCAGGTAGTGCGCGTAAGTCGGGATATCGGCAGGGAAATCAGCAGCGTTGTCGTAGGCGCCGATCTTGCTCGGCAACTGACCACTGACCAGGGTGAAACGCGACGGCGCGCACAGCGGGCTGTTGCAATAGGCAGCGTCAAAGACCACGCCTTGGGCGGCGAGGCGGGACAGATTCGGCAGTTTGATCGGCGACGGGCCGTAGAACGGCAACATTGGCGCGGCCATTTGATCGGCCATGATGAAAAGAATGTTCTTGCGCTTCATGTGATCGCGGCATTCCATGTTGAATATTTATGCGAGAGTGCTGCGATCGAGCATGGAGTCCATGCCTGTTCCGGTAAAGCCCGCGCCGGACAATGACTAGGATAAGCACAGCTTATGTATGACGCCCTTGGTGACCTGTCTCTCGATCTACTGCGCGCCTTTGAGGCGGCGGCACGTCATCGCAGCTTTACCGCCGCTGCGGTAGAGCTCGGTACCACGCAACCGGCGATCAGCCAGCAGATAAAGCGCCTGGAAGAACAGCTCGGCACGCGTCTGTTCGACCGGATTTATCGGGGCATCGAATTGACAGAAGTCGGCGCCCTGCTCTTCGAGCAAGTTGCCCTCGGTTTGCAGAATATCGACGCAGGCTTGAGCGCAATCAGCGCGCAGCAGCAACATGAAGTGCTTCAGGTAGCCACGGATTTCGCTTTCGCCGCCTATTGGTTGATGCCGCGCCTGCACCGCTTCCACGAGGCCAATCCGCACATTGATGTCAGCCTGGTCACCAGCGAGCGCAACCACAATATGCTGCGCACCGATATCGACGTGGCGATCCTGTTTGGCGACGGTCGCTTCAAGCAGGGCGAGAGCCATTGGCTGTTCAGCGAGGAAGTGTTCCCTGTGTGCAGTCCGCTGTTGCTCAAGGACCGCTCACTGCCGCTGCCCGCGCAGGCTTTGCTGGAATTTCCACTGCTGCATTTGCGCGGCGAAAACAGCAGCAACTGGTTTGACTGGAGCGGGCTGTTCCGCCAATTGGGCCTGACCACGCCGCCGGCGCCGGGGCAGTTGCGCTTCGACAATTACACGTTGTTGATCCAAGCGGCGATCGGCGGGCAAGGCGTGGCGATCGGCTGGCGTCACCTTGTGGATAACTTGCTGGTGCAGGGGCTGCTGTGCCGGCCGCTGGCGCAAACCACGTTGTCGCGGCTGGGGTATTACGTGGTGTTGCCGCAACGCAAGCGCCGCGGTGCGTTGATTCAACTGTTCGTTGACTGGTTGATGACCGAGCAGGCCAGCAGTGCGCAATCGTTGAGCGGCTTGGCGTTGCCTTCTATTGCGGTATGAAGAGCAAAAGATCGCAGCCTTCGGCAGCTCCTACAAATGGAATGCGATCTCATGTAGGAGCTGCCGCAGGCTGCGATCTTTTACGAATCAGAAGCCGCCACAAAATTCACATGCTCACCGATATGCAGATTCAACCGCAGCTCATCCGCAATCCCCACCGCCACACGGTTCAAGCGCTCCAGCGGTTCAGCCAGACCAGGCTCGAGATTGCCGCCAACCTGGCTGAAGTGCTCGATAGTCAACCCGGCAACGCCATGCGGCGCGTTGACCAAGGTCCAGCGCAGAGTGCTGCTTTGCACCGCTTCGAGGATTTCTTCGGCGGCGTGCCGTTGCAGGCGATCATCACTGTCAGGCTCGTCAAGCACGCCAAAGTTGCCCACCAGGAACAAGCGCGGCACGCTGGCCAGTTGCAAACCTTCGACCAGTGCGTCGACTGCCAGCACCTGTTCGACCGGCCCCAGTGTCACCGAGCGCTCGACATGGTCGCTGCTGAACGGCAGCCCCGGCGCGTCCAGCAGACAAATCACCGCCGAACTGCCGGCGACGCTCTGATTGACCCGCTCGGCATCGAACAGATCGCCGGTCTTGGTGCGCAACCCCGGACGCGGCGCGAGTGCGGTGAGATCGTCGAGAATGGCGATGACTTCGTGTTGGCGGCGCAGAAATTCAGCCATCAACGCACCGCCCAGGCTGGCCATGGCACCATAGAGCACCACTTTCACCACTGGGGTTTCGGCATTTTTCATGGCTGTTTTCCTTATAGTTGTCCTATATGGCCTGTGACGGTGGAAACAGCCAAGGGTTCGAACCGATTGAGAGGCGACACGATGCAAGGGATCAAGGGCTATCACGCCCATGTCTATTTCGACGCGAAAACCATCGACCAGGCGCGGGCCTTGTGCGAACAGGCCGCGCAGTTGTTTGCGCTGAAAATGGGCCGCGTGCACGAACGCCCGGTAGGGCCGCACCCCGACTGGAGCTGCCAACTGGCCTTCGGCCCCGAGCTTATCGGCGAGGTGCTGCCATGGCTGGCGCTCAACCGCAAAGGCCTGGTGGTGTTCCTGCATCCGGACACGGGCGATGACTTGCTCGACCACACCGAACATGCGATCTGGATGGGCGCGGTGTGGCCTCTGAATCTGTCGGTGTTTTAATCGAGGGTTTCTTCGGCTTCGCCGGGCAGATGTTCATCCAGATGCAGCCAGGGCAAGCGGCTGTCGGTCCAGATATGCCGCTCGGCCGGCGCCGTTTGCGGGTGGTCCAGCGTGGCGATGGTCACGTCGAGGCTGTCGGGGCTGAGCGAGGTCACCAACGCCAGTTGTGCACCGCAGTTTGCGCAGAAGAAACGCGCGCAACTGGCCGACGAGTCATAGCGTGCCGGCGTCCCGGCCAGCCATTGAAAGTTCGCCGCCGGCACGGTGATCCAGGTGGTGACGATGCCGCCGCTGACCTTGCGGCAGATCGAACAGTGACAATGAGCGATATCGCGCAACGGACCGCTGAACTGATAGCGGATGTGTCCGCAGTGACAGCCGCCGTTGTGTGCATGGTTGGTTTCCACCGCCCTTCTCCCGTTTTTATTGACGCTCGCTGCATCCGACCGCCGGTTGACCGTTCATTCTTCGCGTTCATTAGCGAAAGGTAGCTGAAAGCTTCCCCGATTAGGATCGCCTCACTCCCGGCAACAGACCGGTTGGCCCAAGACCTGTGTCAGTTCCACAGGCCCGGCCCAATTAACAACAACAATGGTGATTCTGATGTCCTCTGCAACCCGCCGTCTCTCCCGCTTCCTGCTTATTACTCCGCCCGTACGCTTCGCGCCTCCCGTTCTGCGCTGATCCCGCCCGATCCGCTCATTCCATTAGCCGCGCTACGCCTGGAGTATTCCCATGCTGACTTTCCTTGGCTTCGCCATGGTCATCACGTTCATGTTCCTGATCATGACCAAGCGCCTGTCTGCGCTGATCGCCCTGATCATCATCCCGATTCTGTTCGCCCTGTTCGGTGGTTTCGCGCCGAAGATCGGTCCGATGATGCTCGAGGGCATCACCAAACTGGCGCCGACCGGCGTGATGTTGATGTTCGCTATTCTGTATTTCGCCCTGATGATCGACTCCGGCCTGTTCGACCCGGCCGTGCGCAAGATCCTCAAACTGGTCAAGGGCGATCCGCTGAAAGTTTCGGTCGGCACCGCCGTTCTGGCGCTCGTCGTTTCCCTCGATGGTGACGGCGCGACCACTTATATGATCTGCGTGGCCGCGATGCTGCCGCTGTACAGCCGCATCGGCATGAGCCCGCGGATCATGGCCGGTCTGATCATCCTCGCCGGTGGCGTGATGAACATGACCCCGTGGGGCGGCCCGACCGCCCGCGCCGCGAGTGCGCTGCATGTCGATCCGTCGGACATTTTCGTACCGATGATCCCGGCCATGGCCGCCGGTGTCGTGGCGATCCTGCTGATTGCCTACTTCTACGGTAAACGCGAACGTGCCCGCCTCGGCGAGTTGCATCTGGTCGGCGACGAGATCGATCACAGCGAAATCAGCGTCTCGCAATTCCCCGACGCACGCCGTCCGAAGCTCATCTGGTTCAACGCCGCACTGACTTTCGGCCTGATGTGCACGCTGATCGGCGGCCTGTTGCCGCTGCCGGTGCTGTTCATGGTGGCGTTCAGTATCGCGATGATCGTCAACTACCCATGCCTGCAAATGCAGAAGGATCGCGTCGCCGCGCATTCCGGCAGCGTGCTGGCAGTGGTCGGGCTGATCTTTGCGGCCGGTATCTTCACCGGTATCCTGTCGGGCACCGGCATGGTCGATGCGATGTCGAAAAGCCTGTTGGCGGTGATTCCGGAGTTCCTCGGCCCGTACCTGGCGGTGATCACGGCGCTGGTGAGCATGCCGTTCACCTTCTTCATGTCCAACGACGCGTTCTACTATGGCGTGTTGCCGGTGCTGGCCGAAGCGGCCAGCCACTATGGGATCACTGCGGTGGAAATGGCCCGTGCCTCGATCGTCGGTCAGCCCGTCCACTTGCTGAGCCCGCTGGTGCCGTCGACCTATCTGTTGGTGGCGCTGGCCGGCATCGATTTTGGTGATCACCAGCGTTTCACCCTGAAATGGGCGATTCTGGTGTGTATCTGCATTCTGATTGCTGCACTGCTGTTGGGGACTTTCCCGGTGTTCAGCACTCTATAAGCCCAAGACTCACCGTTGCGGGTCCTGGCTTCGCGGTTTGAAGCCCGGACCTTTTGCGGTTCAACAATTGCTCAAAGGAATACACATGGATTGGCTGACCAACCCCGAAATCTGGGTTGCCTTCTTTACCCTGACCGCCCTGGAAATCGTCCTCGGCATCGATAACATCATCATGATTTCGATCCTGGTCAGCCGCATGCCCAAGCACATGCAGCAGCGCACCCGGATCTTCGGTCTTGGCCTGGCCATGGTCACGCGGATCCTGTTGCTGCTGTCGATCACCTGGGTCATGCGCCTCACCGCCGACCTCTTCGAAGTGTTCGGGCAGGGTATTTCCGGTCGTGACCTGATCCTGTTCTTCGGTGGCCTGTTCCTGCTGTGGAAAAGCTCGCAGGAGATGTACCACGCGCTGGAAGGCGAAGACGAAAGCGACGACGCGCCATCGGGCAAGGGCGGCAACTTCCTCTACACCATCATCCAGATCGCGATCATCGATATCGTCTTCTCGCTGGACTCGGTGATCACTGCGGTCGGCATGGTTTCCCACGTGCCGGTGATGGTCGCGGCGATCATCGTGGCGGTGCTGGTGATGATGCTGGCGTCGGGCAAGATCAGCGAATTCATCGACAAGCACCCGTCGCTGAAAATGCTCGCCCTGTCGTTCCTGCTGGTGGTCGGCACCGTGCTGATCGCCGAATCGTTCGACGTGCATGTGCCAAAGGGCTACGTCTACTTCGCCATGGCTTTCTCGCTGGCGGTGGAAGCGATCAACATCAAACTGCGCGGCGCGATGGCCAAGAAGAAACAACAGCAGGATCCAGTGAAACTGCGCAAGGATGTGCCGGGGCAATAACCCGGTAGTCTTCAGGCAACACCCCTTGTAGGAGTGAGCCTGCTCGCGATAGCGGTCTGTCAGTCAACGATGATGTTGAAGCTGATGGCCCTATCGCGAGCAGGCTCACTCCTACATTTGTTTCTGCGTTCAGGCAGGAGGAACGAGGTTGTCGAGGACGCGGTTGACGGCCAGCTCACCCAACATGATGACTTGCTGGATCCCCAGCAGTGAATTGCGTTGCGGTCCATCAATAAACCCGGCCAGATCGCTGGCCATGATGCTCGCCGACGCCAAAGATTCGCAGGCGTGCACCAGCAGCGTTTCGTTATCCACAGCCGGATCGACGAGGAAAATGGTGCTGGGCTTGCGCGCGGCGCCGGGGTCTTGTTTGAGACCGGGACAGAGGTAGAAATCGAGGGCGCGGTCGGCGGCTTGTTTGAGTCTTTGCGCTTCTAGATCAGGGTGAGGAAGATCATCGACCGGTGGATCTGGCGTTATCTTTTTCATGTTCAGCTGCTCCATAGAATGAAGCCACTGCCGTTCTCTACTAAAAGAAGGGAGGCGGCTGTACGCAGGTTAGTAGACCGGGGAGCTAGCTTTTCCGGCGCACCCGAAGGCGCCCTGCGCACAACCACCATCAGGATCAGGCATAGCCTGACGCAACGGTGCTTGCGCACGATAACTAGCAACCCGGGCTACTAATCCCGACCACTGATGAGCAGTGGTCAGCAAACGATAGAGACCAGCCCCAAAGCGCACAAGCCGGCGGATTCTGGCGTAGCCGTAGGCAACGGCGCAAGGATTTGTAGCCTGTCGCCGCGTAACACGGCGTGTGCATAAACACCCAGCGCAATCCGTGTTTATCCCCATTCAAAACATCACCGCAAAACCTGTAGGAGTGAGCCTGCTCGCGATAGCATTTTCTCATTCAACAGTAATGGTGGCTGTCAGACCGCAATCGCGAGCAGGCTCACTCCTACAGGTTGACGCCCAAAGCAATGATCGTTAGCGTCCCCCGCTCGCCTCAAACGACAAACAAGGAACGTTCATGTCTGGAAAACCCGCCGCGCGCGTCACGGACCCGACCACTTGCCCGATTCCCGGCCACGGTACCAACCCGATTGCCAGCGGTTCCGGCGACGTTTTCTTCAACGGCCTCGCCGCCGCTCGCCTGGGCGACAAATGCACCTGCGGCCAAGCACTCAGCGGTGCCTTTTCGTCCACCGTGTTCATCAACGGCAAGAACGCCATGACCCTCGACAGCACCGCCAGCCATGGCGGCGTCGTGATTGGCGGCTCAGCTAATGTGATCATCGGCAGCTCGCACACCCCTGCTCCGTTCGTTCCACCGTTGCCGATCATCGGCCAGCCCTTGGTCGAATTCAAAGCGGTTAGCGCCGGCAACGGCGAACCCATTTCCGAACAGGGCTACGAAATCGAAACCGCCGAAGGCCGCATTGTCAAAGGCCTGACCAATGCGCAGGGCATGACCCAGAGCGTCGCGACCCTGCAGCCCGATCTCGCCATCGTTCGCTGGACCGCCTGAGCTTCAAGGAAGAAACAATGACCGGACAATGCATCGTTCCAGACGACCTGGACATGAAAAAGCTCTGGGACAGCACCTGTGAGCTGCCCACTTGCAAACGGGAAACCAGCACCGCCGGCCCCAACCCGAAAACCCGCGTCGAAGTCCCGCTGCTGACCTGCAACTGCCTGTGGCGCCGCTTCCAGAAAGAAGCCGAAGACTGGGTCGCCCCCGGCGGCGTACTCATCGCCGACCCCCAGGCCCGCAACCGCAAGATCAACGCTGCTTACGCGCAATTGTGGCTGGCGGATAACCGCTTTCAGTGGGCAGGGTTGGCGGCGTTTGCTTCGAAGCAGGTGGGGTGTGGGCTGATCCACGCCACCAAACTGCAGACCGCCATCGCTGCACAGAAGGCGGCACAGGAAAAGTTGCGAACCGCACCATCGGAAACTCTGTTCGAAGGCTTTGGGTTCAAGTTCAGCAAGACCAATCCCGAGGCAGAGCAGGAGCTGGCCAAGGCTCGGGCAGCCAATCCGATGCCGACGGAGGACATCACCTTCGGCGACAACCCACGCTCAGTGGTTCAGCAGCAACTGGACTATGTGTATGAGATGTTGGCGCTGGGTAATACGTCGCTGTTTCTCGACGTTTATCCGTTGCACCGGTTTTTCATGGTGCGGGGGTACAAGGAAATGGAAAAGTGTTTGAGAAGCCGGCGTGGCATTGGGAAGGATGTAATGTGGCCGATTGCTGAGAAGGTAGAGTTTGGCCGTGATAATCCTGAGATTTACGCGACCTTCAAAGCCATTGATCAAGGGAACATTTCAGGTAGCGTTGAACAAATGGCGCTCCATGAACAAGTCAACATCCTTCAGCCGGCGATGTACGACGAAACCCACTTTGCCCTGTTGATGCGAGGCACACATGGCGGTGACGTGATTTCTGTTGTGACCGGATTGTTGCCAGGTGCTGCCGAGGAGATCCAGCTTACTCTCGCTAGCCAATGTAAAGCGCCCGACAGTCGAAAAGTCGCGTTTGGCAGCAATCCGCTGGCTAACCTTGCCGATAAGGATCAGCGAATGGAGTTCGTACTGCGCGCTGCCAATCAATTTAACGAACTGCTTAAACAGCCGTCCTCTCGCGCAAAACTTGAGCAATCTATCCGAGAAATTGCAGCTGGCGGGGGAGTTAAGTGATGCATAGACGCAGTTTCTACGTTGCTGCCGCCGCCGTATTGGGAGCTATCGCGCTAACCTTCTATTTCGGAAGAGGTCCGCAACAAATTTCTTTCCACATTGGAAAAACATATGACGATGTCGTGCGCGACTCATCATTTCCTGTGACGGATACAACTGCCATCTATCCCGGTGATCCACCTCACCCAAGTTCGACTTGGATCAGTAGCCCAGTGGTCATCACATTCGATGACGAACAACACGGGTTCACGTTGCCCGTTACAAAATTCGGTGCGATTGGCTGGTCTGATTTCAAAGCGATCACCCTTTCTACCTCACCAATGCTGGAAACGTTACCTTTCGAGCAAGCAGTGAATCTGCTGGGAGTGCTGCAGCAGACGTTCAAAAAGGCAGGCTGGTCGCCAGAAGCTGTTGAAGGGAATGATTGGCTCAAGACTGAAACTCAAGAAGACAAGGTGCGCCTTCAAGCCAAGCTTTTTGACCAGTTGGACGGTGTCATTCTGTTGATTCCGCATAAGTACAGCCTGTTCCTCCACATCAAATGCTACGCACGTTGCGACGAACGAAATCCTGATACGGCCAAATATTTGATTGATGTGGGTTTTGGTGAAGATCACTTCAGTGATTGACCGTTTTCAATCGTCTCAGAGGAAGTCGACGGCTTTGGCAGGTAAGCATTGGCTGTCGATGGGCGCCGCTACGATTTTGCTGGGTGGTGTCATGGCGTGGCCATGGGGCGCCACGACCCTATGCGTTCATATTGGAAAACCTTACGAACAGGTGATCAAAGACTCAACCTTCTCGGTTGAAGACAAAACGGCAATCTATCCTGGTGATCCCCATGACCCGACGGATCCCCCTCGTCCCGGCTCTACATGGATCAGCAGCCCGACGATCATTGAGTTCGACGACCCCGTTCATGGTTTCAAACTTCCCCCGACCGTGTTCGGTGCCGTTACTTATGCGAGTCAGAAAGTCTCGACACTGACGACGTCGCCGATGACAGAAACCTTGCCGTTTGCAGAAGCTCTGGATCGATTGATTGCTACGCAAAATATCCTCAAATCGCGGGGGTGGAAGATTGAGCCTTTGGAAGACAATGACTGGTTCAACGTTGACTCCGCTGCCAAGCGCGGGCGACTACAGGCCACACTCTTTGATCAGCCTGTAGGCATTGATTTGTACGTACCGGGAAAGTACAGCTTACTGCTCTTGATCAAGTGCTACGCAAGCTGTGACAGGGAAGATCCGATGACTGCAAAATATTTGATTGATATTAGTGTGGGTCGGGATCGAAGCGGGGCATGAAAAGTCGCCACACGTTGATCCTGCGCGGTCAAAACCTGTAGGAGTGAGCCTGCTCGCGATAGCGGTCTGTCAGTCAACGATGATGTTGAAGCTGATGGCCCTATCGCGAGCAGGCTCACTCCTACATTTGTTTCTGCGTTCAGGCAGGAGGAACGAGGTTGTCGAGGACGCGGTTGACGGCCAGCTCACCCAACATGATGACTTGCTGGATCCCCAGCAGTGAATTGCGCTGCGATCCATCAATAAACCCGGCCAGATCGCTGGCCATGATGCTCGCCGACGCCAAAGATTCGCAGGCGTGCACCAGCAGCGTTTCGTTATCCACAGCCGGATCGACGAGGAAAATGGTGCTGGGCTTGCGCGCGGCGCCGGGGTCTTGCTTGAGACCGGGACATAGGTAGAAATCGAGGGCGCGGTCGGCGGCTCGTTTGAGTCTTTGCGCTTCGAGGTCGGGGTCGTGGCGGGAGAAATCGGTATCGGGTGGATCGGGCGTTATCTTTTTCACGGGCTCTTACCTCTCAACATGAGGCTGCAACCAGCTCGCTGCTAAACGATAAGGGTGGCAGCTGTACGCAGGTTAGCAGACCGATGAGCCACGCAATCGGCGCACCCGAAGGTGCCCTGCGCACAGCCACCATCAGGTGCAGGAACGGATACCTGACTGATAGAGTCTTGTGCGGCGTGGAATCATCGAGCTGCTAAACCCGATCACTGATGAGCAGTGACGGAACCAAGTTACGCAGCTAGCCCAAAGCGCACAAGCCGGCGGATTCTGGCGTAGCCGTAGGCAACGGCGCAAGGATTTGTAGCCTGTCGCCGCGTAACATGGCGTGTGCATAAACACTCCTGCGCAATCCGTGTTTAACCCCATTCAAAAAAATCACCGCAAAACCTGTGGGAGCTGGCTTGCCAGCGATAGCGGCGTGTCAGGCGACAGTCCATAACAGAAATTTCTAAGGGTGGGGGAGTACAGTGATCCAGTTGTCGAGAAAGCGCTTCGTCATAATTCTCGCTACTGCTTTAGTTGGGGCGGCAATCGCGTATTCCACTTGGGGTACGGAGACCCTGCGAGTCCATATCGGAAAGACTTACGACGAGACAGTTGCCGACTCCACATTTAGTGTGGCAGCTCACACTGTGATTTACCCTGGAAATCCTCCGCATCCGAGCTCAGCCTGGATTTCCACACCAGTTATTATCCATTTCGATGATCCGGAGCACGGCTTTACGTTGCCTGCCTCCAAATTCGCCTTAATCGGATTTGACGAGGGAAAGGTTTCGAATATGACGACCTCTCCGATGCTCGAAACGTTGCCCTTCGACCAACTCATGGCGGTGCTTGATCAACTTCAGAGCCAGCTTAAAAGCGCCGGATGGGTAGAGTGGAACAGTGAGACAAATCCTTGGGTGAATACGGCTGATGAAACCAGTCGAAAGACGCTTCAGGTCGAGTTGTTTGATCACGTCAAGGTGACAGTGCTCTTGATCCCTCATAAGTACAGTCTCGCGCTCAACGTTAAATGCTACGCCCGCTGTAATGAGCGCGATCCGGAGACAGCTAAGTATCTGATCGATGTCAGCGTAGGAAAGGATTACTACAGCGAATGAGCAAGCGCTATATGGCTCTTAACCGAAGTCGCAAATGAGAAATTGCTACCGGGGACACAGTCGATGCTCGCGCACAGCAGTGTTCTTCATGTTGTTCGTGTGCCTGACGTCTTTTCACTTTCCGATGGATTTTCTGGTTGTTCGTATTGGCAAGCCATACGCCGAAGTCGTCAAAGACTCCAGTTTCCCTGTTGAACGAAAAACAGTCATATATCCCAGTGACCCTCCCAAGGTCGACTCGACCTGGATAAGCAGCCCGGTCGTGATTACTTTTGATGATCCCGAGCATGGCTTTACCTTGCCCAAAACAATTTACGGCGCGGTGGGCTACACCAAGGGAAAAGTAGACGGCATATCGACGTCGCCAATGGTGGAATCGCTTCCCTTCGATAAGACAGCTGCGCTCTTGGACGAGCTGCAAACTATGTTCAGGAACGCCAACTGGACTCCTGAACCCGTTGAGGGAAATGATTGGATCAAAGTGCAGAGTGATGATGAAAGGCGACAGCTACAAGCGAAGCTTTTTGATCAGGCGGATGGGGTCATTCTTCTGGTTCCACACAAATACAGCCTGCTGATGCACATCAAGTGCTATGCGCGATGTGATGAGCGGAATGTGAAGACGGCCAGGTATTTAATCGACGTTGGCCTGAGCAGGGACCACTTCAGCGATTGATCCTGCAAAACCACAATCCTGTAGGAGTGAGCCTGCTCGCGATAGCGGTCTCTCAGACAACGATGATGTTGAAGCTGATGACCCTATCGCGAGCAGGCTCACTCCTACATTTGTTTGCGCTGCGTTCAACGATCGGACGAACCTGTTTTCATGACACTTTTGTTTCAATCCACGCTTTAGCTGTGCAATGCTGGCGCCCAGACCGTTAGCCAACTACAGCTTAAGTATCAAAAACGTAGAAACCGCGCGGTGCCGTCCACTTGCCCCTCTGGGGCGCTGCTACTACAGGGGGTCTGCATGCTCACCCTGCTCAATCTGCTATCCGCCGTCGCTCTGTTGATCTGGGGCACGCACATCGTCCGAACCGGCATCCTGCGGGTTTACGGCACCAATCTGCGACATGTGATCGGCCAGAACATGTCGAGGAAATGGCTGGCGTTCATCGCCGGTATTCTCGTCACTGCGATGGTGCAAAGCAGCAACGCCACGGCGATGCTGGTCACCTCGTTTGTCGGCCAGGGCCTGATGGCGCTGACCCCGGCGCTGGCGACCATGCTTGGCGCCGACGTCGGTACCGCGTTGATGGCGCGGGTGCTGACGTTTGACTTGTCGTGGCTGTCGCCGCTGCTGATTTTCCTCGGGGTGATTTTCTTTCTGTCGCGCAAACAGACGCGGCTCGGACAGATGGGTCGAGTGTCGATCGGGCTGGGGCTGATCATTCTCGCCCTGCAATTGATCGTCGAAGCCGCAGCGCCGATTACTCACGCACAAGGGGTGAAGGTGATTTTTGCCTCGCTGACCGGCGACATCCTCCTCGATGCCCTGGTCGGCGCGTTGTTCGCGATGATTTCCTACTCCAGCCTCGCCGCCGTGCTGCTCACCGCCACCTTGGCCGGCGCGGCGGTGATCAGCCTGCCGGTGGCGATCGGACTGGTGATCGGCGCCAACATCGGCAGCGGCATCCTCGCCTTCATGAGCACCAGCATGCAGAACGCCGCCGGCCGCCAAGTGGCGCTGGGCAGTCTGTTGTACAAACTGATCGGCCTGCTGCTGATCATTCCGGTGCTCGATCCGCTGGTGCACTGGATCGACAGCCTCGATTTCAGCCCGCAGGAAATGGTCATCGGCTTCCACCTGCTCTACAACACCGCGCGCTGCCTGATCCTGCTGCCGAGCGTCGGGCCGATGGCGCGGCTTTGTGCGTGGCTGCTGCCGGAGCGCCCGGAGGTCAACGGCACCGCCAAACCGCGTCATCTCGACCCGACCGCGCTGGTCACGCCGAGTCTGGCGCTGGCCAATGCCGCGCGGGAAACCCTGCGCATGGGCGATCTGCTCGACAACATGCTCGACGCTTCCCTCGATGTGCTGCGCGGCAAGCAAACCGCCGTCACTCAGGAAATGCGCCGATTGACCGACGACGTCGAGGCGCTGTACAGCGCGATCAAACTGTATCTGGCGCAGATGCCTCGCGAGGATCTCGGCGAGCAGGACAGTCGGCGCTGGGCCGAAATCATCGAGCTGGCGATCAACCTGAAGCTCGCCGCCGACCTGATCGAGCGCATGCTGCGCAAGATCCAGCAGCAGAAGACCTCGCAGCGCTGTTCGTTTTCCGAAGAAGGCCTGGAAGACCTCGCCGGGCTGCAACAGCAACTGATCGCCAACCTGCGCCTGGGCCTGTCGGTGTTCCTCAGTGGCGACCGCGAAAGCGCGCGGCAGTTGTTGCGGGAGAAACGCCGGTTTCGTGCGCAGGAACGGCGTCTGGCCCACGCGCATGTCAGCCGTTTGCAACGCAAGATCGTCCAGAGTCTGGAGACCAGTTCGCTGCACCTGGAGTTGATCGCCGACATGAAGCGGCTCAATTCGCTGTTCTGCAGCAGCGCCTATGTGGTGCTGGAAACGGCGGACACTGGCGCGCTGGCAGTGGATGACATGGCGGACATTACGCATTCGCCTTGAACGTCTGGGGCTGGGGTCAGTCAGTTACAGTGGTTCAGCTTGAGACCGCTATCGCGAGCAGGCTCACTCCTACAGGGATTGCATTCCAAATGTAGAGTCGGGTCAGCCCGCGCTGGTGGCTGACCACGACACGGATCTCCAAATCAGCCGTATGGAAGCCTGTTATGCGTTGCCTGTTGTTCGCCTGTCTGTTGCTCGGTTCCCTGCCCGCCTTCGCCCTGGATCGTTTTCAGGTCGAAGGCTATGCGCTGCCCAACGGTTTGCAACTGATGCTCAAACCCGGCACCGAACGTGGCCATGTGGCGATCCGGCTGGTGGTCGGCGTCGGTCTCGATGACTTCGACTGCGACGAAAAAGAGCTGCCGCATTTGCTCGAACACCTGCTGTTCAGCGGCATCGATGCCACCGGTGAAGGCGGTCTGGAAGAGCGCATGCAGGCGTTGGGTGGTGACTGGAATGCGTTCACCAGCAATGCCGACACCACGTTCGTCATCGAAGCCCCGGCGAAGAACCAGCGCAAGGTGCTCGACCTGCTGCTCGCGCTGCTGACCCAGACACGCATCGACGACAACGCGATCAACGCCGCCAAGCGGGTGGTCGAGCGTGAGGACGGCGGGCACTACACCAAACTGCAGCGTTTCCTCGACCGTCAGGACCTCGGCCACACCGCGAGCAATCAGCTGGCTGTCGAGTTGGGTCTGAAATGCCCGCAGCGCGCCGAAGTCGGCCATCTGACCCAGGAGCAACTGGAGAAGGTACGCAAGGCCTGGTACGCACCGAACAACATGACCCTGATCGTCGTCGGCGAACTCGACAAGCTGCTGCCGGCCTATCTCGAGCGTACCTGGGGCGAGCTGGAGCCGGTCGAGCCCACCGAACACCGGGCGTTGCCGGACATCCGCACCAGCGCCGCCCATGAACGCACCCTCACCCGTGGCTTCATCGGCGACAGCGCCAAGCTGCACTGGCTGGTGCCGGAACCGGTGCTCGACGATCAGTACGACCAGACGTTCGACATCCTCAAGGATTACCTCGACTGGGCGCTGTATCGGCAGATTCGCCTCAACCACGGTTTGTCGTACGGGCCATGGGCCGAGCGCGAAGTGTTCGGCGGTGTCGGTTTCATGAGCCTCAACGCTGACCTCGATCGCGATGACGTCGACGAAGCCATTCAAGTGCTGGAAGACCTCAAGGCCGACTTGCTGAAAAACGGCCTCGATGCAGACACCTTCGCCCGCATCAAACAAGCCGCCATCGCCCATCAGGCCTGGGCCGTGCAGGGCAACAGCGCACTGGCGGACTATTACTGGAGCGCCCTGGCCGATTATCAGGACGGCCGCTTCGCCAACCCGGCGCGTGAGCTGCAAGGGGTTACGCTGGACGCGGCGAACAAGGCCATGCGCGAACTGTTGTTACAGCCGGGGTACATCAGGATCGAGAAGCCCTTGATCAGTGATGATCAGGTGTTGTGGCTGGTCGCGGGTGGTGTCGGGGTCTTGCTGCTGATCGTGATCGGCTGGCGCCTGCATCGCCACCGAAAACCAGCGGGAAACACCTGATCACTGTGGCGAGGGAGCTTGCTCCCGCTGGGGTGCGAAGCAGCCCCGATGCAGGCGACTCAACATTCCAGAGACACCGTGTCCGCAAATCCTGCGCCTGCTGCGCAGTCGAGCGGGAGCAAGCTCCCTCGCCACAGGTTCTCGTGGGGGTTGCTAACCGTGAACCTCGCCACAACGCCCGGCGGACGCTACTCTGTCGGGGTATTTCCTTAGCCTGCAGTGAAGCGCCCACATGTCGAAACTAACCCTCCTGGTCCAGCGCATTCTCGAGCTGATCAAGCGCTACCCCGGGGTTATTGCGGCGGGTGGTTTCATTTCCGGGGTCGGCAGTTTCATCCTCGTTGATCGCCAACAGGGGCTGGCGAGCTGGATCACGGTGATCATGCTGCTCAGCTGGATCTGGCTGATGCTGGAAAACACCCTGACCGGGCTGTTCACGCGGATCTTCAAACGCGAGATTCCCCAGCCGCTGCTGCGCTACGCGACGCAGATGATCCATCAGGAAAGCCTGTTTTTCGTTCTGCCGTTCTTCTTCATCACCACCACCTGGAACAGCGGCCAGTTGATTTTCACGGGGCTGCTCGGCATTGCCGCACTGATCTCCATCGTCGATCCGCTGTACTACAAATGGCTGGCGCCACGGCGCTGGGCGTTTCTCGCGCTGCATACCCTGACCCTGTTCGCCGCCCTGCTCACCGCGTTGCCGGTGATCATGCACCTGACCACCGCGCAGAGTTTCAAATGGGCGCTGGGGATTGCCGTGCTGCTGTCGTTCCCGAGCCTGGCGTCGATCTTCCCGATCCGCACCGTGCGCAACGCCCTGGCGATTCTGTTCATCACCTTTGGCATCGGCGGCGTCGGTTGGGCGCTGCGTTCGTGGGTGCCACCGGCGACGCTGTGGATGACCGACGTGGCGATCAGCACGCAGTTGCAGGATCGCACCCCCGGCGCCAGCCTCGATACCGTCAGCGCCGAGCAGATCCGCAGCGGCGGGCTCTACGCCTACACCGCGATCAACGCGCCGCGCGGTCTCGACGAGCGCATTTATCACGTCTGGACTTTTAACGGCAAAGAGGTCGACCGCATCGCCCTCGATATCCATGGCGGGCGCAAGGAGGGTTACCGGGCGTGGACGCACAAGCAGAACTTCCCCGGCAACCCGGCGGGCAAGTGGCAGGTGCGGGTGCTGACCGAGGACGGGCAGTTGATCGGTGTGCTGCGCTTCGCGATCACTGACAGCACACCGGCCAAAGAAAAGTAATCCGGTTCGTGCTATTACGTAGGATCTCGTAACGGCCGTACAAGCACGGAGCTTATGACCAGCAGCCCAACCCCCGGCAGTGCCCACCTGGACACCGCGCTCAGCCCTGCCCGCCTGCGGGTCAGCGGTGACTGGACGCTTGCCCACTACACGGCGCTCAAGCACCTGAGCGAAAAGCTCCACGGCCAGTACGACGCCAATACCCCGATCGACCTCAACGGCCTCGGTGCCCTCGACACCGCTGGCGCCTCGTTGCTGGTCGAACTGCTCGGGTCGGAACGCCTGGGCAAGACCGCTGAACACCCCGATTGCACCCTTTCTCCGGCCGACCGCGCGTTGCTGCAAACCGTGTATTGCTCGCTGAACGATTTCTGCGTGCCGATCAAGGAGCCGGAAGTCAGCGTCAGCGTGCAATTGCTGACGCGCATTGGCCGCGCAGTAGATAAGGTCTGGAACGACACGATGCAGCTGCTCGGCTTCGTCGGGCTGATTCTCGAAGTCATCGCCCGTGGCCTGTTCCGGCCCAAGCGCTGGCGCATCACGCCGATGATCGCGCACATCGAGCAGACCGGCCTCGACGCGGCGCCGATCGTGGCTTTGCTGACGTTCCTGGTTGGCGCGGTGGTGGCGTTTCTCGGTGCCACAGTACTGGCCAGTTTCGGCGCGACGATTTTTACCGTGGATCTGGTCGGCTTCTCGTTCCTGCGCGAATTCGGCGTGCTGCTCACGGCGATCCTGATGGCCGGGCGCACCGCCAGTGCGTTCACCGCGCAGATCGGCTCGATGAAGGCCAACGAGGAGATCGACGCGATCCGCACCCTTGGCCTCGACCCGATCGAATTGCTGGTGGTACCGCGGGTGCTAGCGCTGCTGGTGGCGTTGCCGATGCTGACGTTTCTGGCGATGCTCTCGGGGATCGTCGGCGGCGGCGTGGTCTGCGCAGTGTCGCTGGACATCTCGCCGGCGATGTTCCTTTCGTTGCTGCAATCGGACATCGGCATTCAGCATTTTCTGGTCGGGTTGGTGAAGGCGCCGATCTTCGCCTTCCTGATCGCCGCGATTGCTTGCCTGGAAGGCTTCAAGGTCAGCGGCAGCGCTGAATCGGTCGGCGCGCACACCACCTCCAGCGTGGTCCAGTCGATTTTCGTGGTGATCGTGCTCGATGCGGTGGCTGCGCTGTTTTTCATGGAGATGGGCTGGTGAGTCGTCTACCCCGCGCGCCTTCCGAGGCGGTGATCGAAGTCCGTGGCCTGTGCAATCGCTTTGGCCCGCAGAGCGTGCACGAGAACCTTGATCTGGACGTGTACAAAGGCGAAATCCTCGCCGTGGTTGGCGGCTCCGGCACCGGCAAATCGGTGCTGCTGCGCAGCATTGTCGGGCTGAATCGGCCCAGCGAAGGCATGGTCAAAGTCTTCGGCCAGAACCTGCCGAATCTGCCCGAGCATGAACGCTCGCTGATCGAACGGCGCTTCGGTGTGTTGTTCCAGAAAGGCGCGCTGTTCTCGTCGCTGACTGTGACCGAGAACGTCGCCCTGCCCCTTATCGAACACGCCGGCCTCAGCCGTCACGACGCCGAGCATCTGGCGGCGGTGAAACTGGCGCTGGCCGGGCTGCCGCTGTCGGCGGCGGACAAGTACCCGGCGTCGCTGTCCGGCGGCATGATCAAGCGCGCGGCGCTGGCGCGGGCCCTGGCGCTGGACCCGGACATCCTGTTTCTCGACGAACCCACCGCCGGCCTCGATCCGATTGGCGCGGCGCAATTCGATCAACTGATCCTGACCCTGCGCGATGCGCTGGGTCTGAGCGTGTTTCTGGTCACCCACGACCTCGACACGCTGTACACCATCACTGATCGAGTGGCGGTGCTGGCGCAAAAGAAAGTGCTGGTTGCCGGCCCGATCGACGTCGTCTCGGAAACCGACGACGCCTGGATTCACGAATACTTCCACGGCCCGCGCGGCCGCTCGGCGCTGGACGCCGCCAAACTGCTCAACGAGGTCTGATATGGAAACCCGAGCCCATCATGTGTTGATCGGCCTGTTCACGGTGATCGTCGTGGCCGGCGCCCTGCTCTTCGGCCTGTTTCTGGCCAAATCCAGCGTCGACACCGAGTTCAAGGATTACGAAGTGGTGTTCAACGAGGCGGTCAGCGGTCTGTCCAAGGGCAGCTCGGTGCAGTACAGCGGGATCAAGGTCGGTGATGTGGTCAGCCTGCGCCTCGACCCGCAGGACCCGCGTCGGGTCCTGGCGCGGATTCGTCTGGCGGGCGACACGCCGGTCAAGGAAGACACCCAGGCGAAACTGGCACTGACCGGGATCACCGGCACCTCGATCATCCAGCTCAGTGGCGGCACCCCGCAGAGTCCGAAACTGCGCGGGCATGACGGTCAGTTGCCGACCCTGATCGCCTCGCCCTCGCCGATTTCGCGCCTGCTCAACGACAGCAGCGACTTGATGACCGGCATCAGCGCCCTGCTACAGAACGCCAACCATATGTTCTCCGCAGAAAACGTCGAGCGCGTGAGCAAGACCCTCGCTCATCTGGAGCAAACCACCGGCACCATCAACGACCAGCGCGGTGACATCAAACAAGCGATGCAGCAACTGGCGACGGTGGGCAAACAGGCCGGCAGCATGCTCGAGCAGACCTCGCTGCTGATGCGCAACGCCAATGGCTTGCTCAACGATCAGGGCAAGCAGGCCTTGGGCAGCGCCGAACAGGCGATGAAGTCGCTGGAGCAAAGCAGCGTGACCATCAATGGTTTGCTCAGCAAAAACCAGAATTCGCTGGATAACGGCATGCAGGGTCTCAACGGCCTGGCCCCGGCGATTCGCGAACTGCGCGAGACGCTGACCTCGCTGCGTGCCATTTCCCAACGCCTCGAGGCCAATCCCAGCGGGTATCTGCTGGGCAGCGACAAGAACAAGGAATTCACCCCATGAAGTTGACTCGAATCGCCCTCCTCGGCGCCGGCCTGATCCTGATTGGCGCGTGCTCGATTTTGCCCGAGTCGGAACCCTCGGATGTCTATCGCCTGCCCGCCGCACCGGCGCCCGCCTCGGCCAGCCCGACGACGGCTCAGTCGTGGTCGCTGCGCTTGAATAAATTGCAGGCCAGCGAAGCGCTGAACCGGCCGAGCATTGCTGTGATCCCGCAGGGCGATGTGATCAGCAGCTACAAGGGCTCGCGCTGGAGCGATCCGGCGCCGGTGCTGCTGCGCAATCGCTTGCTGGATGGCTTTGCGCGGGATGGTCGGGTGACGCTGCTGAGCACCGACGACAGCAACTTCCAGGCGGACCTGGAGCTGGGCGGCAGTTTGCAGGCTTTTCAGACCGAATATCAGGGCACCCAGGCCGGCGTCGTGGTGCGGGTCGATGCGTTGCTGGTGCGTGGCTACGATCAGCGCATTCTCGCCAGCCGCCGTTTTGAAGAGCGCCAGACGTTGAATGATGTGCAGGTGCCGGCGGTGGTTGCCGGGTTTGGCCAGGCCAGTGATCGCCTTACGGCCAGGGTTGTGGCTTGGGCAGTCGAACAAGGCCAGAAACTGGCCCCACAACCCCGCTGACACACCACAATCGCTGTGGGAGCGAGCCTGCTCGCGAAAGCGGTGTGTCAGTCACCATCATCGGTGACTGACACAGCGCTATCGCGAGCAGGCTCACTCCTACAGTGGATATGTGATCAGCCGAAGAACCAGTAGCAGACGCCGATGGCGCCGACGACACCAGCAAACTCCGCCAGCAACGCGCAGCCCACTGCATGCCTCGCCCGCTGAATCCCCACCGCGCCGAAGTACACCGCCAGCACATAGAACGTGGTCTCGGTACTGCCCTGAATCGTCGCGGCGACCAGTGCCGGGAAGCTGTCGACGCCTGAGGTCTTCATGGTTTCAATGAGCATTGCCCGCGCGGCGCTGCCGGAAAACGGTTTGACCATCGCCGTCGGCAATGCGTCGACGAAGCGCGTGTCCCAACCGGCCCACTCGACCAGATGGCGAATGCCGTCCAGACCGAAATCCAGCGCTCCAGAGGCGCGCAACACGCCAACCGCACATAGCATCGCGACCAGATACGGCAGAAGATTTTTCGCCACATCGAAGCCTTCTTTCGCGCCTTCGACAAACGCTTCGTAGACCTTGACCTTGCGCATTGCACCGATCAGCAGAAACAGCATGATCAAGCCGAACAGCGTGAGATTGCCGAGGATCGACGACAATCCCGCCAGCGCCGTCGCAGAGAGTGTGCCGAGCAGCGCCATGAAGCCGCCGAGGATCAGGGCGCCGGGCACCAGATAGGCCAGCACCACCGGGTCCCAGATCCGTAGCCGTTGCATGAAGGCCACGGAGAGAAAACCGACGATGGTCGAGCAACTGGTCGCCAGCAGAATCGGCAGGAACACCAGGGTTGGGTCCGGCGCGCCTTGTTGGGCGCGGTACATGAAGATGGTCACGGGCAGCAGGGTGAGCGACGAGGCATTGAGCACCAGGAACAGGATCTGCGCATTGCTGGCGATAGTGGCGCTGGGATTGAGCTCCTGCAGCGCTTTCATGGCTTTGAGGCCGATAGGCGTGGCGGCATTGTCCAGGCCGAGGCCATTGGCAGCGAAGTTCAGCGTGATCAAGCCAAGGGCAGGGTGGCCGGCGGGGACTTCCGGCATCAGCCGCAGGAATAGCGGGCCGAGCACCTTGGCCAGCCATTCGACGATCCCGGCTTTCTCGGCGATGCGCAGAAAGCCCAGCCATAGGGTCAGGGTGCCGAACAGCAGCACCATGACTTCGACCGAGAGCTTGGCCATGGCGAAAATGCTCTCCACCATCGCCGCGAAGATCCCGGCATTGCCGCCGATCAGCCACTGCGCCAGCGCCGACACGGCTGCCACGATGAAGAAGCCAAGCCACAGGCCATTAAGCATCAGTCAAATCCCCCGAAGAATGCGGCGAATGATAGCGGGGTCGCCAGAAACGACAAACCCCGGATTGCTCCGGGGTTTGTCTGGATCGGCAAGCGCCTGTCTATGGGCTGGCATTGATCCCCTGTAGGAGCTGCCGGAGGCTGCGATCTTTGGACTTTGTTTTCAAAGCAAGATCAAAAGATCGCAGCCTTCGGCAGCTCCTACAGGGTTTTGTATTACGGCTTGGAGATCTCGCCAGTTGGCAGTTTTTCCTTGCTGCGCCAGTGCGGCAGGGAGTTCCAGTAGCGCTCGCCCTTGGCGTCGTCGTACATGCCTTCCCAGCGCGCGATAACCAGCACCGCCAGGGCATTACCGATCACGTTCAGTGCGGTACGCGCCATGTCCATGATGCGGTCGACACCGGCGATGAACGCCAGGCCTTCCAGCGGAATGCCGACGCTGCCCAGCGTCGCCAGCAGCACCACGAAGGACACGCCCGGTACGCCGGCGATGCCTTTGGAGGTGACCATCAGGGTCAGCACCAGCAGCAGTTGCTGGCTGATCGACAGGTCGATGCCGTACAACTGGGCAATGAAGATCGCCGCGATCGACTGGTACAGGGTCGAGCCGTCGAGGTTGAACGAGTAACCGGTCGGCACCACGAAGCTGCAGATGGCTTTCGGCGCGCCGTAGGCTTCCATCTTCTCGATCACCCGTGGCAGCACGGTTTCCGAGGAAGCGGTGGAGTAGGCCAGCACCAGCTCATCCTTGAAGATGCGCATCAGCTTGAGCACCGAGAAGCCAAACAGCTTGGCGATCAGGCCCAGCACCACGAAGGCGAAGAAGGCGATGGCGACGTAAACCAGGATCACCAGTTTCGCCAGCGGCAGCAGCGAGGCGAAGCCGAAGTTGGCGACAGTCACCGCGATCAGGGCGAACACGCCGATAGGGGCGTAGTTCATGATCATGTGGGTGACTTTGAACATGCTTTCCGAGACGCCCTGGAACATCTTCACCAGCGGCTCGCGCAGGTCCGACTGCAGGCTCGACAGGCCGAGACCGAAGAGGACGGAGAAGAAGATGATCGGCAGCATTTCGCCGCGGGCCATGGCTGCGAAGATGTTCGACGGGATCAGGTTGAGGATGGTCTCGATGAACGCATGTTCATGCTGCACTTCAGCGGCGGTCGCCTGGTACTTCGAGATATCGACCGTGCCCAGGGTGCTCATGTCGATGCCGGTGCCCGGGTGGAACACGTTGGCCAGCACCAGACCGACCACGATGGCGATGGTGGTGACGATTTCGAAATAGATGATGGTCTTCAGGCCGATACGCCCGAGCTTCTTGGCGTCGCCCACGCCGGCGATGCCGACGATCAGAGAAGAAATGACGATCGGGATGACGATCATCTTGATCAGACGGATAAAGATATCGCCTGCCGGTTGCAGGACGTTGCTGATCCACCAGGCCTTCTCGGCGCTGAAGTGGTTGAGCAACGCACCCAGTGCAATCCCCAGAACCAGACCTATCAGGATCTGCCAGGCGAGGCTGATTTTTGCCTTCTTCATTATCTTTACCCTTACTTGCGTTTGACTCAGGCACATGCAGGAACTGGAACGCTCATCAGCGGAAAAGTCTGTGCATCTGCCTCCGTATAAGGTGCCCCGAAGTGCGTATTTACGGCTCTTCGGCAGGCGAAAAAAGGCGCAACTATTCCGATGCAAGGTGGCGCCGTCTAATGCCGTAAACGCCTACCCTATGCCGAATCGGCATGAGCTTTTTCAATTGAAACTGGCGTCCCAAGCGGTTCGATTGTGACATTTCAGCCGGCATAAGTGCCGTGAACCGGCCATTACAGCGTAGGCTGGTTAAATTTCGCACAGCGAGAATCGGCGGAATTTTCCGGAAAAATTCTGAATTGAAAGCCTATAAGTCACACGAATCGAGCGCGATCTTTGTCGATATACGGTCGTCAGGAAACACCGCGAAATGTTTTCCCGCGCAGTGTCGGCGATTCGAAGAAGGGGATTAGCGTGCTGGATCAATGATTTGGCTGATTCAAAGCCCAGCGCAGATTCGTCAGACCATCGGGTCGACGAACCTGCGGCGCAGCTTTTACCCTGACCCGGCCCTTGCGCAGGTACTCCCTGTACCCGTAGGTCACTCCGACCCTGTAGCAGTCAGAACGTCCCGGCCCCCTGGTCATGCACCGGCCCTCATCGGGTGGCGCAATGGAAAGCAGCGGGGCGCTGCTTTCGTGTTCAAGAATCCTGTGCGTCCTGCATCAGTACCACTTCGGATCTTTCTTCAGGGTTTCCATCAGCAGATCCTGCATGCCCTGATCAGGTTTGCCGAAGAAGCGATACGTCGCGTGTCGCGTTGGCGACTTGTCCTGCGGCAGACCTTCCGGGACATCGACCAGCATGGCGTAGGCGTCATCCTTGTCGAAGCTGAAGGCAACGATCAAACGGTGATTCAGGCATTTGTCCTGACTCTCGCAGAGCGGCCCGACCAGATACTTGTCGCCATCTTCCGTAACGGCATTCATCTGTTGCTCAGAGGTTCCGGACAGGCTGATCACCCACTCCGGTACGCGCTCTTCCTTTTTGATCACACCTTCCCAGGTTTCGCGATACTGCTCGTCGGAAGCGAGCAGTTCGTTGACCCGGGCCTGGCCGTCATTGGCCGCCATGGCCATGGCACTGCCGCCCAGAAGCAGGGCGGCGGCCAATGTCTTGAGACCGATCATCGTTAACCTCGGCCGCGACGGCCAAAGAAGAAGGAAGCGATGAACATCACCAGGAACACGACAAAGAGAATCTTGGCGATACCCGTGGCGGTGCCCGCGATACCACCGAAGCCCAGTACGGCGGCGATGATGGCAATGATCAAGAATGTAATTGCCCAGCTCAACATGGTGATTCTCCTTACTTCTCTATTTAGGGGTGTTTGCGGTTTCCGACGCTCAGGCGCCCGAATCTGTTCAACGACTTAGAAAACCCAGCGCTCTTCCCGTGGCAGTTGGTCCAGCGGTTGCGCCTGGTCTACATCGATCATGTGCATCGAAGCGTTTTCGGCCTGGCTGCTGCTCACGGCACTGAAGTGCTTTTGAGTGCTGTGCTGCATCGAAATCAGTGGCTCGGGTTTGCGGCTGTTTTCCCAGCTCATGTATTGCTGGCAGACGATCAGGGTGATCAACAACGCCAGTACGCCGAACAGACCTTGCTGGATCTGCAGTGGCGAGATACGTACTTGGGCGGCAGTTGGGCGAGTCATCCTGTGTTCCTCACGCTTGTTCGGTTGGGGCAGTGCTGATCTGCCCGGGCTGAGTGAGGTATTGCAGCCTGCATGCCAGTTTTTTGTTGTCTGAAAATATCAATAAAAACAATGGCTTACGTACGCTTGAGAAATTTCCTGCGACGCATCCTGCACGATGGCTCTTCTGCGGTCGTGCGCAATGCACGATTATTTCGTGGGAAATTTCGATGATATGGAATTGCTACCGGTACGCAGATGTCAGAAGAGGACGCAGGATCTGCCCTGCAAATCGCTGGCTGTTTTAAAACTCAACGAAATCAATGAATTGGCCGTTATGGCAGTAGAGAGCTACCCTCCTATGGCTGGTATCGTTCAGAATCAACCATGCAACTTGCCCGATTTTTCCGGGACTAACCCAAGACTAATCACTATGGAGCGTAGGAAAAATGGAATCTGCCACTGAGCAACAAGGCCGCATTCTGCTGGTGGACGATGAATCCGCCATCCTGCGTACGTTTCGTTATTGCCTCGAAGACGAAGGCTATACAGTCGCCACGGCCAACAGCGCGGCGCAAGCCGAGGCTTTGCTGCAACGCCAGGTCTTCGACCTGTGCTTCCTCGATTTGCGCCTGGGCGAGGACAACGGTCTCGACGTCCTCGCGCAAATGCGCATTCAGGCGCCTTGGATGCGCGTGGTGATCGTCACCGCGCATTCGGCGGTCGACACCGCCGTTGATGCCATCCAGGCCGGCGCCGCCGACTATCTGGTCAAACCGTGCAGCCCCGACCAACTACGTCTGGCCACCGCCAAGCAACTGGAGGTGCGCCAGCTGTCGGCGCGTCTTGAAGCCCTCGAAGGCGAGATCCGTAAACCGAAAGACGGCCTCGATTCCCATAGCCCGGCGATGAAGGTCGTACTGGAGACAGCCCGCCAGGTCGCGAGCACTGACGCCAACATTCTTATCCTCGGCGAATCCGGCACTGGTAAAGGTGAACTGGCCCGTGCAATCCACGGCTGGAGCAAGCGCGAGAAGAAGTCCTGCGTAACCATCAACTGTCCGTCGCTGACTGCCGAGCTGATGGAAAGCGAGCTGTTCGGCCATAGCCGTGGCGCCTTCACCGGGGCCAGCGAAAGTACGCTCGGTCGGGTTAACCAGGCTGACGGTGGCACGCTGTTTCTCGACGAGATCGGCGACTTTCCACTGACGTTGCAACCCAAGTTGCTGCGCTTCATCCAGGACAAGGAATACGAGCGGGTCGGCGACCCGGTGACTCGCCGTGCCGATGTGCGCATTCTCGCCGCGACCAACCTGAACCTCGAAGACATGGTCCGCGACGGTCGCTTCCGCGAGGATCTGCTCTATCGCCTCAACGTCATCACCCTGCACCTGCCGCCATTGCGTGAGCGCGCCGAAGACATCCTGACCCTTGCCGATCGCTTCCTCGCACGTTTCGTCAAAGAGTACGCGCGCCCGGCGCGCGGCTTCAGCGATGAGGCGCGCGAAGCGCTGCTCGGTTATCGCTGGCCGGGCAACATTCGCGAGTTGCGCAACGTGGTCGAGCGGGCGAGCATCATCTGCCCGCAGGAACGCGTGGAAATCAGCCACCTGGGCATGGCCGAACAACCAGCCAACAACGCGCCACGGGTCGGTGCGGCGCTGAGCCTGGATGAGCTGGAGAAAGCGCACATCGGGGCGGTTCTGGCCACCGCTGGCACACTGGATCAAGCGGCGAAAACCCTCGGCATCGACGCCTCGACCCTTTATCGCAAACGCAAGCAGTACAACCTGTGAGCACTGCGCGATGAAACTGGCGATCAAGCTGCGCACGCGCCTGTTCCTGAGCATTTCTGCACTGATCACCGTGGCTTTGCTCGGGCTTCTGCTCGGGCTGGTCAGCGTGATGCAGATGGCCGGGTCGCAGGAAGCGCTGGTGCGCAGCAACTTCGTCACCCTGGATCTGGGCCTCAAATTGCGCCAGACCCTCGGCGATCAGTTGATCATCATGCTCGCGGAAAAGCCCGACCCCGTTGCTTTCGAAGCGTCCAAGCAGCATTACTTCCAGTTGCTCGACCAAGGCATCGCCCAGCAGTCGGAGGGTGAAGATCAGCCTTACGGTTTCCGCCAGGCCAAGGCCGATTACCTTAACTTCCTCGACTCCTTCGATGTCAGCGCCGAAGCGGCGAAGGATGCCAGTACCAGCGCGGATTTCCGCGAGCGCTTCAATATCCTGCGCAACGGTTTGATTGCGGAACACAAGCACGCGCTGGACAGTATCAACGAGGTGCAGCACGCCGCCCGCGAACGCGCCTTGCTCATCGCCGGGCTGCTCGGTCTGGTCGGGCTGGCGGTGCTGATCATCGGTTTTGTCACAGCGCAAGGCATTGCCCGCCGCTTTGGCGCGCCGATCGAAGCGCTGGCCAAGGCTGCCGATAACATAGGGCAGGGTAACTATGACGTGACCCTGCCGATTTCCACCGCCATGGAAGTCAACCTGCTGTCGCGGCGCTTCGGCCTGATGGCCGAGGCGTTGCGCGAACACCAGGCGATGAATGTCGACGAGCTGTTGGCCGGTCAGCAACGTCTGCAAGCGGTGCTCGACAGTATCGACGACGGTTTGTTGATGATCGATCGCCAAGGCCAGCTCGAACACCTCAACCCGGTCGCTCAGCGTCAGTTGGGCTGGGAAGATGATCGTCTCGGCCAGGGCTTGGGCACCGCACTCGGTCGCCCGGAGCTGGATGCACAACTGCAACTGGTGCTGCGCGGCGGCACGCTGGAGCGGGCGCCGGAAGATCTGAGTATCGAAGTCGATGGTGAATCGCGCCTTCTGACTTATAGCCTGACGCCGGTCAGCCACACCCAGGGGCATATTCTCGGCGCGGTCATGGTGCTGCACGACGTCACCGAACAACGTGCGTTCGAGCGGGTTCGCAGCGAATTTGTTCTGCGCGCTTCCCATGAATTGCGTACGCCGGTGACGGGCATGCACATGGCTTTCGGGCTGTTTCGTGAGCGGGCCAAGTTTCCGGCGGAGTCGCGCGAGGCTGACCTGCTGGATACGGTCAACGAGGAAATGCAGCGTCTGATGCAGTTGATCAACGACTTGCTCAATTTCTCGCGCTACCAGAACGGCTTGCAGAAACTCACCCTGGCGCCATGTTCCATCGAGGACTTGCTGGAGCAGGCGCAGCTGCGCTTTGCCGAAGCGGCGGCGGCCAAAGGTGTGGCGCTGAACGTCGAGATTCAAGGGCCGTTGCCACGTTTGCAGGCCGATCAGGCGCAACTCGATCGTGTCCTCGACAACCTGATCGACAACGCGCTGCGCCACACTGCACGCGATGGGCAGATCCGTCTGCAGGCGCGTCGTCATGGCGAGCGGGTGATCATCAGCGTCGAAGACAACGGTGAAGGCATTGCCTACGGCCAGCAGGGGCGAATCTTTGAGCCGTTCGTGCAGGTCGGTCGCAAGAAGGGTGGCGCCGGGCTCGGCCTGGCGCTGTGCAAGGAAATCGTCCAGTTACACGGCGGACGCATGGGCGTCTATTCGCGGCCGGGGCAGGGCACCCAGTTCTACATGGCGCTGGCGGTTTAGGCTTCGTCGTCCATACGCCGTCCTGCGAGCCGGCGTCCGCGGGTGATCAGTTCGATGAACTGCACGGCGCTCAGCGCATGGGCGAACAACCAGCCCTGACCGAATTTCACCCCTTCACTGCTGAGCAAGGTCGCCTGGGATTCCAGTTCGATGCCTTCAGCAATCACCTTCAGATCCAGCGCCTGCGCCATGTGAATGATGTGCGGCGCGACGCCGCTGCTCGCCGCGTCATGGCCCAGCGCATCAATGAAGGCCTTGTCGATCTTCAGGCAATCCACTGGCAGGGTCTGCAGGTAGGCGAGGCTGCAGTAGCCAGTGCCGAAGTCGTCGATCAGTACCTGATGGCCAACGTCGCGCAAGGCTTGCAGGTTTTCCCGAGCGACGACCACATCGATCAGGCCGCGCTCGGTGACTTCGAAGGCAATCTGCCGCGCCGCAACACGGTGCAGCGCCAGCAGGCGCGCCATGACCTGGCCGATGCGCGGTACCATGACATCGCACGCCGCGAGGTTCACCGAGATATACAGCTGCGGGTTGGCGCGCAATAACTGGCCCAGTTGTTCGAGCAAACGCTGCAACACGAAGTCGGTCATCTGCCGGATCTGTCCGGTGTTCTCGGCCATCGGAATGAACAGGTCGGGGCTGGTCAGCGTGCCGTCCGGGCGCCGCCAGCGCAGCAGGGCTTCGGCGCCGACGCAGTTGCGGCTGTCGAGGTCGAAGATCGGTTGATACAGCACCTGTAACTCACCCCGACGGATCGCCCCGTGCAACTCGGCATCCAGCGATTGCCGCTGGCGCACCAGCAGGAAGGTCAGAAACCCGACAATGGCCCCGGCAATCAGGCACACCGGCAACAGCCACCACCACACCGCAGGGATATGCACGCCAGTGCGCGGCGTAATCAATACCAGCTGGTATTCCGGATTATCGGTGGGCATGCGATAGATCAACCGCGTTTGCGTCACCTGCAGTGCATCACGACTTTTCGGTGGCCAGGGTTCGGTGGGCGGCCAGACCTGTGCAAAGCCAAGTACCGGGATCGCGCGAGTGCCGTGATCGAGCACCACCAGCAGGCTGCTTCCGGTCGACAGATCGACCATGTCGGTCAAATGCCCGCGCGAGGTGGCGACGCGAAAATTGCCGCGACCGAGCATGAGCGCCGCGCGGTTTTCATCAGGTTCAGTGGTGGTGTTCAGCCAATAACTGTATGTCGGGCCTTGGATGTCAGGAGCACGATCCAGCGACAGGCCTTCCTGACGCGGACGGTTGGAGCAGAACCGCGAGGCGTCCATGTAGGCGGCCTCGTAGACGAAGCGATAGTTGAAAGTGACTTGCTGCAAGGTCGCGATCATTTCTTCGTCGCAGCCGCGCAGGGGCTGGGCTTCGAGATCGTCGAGGCTTTCGCGCAACTGGCCGAACAATTGTTCGAGGCGGGCGAGGAAACGCTCACCCTGCGCGTTCATTTCCTGGCTCTCGCGCAACTCCATCTGCCGCATCGCCGCGAACATACTGCCGGCGATCAGCAGGCTGGCACTGAGGACAGCCGCGATCATCGCCAAAAAACCGGGGCGATAAAACCAGCTACGCAGCGTTTCTCGGGTAGCAGCCATCAAGGAATTTCCGAAGAATTACCATGAGTTATAGCTGCTGATTGCGATTTCGCCCTGACCGTCGGGCGGGCGTCATTATTTTGTCTGGTTGAGCACCAGCAGAAGTGCTGCCGTTTGCGCATCCGGCGTGCCGTCGAAACGGGCAGGGCGGTAGTGCATCTGGAATGCGGCAAGGACGTGGCGGGTGGCTACATCCAGCTCACCGGTCTGCGGGGTGTCGTAGCCCAGCCGGGCGAGTTGCGACTGGAACCAGCCGATGTCCGGCAGTGGACTGCTGTTGAACACCGCTTGCTGACGCGCCACGGCTTGTTCGTTCGGCCATAGGCCCAAGCCCTCATCCGCGAGACGTTTCCACGGGAACAGTGGACCCGGATCGAGCTTGCGCAGAGGCGCTATATCGCTGTGACCGATGATATGCCGGGGACTGATGCCGTTGCGTTGGCTGATGTCCTTGAGCAGGGTGATCAGCGACTGGATTTGCGCTTCGCTGTACGGGTACCACAGGCGCCCGGTCGGGGTGTCCTTGTAGCCGGGATTGACGATTTCAATGCCGATGGAGCTGGAGTTAAGCCAGGTACGGCCCTGCCACTGACTTTCGCCGGCGTGCCAGGCGCGCTGGTTTTCGTCCATCAACTTATAGATCGTGGCGCCCTTGTCATCGCCGATCAGGTAATGGCTGCTGACCTCGCCATGGGTCAGCAACTGCAGCGAACGCTCCAGCGATGCCGAGGTGTAATGCACCACGACGAACTGGATGCGGCTGTCGTAATTGGTCGAAGGATGGCTGGTGTCGTAGCGCGGGCCGCTGGCGCAACCAGCGAGGACGAGCAGCGAGGCAAACAGGGCAAAGAATTTCATGGCAAAGGACGATACGCAAAAGACAATAATGCAACAGTGTAACGTACGGATCTGGCCAGAGTCCGCCAGCGGGCGGATTTAAACAAAATGGAACAATTGCCTCAGCCCAGCTCCACGCGGTTGCGTCCGGCGTTTTTCGCCCGATACAGCGCCTGATCGGCTCTTTTCAGCACCAGATCGCTGTGTTCGCCCACCCTGAAACAAGCCAGCCCCATGGAGATCGTTATGGTCACCCGCTCGCCCTTGAAGTGAAACGGGCAGGCCTCAATCGCCGCACGCAGGGTTTCCAGCAGCTTCGCGCCTGCCGCTGGCGGCGTTGCCGGCAGTAACAGCACGAACTCTTCACCGCCGAAGCGAGCAATGAAATCCGAGCCGCGCAGGCGTTTGCGCAGCACCGTGGCGATGATCTTCAGCACTTTATCGCCGGCCAGGTGGCCGTAGCTGTCGTTGATGCGCTTGAAGTGATCGAGGTCGAGCATGGCCAGACTCAAGGTATTGCCGTGTTGCTGCCACTGCTGGATTTCATGCTCGAGGCGTTCACTCCACGCCGCGCGGTTGGGCAGGCCGGTCAGCGGGTCGATCAGGGCTTTCTGCCGCTGCTCCTCGAGATGTTCGCGGAAACCCAGAGCTTCCTGTTCCATGTGCGCCACGCGCTCCGACAGGCTCTTCAGTCTTGCGGCGACTTCCTGCTCGCGGGCGTCGCGCTGTTTCTGGTGCTGATCCATGGTGCCGAGCAGGCCTTCCAGATGATTCTCCAGCACATGCTTGAGGTCATCGAGGTCGGCTGCTTGCTGGACGCTGCTCTGCAAGCCGTCGACCTGTTCACGGATCTGCGAATCCATGGCCCGCGCCGCCGAGCTGTTGTCGGCATGCCCGTCGCTGGCCGCTTGCAGGTTGCTCTGAAACGCTTCGAGGCGTTCGTTGAGCTGTTGCAGATAGGCTTCGAACTCATGTTGACCGCTGTCGGTAATTGCCAGCATCAAGGTTGCGAGATCGTCGAGGATCGGCAGCAATTCGTACCAGTTCAAGCCGTGCTTCAGCCGTTCGCGCATGGCTTCGGCTTGGGGCCGATGACGCTCGGGCAGGGTCAGGTCGTCGAGCAGGCCGATCAGTGTGTCTTCGATATGCCTGGCCACGGAGCTGTAGGACGGCTCCGGCGAGTCCGGCAAGGCGAAGAGGATGTCGTGTTCCGGCTGATCCGGGTCGATGGCGGCCAGGGCCTGGGCGATCGGCTCGGGCAAAGGCAGGCTGTCGAGAATCAACGCGGACGGATCGCCGGGGTGGCTCAGTTCGTCGGGATTGACTGCCTCGGTGGTGGGCGATTGCGCCGAGGCGCCTGGCGCCGCGGATGCGCCTGGCTCAATCTGCGCTGGTTCGGCTTCAACAGTGACAACAGGCGTCGCGAACGCGACGACTTCCGGTTCGGGCGCGACCTGCACAGGCGTCTCGACGGTCGCGGCGGGAGCCTCAATCGCCGGTTCAGGGTCTGTGACCGCTGCCGTTTGCGTGGGTTGCGGTTCGGGTTGCTGAGCTTCGACCGGCTGCGGCACGGGTGGTGCTGGAATGTCTGCCGCGGGTGCGGTGGTTTCCTCACTCTCGCGACTGCCAAACAGACGCTGCAACAACCCCGGCCGGCCCGGTTCGGCAGGCGTCTCTAGCTGACTCAAGGCCTTGCCCTGCAAGCCACTGAGCTCGCTCAGCAGCAGGGGCATTTCCCGCGCCTGACCGACGCGGCCGTCCAGTTGTTTGGCAAATTTCTTCAGCGGTTGCGCGACTTCTCGCGGCAAAGGGAGGGCCTGCAACTGGGTGACTAGTGCGGTCAGCGCGGTACTGACCTGATCGATGCGGGTTTCGCGGCGTTGCTCGGAATCGAGCACGGCTTTTTCCAGGCGCGGCAGCAGGGCGGCGAGCCCGGCGTCCATGTCATCGGTGCGCACCACTTCGCGCATTTCCTTCATGCACTGATCGACAGCCTTGTCGGTGCCTTCGGCCGCCAGCGTGCTGCGCACCAGCCCGCGCCGCAGCAGGTCGAGTCGCGCGGCCCAGCGGCGTTCGAGCTTGTCCTGCTGTTCGATGCTCTTGAGGTACTTCTCTTTCCAGCGCTGGGCGTCGTCGCTCATTCACAGGTTCCGCGAGGGGCAGGGCTCAACGCGGGCAATGCGTCGGCCGTGAGCGAACCCGGCAGACGAATTTCCACCGCGACCGGCAGGTGATCGGAAATGGGCTGGGCCAGCACCTCGACCTTTTCCAGGGTCAGGGTCGGGCTGAGCAGAATATGATCAAGGCAACGCTGTGGGCGCCAGCTGGGGAAGGTCGCTTCCACCTGCGGGGCCAGCAGGCCGAGATCGCGTAACGGCGAGTGTTCGAGCAGGTCGCTGGCGTGGGTGTTCATGTCACCCATCAGCACCTGATGCTTGTAGCCGCTGATCAAATCACGAATGTAGGCCAGTTGCAGGCTGCGCGTCCGCGCGCCAAGGGCCAGATGCATCATCACCACCACCAGCGCTTCCGGACCTTCGCCGAAGCGCAGCAGGATTGCGCCGCGACCTTTTGGACCGGGCAGCGGGTGATCCTCGATCGCCCACGGCTTCAGGCGACTGAGCACACCATTGCTGTGCTGGGCCAGCCGGCCGAGGTTGCGATTGAGTTGTTGATACCAGTAGGGGAAGGCGCCGAGATGGGCCAGGTGTTCGACCTGATTGACGTAGCCCGAACGCAGGCTGCCGCCATCGGCTTCCTGCAGTGCGACCAGATCGAAGTCGCCGAGCAGGTCACCGATCTTCTGCAGATTGCCGGAACGCCCGGTGTGCGGCAGCAGATGCTGCCAGCTGCGGGTCAGGTAATGCCGATAGCGCTCGGTGCTGATGCCGACCTGAATGTTGAAACTGAGCAAGCGCAGACGCTGGTCTGCGGGCAGGCCCGTAGACGCCAGGTGATGCTCGTTGACCTGCGGATCATGCAGGCCAACGATGCGTTCGGACTTCCAGCGGCGCATGGCGAATGCCGCGCTTAGTTGGCAGCAGCCTTGTTAGCCGCTCGCTCTTTGGCGACCAGATCGTCAGCCAGTTTCAGCGCTTGCTCGGCACCGCCGGCAGAGCCGATGTCGAAGCGGTATTTACCGTTGACGATCATGGTTGGCACGCCGGTGATTTCGTACTTCTTGGCCAGCTCTTTGGCCTTGTTGATCTGACCTTTGATCGCGAACGAGTCGAAGGTGGCGAGGAACTTGTCCTTGTCCACGCCTTGAGTGGCGAGGAAGTCAGCCATGTCGTTCTTGTCGGTGAGCTTCTTGTGTTCTTTCTGAATGGCGTTGAAGACCGCAGCGTGAACCTGGTGCTCGACACCCATCGCTTCGAGGGTCAGGAACATCTGGCCGTGAGCGTCCCACGGTCCGCCGAACATCGCCGGAATGCGCACGAAGTTGACGTCGGACGGCAGTTTTTCAACCCACGGGTTGATGACGGGTTCAAAGGCGTAGCAATGCGGGCAGCCGTACCAGAACAGCTCGACCACTTCGATCTTGCCAGGCACTGCAACCGGGACCGGGTTGGCCAGTTCGACATAAGGGGCGGCAGGGGCTTCAGCGGCCTGGGCGGTGAAGCCGAACAGGCTGGCAGCGACGAGGGCGGCGCTGATGATCAGATTACGCATGCTTTACTCCTGGACAATTTGGGTCGCCTCGCTCGACCTGTTTCGACACAGATCCTGGCGGGCATGAGTGCTGTAGTGTAACGGCAGCGGCCACAAAAAAGGGCGGCCAAAGCCACCCTTTTTATACTTGCTGCGAAGGATTAATCGAGCGTTAACGTGGCAGGCGTTGCGCGCCTCGCTCAACACTCGAACAAGGGCCTCAGTGCAGGCCCTGTATGTAGCTGGAAACCGCAGCGATGTCTTCGTCGCTCAGCTTGCGCGCGATGGTGCGCATGGTCATGGCATCACCGTCATTGGCACGACCGTCGACTTCCTTGCGGAAATCGGTCAGTTGCTTGGCGATGTATTGAGCGTGCTGGCCACCCAGATGCGGGAAGCCTGCGGCGGCGTTGCCGGCGCCATTCGGCGAGTGGCAACCGGTGCAGGCTGGCAGGCCTTTTTCCAGGTTGCCGCCACGGAACAGCGCTTCACCGCGCGCGACGATCTTCGGATCGGCGGCGCCGACGCTGCCTTTCTGGCTGGCGAAGTATGCGGAGATATCGGCCAGATCCTGATCATTCAGGTTGGTCAGCAGCCCGGTCATTTCCAGAACCACGCGTTTGCCCGACTTGATGTCGCGCAATTGCTTGTCGAGGTAGCGTTCACCCTGACCTGCCAGTTTCGGAAAGTTCGGCGCCATGCTGTTGCCGTCCGGGCCATGGCAGGCCCCGCACACGGCGGCTTTGGCCTGGCCTGCTGCGGCATCGCCGGCAGCATGGGCGACGCCTGAAATTCCCACGGTCAACAGCAGACTCACGATCAATTTGTTCATCAGCTAATCCAACTACGGCTAAGGGTTAAGTTATGGACCGGGCTTACTCTCGCTCATCCACAGGATGATGGCCTGGTAATCCTCGGCACTGCAGTCCATGCACAAACCACGCGGCGGCATCGCCTTGAAACCCTGGGTCACGTGTTGCACCAGCGTCCCCATACCTTTCGCCAACCTCGGCGTCCAAGCTTCCTGATCGCCTCTTGCGGGCGCCATGGGTAGTTGGCCGGAATGACAGGCACCACAAACACGGTTGTACACAGCTTCCGGATCCTGTGTAGCCTGTGCGCTGTAAAGCGGCACCAAGACTCCGGCAGCCAGCAGCCATTTCGTCATAAAACGACCTTTTCAGGGTTGAGAGCGTTCTGCGTTCTAATGCGCAATCAAAGTCTGGCGCTCTCGTGAACTTCATCCTTCGCTGGGACAAAGCACACACAAAATCTGCGGCATTATATACTGGCGTCACTGAAACGGAAGCGACACCGCGTTCCGCGCCCATTCCCGGCGCCGCCCACATCGGAAATCCCATGCAACTCAAGAATCCCATCCTCGGCCTGTGCCAACAGTCCACATTCATGCTCAGTGCCGCCAAAGTCGATCAATGCCCTGACGACGAAGGCTTCGAAGTGGCGTTTGCCGGTCGTTCCAACGCTGGCAAATCCAGCGCGCTGAACACCCTGACCCACGCCAGCCTGGCGCGCACCTCGAAAACTCCGGGTCGCACACAGCTGTTGAACTTCTTCAAGCTAGACGATGATCGCCGTCTGGTCGACCTGCCGGGCTACGGTTATGCAAAAGTACCGATCCCGCTCAAGCAACACTGGCAGCGCCACCTCGAGGCTTACCTCGGCGGTCGGGAGAGTTTGAAAGGTCTGATTCTGATGATGGACATCCGCCATCCGATGACCGACTTCGACCTGCTGATGCTCGATTGGGCCGTCGCCGCCGGCATGCCGATGCACATCCTGCTGACCAAGGCCGACAAGCTCACCTACGGCGCAGCCAAGAACACCCTGCTGAAAGTACAGTCGGAAATCCGCAAAGGCTGGGGCGACTCGATCACCATCCAACTGTTCTCCGCGCCAAAACGCATGGGCCTGGAAGAGGCTTACACCGTTCTGGCCGACTGGATGGAACTGGCAGACAAAAACACCGAGGCCGCTGAATAATCCGAGGTATGGAAAATTGGCTGTGGTGCGCTCAGGCAAGGCGGAAGTGCAGCTCGAACGGCCGGGGTCGCGTCCGACTTTGGGGGCCTGAATGAGCATTTCGAGCTGCGCTTCCAACGCAGTCTGAGCGTGCCACAGCCGATTTTTGGGCAAAAAAAGCCCCGGGATTCAGTGGGGAGGGAGAATTCCGGGGTCTAAGTTCCGAACCGCTAGGGCGGGGTTCAGATATCTGCCAACACTTAACACAACATAGGAGCATCGAAGGGCTTCACCAGCCATTCAGTACCTCTGAGTGTTCCACCGGCAGATTAGTTCAGATTTTTTTCAAAAAGCTTTGGAATAGCCTCAAGCATTTATCGGTCTAAGCCGGTTTCGCGGGCTTGCCGCGACGCCGTGTCGCGGCCACGCTGCACCCTGCTCAGTGCGCCTCATCCCAATTGTTGCCGACGCCGACTTCCACCAGCAGCGGCACGTCCAGTTTCGCCGCTTCGCTCATGTGCAGGCGAATCTCGGTGCTGACCTGCTCGACCAGATCCTCGCGAACCTCCAGCACCAGTTCATCGTGCACTTGCAGGATGACCCGGGCATCCAGCCCCGACGTCGCCAGCCAGTTGTCCACGGCGACCATGGCTTTCTTGATGATGTCCGCCGCCGTGCCCTGCATCGGCGCGTTGATCGCCGTGCGTTCTGCGGCGGCGCGTTCCTGCGGCTTGTTCGAGTTGATCTCCGGCAGGTACAGGCGACGACCGAAGAACGTTTCGACGTAGCCCTGATCGGCCGCCTGTGCGCGGGTGCGCTCCATGTACTCGCGAACGCCTGGATAACGGGCGAAGTACGTATCGATGTAGGCCTTGGCCGTCTTGGTGTCGACGCCGATGTCCTTGCCGAGCTTCTGCGCGCCCATGCCATAGATCAGACCGAAGTTGATCGCCTTGGCGCTGCGGCGCTGGTCCGAGGTCACTTGCTCAAGCTCGACCTTGAACACCTCGGCGGCGGTCGCGGTGTGCACGTCGAGGTTGTTGCGGAAGGCGTTCATCAGGCCTTCGTCGCGGGACAGGTGCGCCATGATCCGCAACTCGATTTGCGAGTAGTCCGCCGCCAGCAGTTTGTAGCCCTTCGGCGCGACGAACGCCTGACGAATGCGCCGGCCTTCGGCGGTGCGCACCGGGATGTTCTGCAGGTTCGGATCACTGGAGGACAAGCGACCGGTCGAGGCCACCGCCTGATGATACGAGGTATGAATGCGTCCGGTGCGCGGGTTGATCTGCTCGGGCAGGCGATCGGTGTAAGTGCTTTTCAGCTTGCTCATCGAACGGTGCTCCATCAGCACTTTCGGCAAGCGGTGATCGTCTTCGGCGAGTTTCGCCAGCACTTCTTCAGCGGTGGACGGCTGGCCTTTGGCAGTTTTCTTCAGCACCGGCAGGCCAAGCTTTTCATAGAGGATCACCCCCAGTTGCTTGGGCGAGCCAAGGTTGAATTCTTCCCCGGCAATCTCGAAGGCCTCTCGCTCGAGCGCGACCATTTTGTTGCCCAGCTCGATGCTCTGGATCCCGAGCAGCTCGGCATCGACGAACGCGCCCTGGCGCTCGATGCGCGCCAGCACAGGCACCAGCGGAATCTCGATGTCGGTCAGCACGCTGGCCAGGCTCGGAATCGCGCTTAGCTTCTCGAACAGAGCCTGGTGCAGACGCAGGGTGATGTCGGCATCTTCGGCGGCGTAGGGACCGGCCTGTTCCAGGGCGATCTGGTCGAAGGTCAGTTGCTTGGCACCTTTGCCGGCGATGTCCTGAAAGCTCACCGTGGTGTGGTCGAGGTACTTCTGCGCGAGGCTGTCCATATCGTGACGGGTCGCGGTGGAGTTGAGCACGTACGACTCAAGCATGGTGTCGAAGGCGATGCCGCGCACGCTGATGCCTTCGTTCTGGTCGCCGCCGATGGCGCAGTTGGCCAGAATATTCATGTCGAACTTGGCGTGCTGGCCGACCTTGAGCTTGTTCGGGTCTTCCAGGATCGGCTTGAGTGCGCGCAGCACGGTGTCGCGATCCAGTTGCTCCGGTACGCCGATGTAGGAGTGGGTCAGCGGAATGTAGGCGGCTTCGTTGGCCTGTACGGCGAACGACAGACCGACCAGTTGTGCCCGCTGCGCGTCGATGCCGGTGGTTTCGCTGTCGAAAGCGATCAGCTTGGCGTTGCGCAGTTTTTCCAGCCAGACGTCAAAGCGGGCCTGATCGAGGATGGTTTCGTACGCGGCTTCGGCAGGGGCAGTGGCTGCCTCGGCTTGTGGAGCACTGAACAGATCATGCACGGGCGCAGGTTCGGCAGCCGCACTCAGTTCCAGGCGTTTGGCATCGCGATCGAGGTCGTTGAGCCAGCTCTTGAATTCCAGCAGGGTGTAGAGCTCGTAGAGTCTGGCCGGGTCTTCCTGACCCATCTGCAGATCATCGAGGCCGATATCCAGCGGCACATCGATCTTGATGGTTGCCAGTTGATAGGAGAGGAAAGCCATCTCCTTGTGCTCTTCGAGCTTGGCCACCAGGGTTTTCGCCCCACGAATCGGCAGGGTCGGCACGATGTCGAGGTTGGCGTACAGCTCGGTCAGACCGCCGTTGACGCCGACCAGCAGGCCGGACGCCGTCTTCGGGCCGATGCCCGGCACGCCCGGAATGTTGTCGGAGGAATCGCCCATCAGCGCCAGATAATCGATGATCTGCTCCGGTGCGACGCCAAATTTCTCTTTGACGCCCTCCACATCCATCGAACTACCGGACATGGTATTGACCAAGGTAATGTGGCCGTCGACCAATTGCGCCATGTCCTTGTCACCGGTGGAGATGATCACCGGGCGGTCCGCCGCCGCGCTGCTGCGCGCCAGGGTGCCGATCACGTCGTCGGCCTCGACGCCGTCCACGCACAGCAGCGGGAAGCCGAGGGCGATCACGCTCTGGTGCAGCGGCTCGATCTGCACGCGCATGTCATCGGGCATGCTCGGGCGGTTGGCCTTGTATTCGGCGTACATCTCATCGCGAAATGTCCCGCCCTTGGCGTCGAACACCACGGCGAACGGGCTGTCCGGGTACTGCTTGCGCAGACTCTTGAGCATGTTCAGCACGCCTTTGACCGCACCGGTCGGCAGGCCTTTGGACGTGGTCAGTGGTGGCAGTGCATGAAAGGCGCGGTACAGGTAAGACGAACCGTCCACCAGGACGAGGGGGGCTTGGCTCATGAGCAGGATCAACCTTTTCGGCGGGTCCGGGGCTAGAATAGCGGGACCGTTGACGACAAAGGGACAAGGTTATCATGCGTACGTTAAATCGCTTGCTGCTGGTCGGGTTGATCGCTGTCTCACCACTGGCCGCGATGGCGGCGGATGATGCGCCTGGCGCCGACCCCGACGTCACCATCCGCACGGAGGGCGACAAGACCATTCAGGAGTACCGCCAGAACGGTTTCCTGTATGCGATCAAAGTCACGCCGAAGGGCGCGCCGCCGTATTTTCTGGTGCGCGCCGACGGGACGGATGCCAATTTCATCCGCTCGGATCAGCCGGATATGCTGATCCCGTCATGGAAGATCTTCGAATGGAAGTAGGTTTTTAATTCACCCGGCGCCGCCGTTGCGGCGCCCGTACTGGCAGTTAAGACATGTCTGTGTTCACTCCCCTGGCTCGGCCCGAGCTGGAAACCTTTCTCGCCCCATACGGGCTTGGCCGCCTGCTTGATTTCCAGGGGATCGCCGCCGGCAGCGAAAACACCAACTTCTTTATCAGCCTGGAGCAGGGCGAATTCGTCCTGACCCTGGTCGAGCGCGGTCCGGTGCAGGAGATGCCGTTCTTCATCGACCTGCTCGACGTGCTGCACGAAGCCGACCTGCCGGTGCCGTATGCCCTGCGCACCGGCGACGGCGTGGCGTTGCGTGAACTCAAAGGCAAGCCAGCGCTGCTGCAACCGCGCCTGTCGGGCAAGCACATCAAGGTCGCCAATGCCCAGCATTGCGCCCAGGTCGGCGAATTGCAGGCACATCTGCACCTGGCGACCCAGGGCGAGCGCATGATCAAGCGCAAGACCGATCGCGGTCTGGACTGGATGCTGGAGGAGGGCGGCGAGTTGTTGTCCCACTTGAGCGAAGAGCCGCAGGCCTTGCTGCAAAAGGCGCTGGACGAAATCACCGCGCAGAAGGACAGAATTCTCGCGCTGCCGCGGGCAAACATCCACGCCGATCTGTTCCGCGACAACGCGATGTTCGAAGGCACGCACCTGACCGGGTTGATCGACTTCTACAATGCCTGCTCGGGGCCGATGCTGTACGACGTGGCAATCGCGTTGAACGACTGGTGCTCGGATGAAGCGGGTGTGATCGATGGCCCGCGGGCCCGAGCGTTTCTCGGTGCCTACGCCGCGCTGCGCCCATTCACGGCGGCGGAAGCTGAACTGTGGCCGACGATGCTGCGCGTGGCTTGTGTGCGGTTCTGGCTGTCACGCTTGATCGCCGCCGAGCAGTTCGCCGGGCAGGACGTGTTGATTCACGATCCGCGGGAGTTCGAGCAGCGACTGGCACAGCGGCAGAAGGTCAGCACACCGTTGCCTTTCGCCCTTTAAAAGCTTCGCGAGCAGGCTCACTCCTACAAGGGAATGCATTCCAAATGTAGGAGTGAGCCTGCTCGCGATTGAGGCGAAGCCGAATCAGCCCTAAAGCGATTCCAGGCATCCGGCGAGATCATTGCCGAGTTTTTCCAGCACCTGCTCATAACCCTGAGCCGTCGCCGGGGTGTACCCGCCCAACGCATCCAGTTCCGCCAGCTTCACCGGCAGGCCAGCCACCAGCGTTTCCGCCAGACGCGGACGCAACGGTGGCTCGCTGAATACGCAAGTCTTGCCCACCTCCTGCAAGCGCTTGCGCATCGCCGCCACATGCTGAGCGCCGGGCTGCACTTCAGCCGCGACGGCGAACACCCCGGCGTGCTTCAAGCCGTAAGCGTCTTCGAAATAATCAAACGCCTCGTGAAAGACGAAGTACGGCTTGCCTTCGACATTGGCCAGACGCTTCTTCAAGCGCTGATCCAGCGCACCCAGACGTTCATCGAAGGCTTTGGCGTTGCTCTGATAACGCTGGGCATTGGCCGGGTCGGCGGCGCTGAGATCGGCGGCCATTTTCTCGGCGATCACCCGGGCGTTGACCGGTGACAGCCATAAGTGCGCGTCCAGCGAGCCGGGGCGATGGTCGTGGTCATGCTCATCGGCCTGTTCGGCGTGGGAATGGTTGTCTGCGCCGAAATGGCGCAATTTCAGCCCCGGCAGATCCTGCACCGCGACACTCGGCAGGCTGCGACCGCTGAGCACCCGCGGCAGGAAGCCTTCCATGTCCGGGCCGATCCAGTAAAGCAGATCGACCGACTGCACCTTCCGTACGTCGGATGGGCGCAGGGCGTAATTGTGCGGCGAGGCACCCGGTGGCAACAGCACCTCGGGAATCGCCACGCCGTCCTGCACGGCAGCGGCAATCAACTGCAACGGTTTGATGCTGGTGAGCACTTTGACCTCGGCCTGAGCCTTACCGGTCAGCAGAAAAACGGCAACAAAGGCCACAAAAACAGAAAAAAGTCGGGACACGATGACCACTCAAGGAAGCGAGAACGGGTAACATAATAACGTCTCCAGCAAATCTCGTCGCCGCTCATGCCTATTACACCGATTGCCAGCCGTCCCCACGACCACTCCCATTGCGTGCACAGCGCTTTGTCCGAGGCCGATACCTTGTGCGCGCAAAAAGGTTTGCGTCTGACCGCTCTGCGCCGCCGCGTGCTGGAATTGGTCTGGCAGAGCCACAAGCCACTGGGTGCCTACGACATCCTCGCCGTGCTCAGCGAGCAGGACGGCCGTCGGGCCGCGCCGCCGACCGTGTACCGCGCGCTGGATTTCCTCCTGGAAAACGGCCTGGTTCATCGCATCTCGTCGCTCAACGCCTTCGTCGGCTGCGTGCATCCCGAGCATGCGCATCAGGGTCAGTTCCTGATCTGCCGCGACTGTCACGCCGCTATCGAACTTGAGCAAAAAGTGATCAGCGACGCAATTATCAGCAGCGCCAAAGACGTCGGCTTCATCGTCGAAGCGCAGACGGTCGAAGTGGTCGGCCTGTGCGCCGGTTGCCAGGGGGCCTGATGAGCAATGCGCTGATCCGTCTGGAGCAGGTCGCCGTGACATTTGCCGGGCAGACCGTGCTGGACAACATCGAGCTGAGCGTCGAGCCGGGACAGATCGTCACCCTGATCGGCCCCAACGGTGCCGGCAAGACCACGCTGGTGCGCGCCGTGCTCGGGCTGTTGAAACCGAACAGCGGCAGCGTCTGGCGCAAGCCGAAACTGCGCGTTGGCTACATGCCGCAGAAGCTGCACGTCGATCCGACGCTGCCGCTGTCAGTCCTGCGCTTTCTGCGCCTGGTACCCGGTGTGGATCGCCCGCGTGCCTTGGCGGCATTGAAGGAAGTCGGCGCCGAACACGTGATCGACAGCCCGGTGCAGAGTGTTTCCGGCGGCGAAATGCAGCGCGTGCTGCTGGCTCGGGCCCTGCTGCGTGAGCCTGAGCTGCTGGTGCTCGACGAACCGGTGCAGGGCGTCGACGTGGCTGGGCAGGCCGAGCTGTACAGCCTGATCACCCGTCTGCGCGACCGCCACGGTTGCGGCGTGCTGATGGTGTCCCACGATTTGCATCTGGTGATGAGCACCACCGATCAGGTGGTCTGCCTCAACCGCCACGTCTGCTGCTCCGGGCATCCCGAGCAGGTCAGCGGTGATCCGGCATTCGTCGAGCTGTTCGGCAAGAATGCGCCGAGTCTGGCGATCTATCACCACCATCACGACCACGCCCACGACCTGCACGGTTCGGTGGTCAAAGGCCCGCTGGGCGGGCAACCTCATGTTCATGGAGACGGCTGCAAGCATGGCTGATTTTCTCTTGTATGCCCTGCTTGCAGGTCTGGCGTTGGCGCTGGTAGCCGGACCGCTCGGCTCGTTTGTGGTGTGGCGGCGCATGGCCTATTTCGGCGACACCCTGTCCCACGCCGCGCTGCTCGGCGTGGCACTGGGCTTTCTGCTGGATGTCAGCCCGACTGTAGCGGTGACGGTCGGGTGCCTGCTGCTGGCGGTGCTGCTGGTGACCCTGCAACAGCGCCAGCCACTGGCGTCTGACACGCTGTTGGGAATTCTTGCGCCGAGCACGCTCTCTCTCGGCCTGGTGGTACTAAGCTTCATGCATGAAGTACGGATCGACCTGATGGCTTATCTGTTTGGCGATCTGCTGGCGATCAGTCCGAGCGACCTGGCGTGGATCCTCGGCGGCACCGCGGCGGTGCTGGTGTTGCTGGTGACGCTGTGGCGGCCGCTGCTGGCGGTCACCGTGCACGAAGAACTGGCGCGGGTCGAGGGCCTGCCGGTGGCCGGTCTGCGCTTGGCACTGATGTTGTTGATCGCGGTGGTGATCGCAGTGGCGATGAAAATCGTCGGGGTATTGTTGATCACTTCGCTGCTGATCATTCCGGCCGCTGCGGCACAGCGTCACGCCCGTTCGCCGGAGCAGATGGCCCTGGGCGCGAGCCTGCTGGGCATGCTCGCGGTGTGCGGCGGGCTGGCGTTGTCATGGTTCAAGGACACCCCGGCGGGGCCGTCGATCGTGGTGACGGCGGCCGCGCTGTTTCTGTTGAGTTTTGTTCTGCCCCGTCGTGGGGTGTAGACTTGGCCGCTTTTTGCGCAATTAGAGAGTCGCAGGAATGAAGCCGTTCGCCTCCCGTTATCTGCTCCTTGTCGCATTTTCAGTGCTGCTGGGCGCCTGCCAAAGCACGCCGCCGGTGGCTGAAGTCCCGGATGCGCGGGCTACGGCCATCGCACAGCTGGAGCAAAGCCTGGCCAGCAGCGAACTGGCCACAGCCGAAGACCAGTTGGCCGCGTTGCAGGCCGAAACCCCTAACGATCAATCCCTCGAGCAGTATCAGCGGCAGTTGGCGGAGGCGTACCTGCGCCGCAGCCAGATCGTCCTGCAGAAAGGTGATGTCAACGCTGCGGCCACTGCATTGAGCCGTGCCCGCGCCTTGATGCCCAAGGCGCCCGCGCTGACTGGCGGTGTCAACGGCGCGATCACTGAAGCGCGCAAGGCCGAGCTGGAAAAGGCTGAAGCCGCGCTGCTGGCTGCCGAGGCCCGGCCGAAAGCCAAGGTCATCGACCCCACTGCCGAGAGCACCACGGTTGCGCTGAACATTGGTGATATTCACAAGCTGCAACGCCAACTCGATGCGATTGCCGCCGATGTGGTGAATTATGAGTGCGCCGTCAGCATCCAGGCCCCACGCACTGCGGATTATCCGTGGCTGGCGACCTTGCTGACCAAGCGAGTCAAGAAGCTCGATCCTGACTTTGATTTGCAGATCGAGAAGCAGATCTTGCGCACGGTGCCGGCGCAGATGGTGTTGAGCCCGCGTAAACCCTAAAAAGATCGCAGCCTCCGGCAGCTCCTACATGGGATCGAGTACATCCTGTAGGAGCTGCCGAAGGCTGCGATCTTTTGCTTTTACGCTGGAATCGCCTTGGCCTTAGGCTCCCGCGCCCAGACTCGATGCTCGCCAATCGCGGCGAAGAACGGCTTGGTCAACGCGCCAACATCAGCGCCCTGCAACAACCCCGCATCCGCATCCAGCTTCAACAAGTCCTGCAATTGCTTGGCCTCGCCGTGCAGTGCGATCGCCTTCAGGTGCTTGTACGCTTCGAGCAGGTAATGCAGCGCCACACCGTCACCGCTCAACGCGGTAATCGACGCTGCGCCACCCGGTACGAACACCGCATCGAACGCAATTGAAGGCATGCCTTCCATCGACGCATCCACCGGCAATGCCTTGCCGTCAGTGGTCTTCACTGGCGCCGAGGTCGGGCCAAGTAGTTTCGCGTGGGCGCCTTCGGCTTCAAGTGCTTTCTTCATCGCATCGATGGCCGCAGCGTCAACACCGTTGGCAGCAAGGATCGCCACTTTGCGCGTCTTGATATTGCCCGGCAGCAGGTTGGCCTGGCTCAGCGCTGGCGACTGCTCAAGCGAGGTCTTGCGCACTTCGACCGTGCCTTTGGCTGGCGCCGGCAAACCGAGGTTCTCCGCCACGCGTTTGGCCAGGGTCAGGTCGATATTGGCGAGGATCTCGTTCACTTCACGGGCACGGATGAACTCACGCTCGACCTTGCCCAGCTCGAAGCTGTACGCGGCGATGATGTGCTCTTTCTCATGGTCGCTCATGCTGTTGAAGAACAGGCGCGCCTGAGAGAAGTGATCGCTGAACGACTCACTACGCTGACGGATCTTCGCGGCGTCGATGCGCTCTGGATAGCTCTCGAAACCACCGTCCTGTGCCGCCGGCGGGGTCTCTTTCGGCCAGCCGCCGTCGATCGAGTTCGGCTCGTAGGAAGCGCGGCCCTTGTCGATGGTGGTGCGATGTTGCGCGTCGCGCTGGCCGTTATGGAACGGCGCGACCGGACGGTTGATCGGCAGCTCATGGAAGTTCGGCCCGCCGAGCCGGCTGATCTGCGTGTCGGTGTAGGAAAACAGCCGACCTTGCAGCAGCGGGTCATTGGAGAAGTCGATACCCGGCACGATGTGACCTGGGCAGAAGGCGACCTGTTCGGTTTCCGCGAAGAAGTTGTCCGGGTTGCGATTCAGGGTCATTTTGCCCAGCGGGGTGATCGGCACGATTTCTTCGGGAATGATCTTGGTCGGGTCAAGGATGTCGAAGTCGAAGTCGTGTTCGTTCTCTTCTTCGACGATCTGCACGCCCAGTTCCCATTCCGGGTAGTCACCCATCTCGATCGCTTCCCACAGGTCGCGACGGTGGTAGTCGGTATCTTTCCCGGCGAGCTTCTGCGCCTCGTCCCACACCAGCGAACAGGTGCCGGCGGTTGGGCGCCAGTGGAATTTGACGAAGCGCGACTTACCCTCGGCATTGATCAGGCGGAAGGTGTGCACGCCGAAACCCTGCATGCTGCGCAGGCTTTTCGGGATGGCCCGGTCGGACATCGCCCAGATCACCATGTGCGCAGATTCCGGCACCAGCGAAACGAAGTCCCAGAACGTGTCGTGAGCCGAGCCGCCGGTGGGGATTTCGTTGTGCGGCTCGGGTTTCACCGCGTGCACGAAATCAGGAAACTTGATCGCGTCCTGAATGAAGAACACTGGCATGTTGTTGCCGACCAGGTCGAAGTTGCCCTCGTCGGTAAAGAACTTCACCGCAAAGCCACGCACGTCACGCACGGTGTCGCCGGAACCGCGTGGTCCCTGCACCGTGGAAAAGCGCACGAACACTGGCGTCTTCTTGCCCGGATCCTGTAGGAAACCAGCCTTGGTCAGCGCTGCATGGTTCTCGTAGGTCTGAAAGAAACCGTGGGCGCCGGTACCGCGTGCGTGGACGATGCGCTCCGGAATCCGCTCATGGTCAAAGTGCGTGATCTTTTCACGCATGATGAAGTCTTCCAGCAGCGAAGGCCCGCGTGGCCCGGCTTTGAGGGTGTTCTGGTTATCCGCGATCTTCACACCCTGGTTGGTGCGCAGGGCCTGACCGGTGGCGTCTGAACGGAACTCTTCCAGGCTGTCGAGCTTGGCGTTGGTGTTGGCGCGATCCGGGGTATCGGTCCCGGCCATTTCGCTTTTATCGGGTGCAGGCTTTTTGATGCTCATCAGACGTAAACTCCTCGTTTGGCCCCGGATGCCTTCCGCAGACCCTTGAGTGATTCCCGGGCACGGCACCCAGGGTTTCAAGTCGCTTAAGTAGTGACTGATGAGCGTTTCAGCCGTTCCGTTTATCTGACCTTTGATCGCGTTATTGCCAAATCGAAGGATAATTGCGAAATAAATGCTAAGAACCTCTATACGGACAGGCTAAAATGCGCGCCCGGCTAACCGCTGATCCTTTTCCAACGCGCCCCACAAGGTTCGCTACGTGATCGAGTTTCAAAACGTCCACAAGACTTACCGCGTCGCCGGTAAGGATATTCCCGCGCTGCACCCGACCAGTCTCGCCATCGAGAACGGCCAGGTGTTCGGCCTGATTGGCCATTCCGGTGCGGGCAAAAGTACCCTGCTGCGTCTGATCAATCGCCTGGAAGACTCCAGTGGCGGCAAGATCATCGTCGACGGCGAAGAAGTCACTGCACTGGACGCCAACGGCCTGCGCCGTTTCCGCCAGCAGGTCGGGATGATCTTCCAGCACTTCAACCTGCTCGCCTCCAAGACAGTCGCCGACAACGTTGCCTTGCCGCTGACCCTGGCCGGTGAGCTGTCGAGCAGTGAAATCAACCAACGCGTCGCCGAGTTGCTGGCGCGGGTCGGTCTGTCCGACCACGCGAAGAAGTACCCGGCGCAATTGTCCGGCGGCCAGAAACAGCGCGTCGGCATCGCCCGTGCGCTGGCGACCAAACCGAAGATCCTGCTGTGCGACGAGGCCACCAGCGCTCTCGACCCGCAGACCACCGCGTCGGTCCTGCAGCTGCTGGCGGAAATCAACCGCGAACTGAAACTGACCATCGTCCTGATCACCCACGAGATGGACGTGATCCGTCGCGTCTGCGACCAGGTCGCGGTGATGGACGCTGGCGTGATCGTCGAGCAGGGTCCGGTAGCCGATGTGTTCCTGCATCCGCAGCACCCGACCACCAAGCGTTTCGTCCAGGAAAGCGAGCAGATCGACGAGAGCGAACAGCGCGATGATTTCGCCCATGTACCTGGGCGCATCGTGCGCCTGACCTTCCAGGGCGAAGCGACCTACGCGCCGTTGCTCGGCACTGTCGCCCGGGAAACCGGCGTTGACTACAGCATCCTTGCCGGTCGCATCGACCGCATCAAAGACATTCCGTACGGGCAACTGACCCTCGCTGTCACCGGTGGCGACATGGAGGCGGCGTTTGCCCGCTTCACCGCCGCTGACGTTCACATGGAGGTGTTGCGCTAATGGCTGATCTGATGAGTTTCTTCGCCAATATCGACTGGTACGAAATCTGGCTGGCGACTGGCGACACCATGCTGATGCTCGGCGGTTCGCTGCTGTTCACCGTGCTGCTCGGCCTGCCGCTGGGCGTGCTGCTGTTTCTCTGCAGCCCGCGTCAGTTGCTGGAGAACCGTGGCCTCTACGCCGTGCTGTCGCTGGTGGTGAACATTTTGCGTTCGCTGCCGTTCATTATTCTGCTGATCGTGATGATCCCGTTCACCGTGCTGATCACCGGCACCTCGCTGGGTGTGGCCGGGGCGATCCCGCCGCTGGTGGTCGGCGCCACGCCGTTCTTCGCGCGTCTGGTGGAAACCGCGCTGCGCGAAGTCGATCGCGGCATCATCGAAGCGACCCAGTCGATGGGCGCGACCACCCGGCAGATCATCATGAACGCCTTGCTGCCGGAAGCCCGTCCAGGCATCTTCGCAGCGATTACGGTGACAGCGATTACACTGGTGTCCTACACGGCGATGGCCGGTGTGGTTGGCGCTGGTGGTCTGGGTGACCTGGCGATCCGTTTCGGCTACCAGCGTTTCCAGACCGACGTGATGATCGTCACCGTGGTGCTGCTGTTGATTCTGGTGCAGGTGCTGCAAATGGTCGGCGACCGTCTGGTCGTGCATTTCTCGCGCAAATAACTGGTTTCGATCATCTAGAGAGGCGCTGGCCAAGATGGCGGGCGCCCTGAACAGGAGTTAGCTGAATGAAAAAACTGATCGCTGCTTTCGCTGCCGTTGCTGCGTTCTCGGCCCACGCCGAAACCCTGACCGTCGCCGCCACCCCGGTGCCGCACGCGGAAATCCTTGAGTTCGTGAAGCCGGCCCTGGCCAAAGAAGGCGTGGATCTTAAGGTCAAGGTCTTCACCGACTACATTCAGCCGAACGTACAGGTTGCGGAAAAGCGCCTCGACGCCAACTTCTTCCAGCACCAGCCGTACCTTGATGAGTTCAACAAGGCCAAGGGCACTGATCTGGTCGCTGTGACCGGCGTGCACCTGGAACCGCTGGGTGCGTACTCGAGCAAGCTTAAAAAAATCGAAGAGCTGCCTAGCGGTGCGAACGTGGTAATCCCGAACGACGCCACCAACGGCGGCCGTGCACTGATGCTGCTGGCCAAGGCGGGCGTGATCACCCTGAAGGACCCGACCAATATCCTGTCGACCCTCAAGGACATCGCGACGAACCCGAAAGACCTGAAATTCCGTGAACTGGAAGCCGCAACCATTCCGCGTGTGCTGACCCAGGTCGATCTGGCACTGATCAACACCAACTATGCGCTGGAAGCCAAGCTCGACCCGTCCAAGGATGCGCTGGTGATCGAAGGCAACGACTCGCCGTACGTAAACATCCTCGTGTCCCGCCCGGACAACAAGGACAGCGACGCGATGAAGAAACTGGCTGCAGCCCTGCACAGCCCGGAAGTGAAGCAGTTCATTACCGAGAAGTACAAAGGCGCGGTATTGCCGGCGTTCTGATTCCGGTTGCTGCAATGAAAAAGGGGACGCCATGAGCGTCCCCTTTTTGTGTCTGTCGGTTGGCTTTTGACCTGCTGTGAAGCGGCCCCTCTCCCGAGGGAGAGGGGGCCGACCGAGGTGTCTTGCGTCATGCATCGATCTGAAAGATCGAATCGATTATGGATTCGGCACAGGACTTACAGGTTGGCGTATTTCTTCACCATCCCCCAATCAGTCCCCTCTCCCTCCGGGAGAGGGCTAGGGTGAGGGCCTCTTGGCTTTTAAGCTGTCACTTGCGCTTAAGCATCCCCGGCAGTTGCGCAACCAGTTTGGCGTTGTTCAACGGCGCCCGAATAAACCCGCGCTGCGTGCCGTCCGGGCCGATCACTGCCAGATTGCCGCTGTGGTCGACGGTGTAATTCGGCTTGCTGGTATCGGCCGGAATGAACGGAATGCTCACCGCATTCGCGACCTTCTGCAGCTCCTCGATCGACGTCGGCGTCAAGCCAATGAACTGCGGGTCGAAGTAGCCCAGATACTGCTTCAACTGTTTCGGCGTATCGCGGTTGGGGTCAACGCTGACCAGCACGATCTGCAACTTGTCCACAGCGTCTTTCGGCAATTCACTCTTGATCTGTCGCAGTTGTGCCAGCGTGGTCGGGCAGATGTCCGGGCAGAAGGTGTAGCCGAAGAACAACAGGCTCCACTTGCCTTTCAGCTCATCGATCGCAACCGGTTTGCCGTCCTGATCGGTCATGGTCACGTCCGGCAGGTTGCGGCTCTGCGGCAGCAGGATGATCCCGGCGTCGATCAGTGCCGTGGGGTCGCCCTGGCCTTTGCCGCTCAGCACCTTGTTGACGGTAAGTCCGAGGATCAACGCGATCACGGCGACGAGGATGAAGACGGTTTTCTGGGTTCGGGTCATAGGTTCAACAGTAAGTAGTGGTCTACGAGCAGGGCGATGAACAACAGGAACAAGTACCAGATAGAGTACTTGAAGGTGTTGATCGCCGCGTGCGGCCGACTGCCACGGTACAGCACCACGGCCCATTGCAGAAACCTCGCGCCCAGGGCCAGCGCGCAGACCAGATAGAGCACGCCGCTCATGTGAATCACGTAGGGCAGCAGACTCACCGCCAGCAGCGCAAAGGTGTACAGCAGAATGTGCACTTTGGTGTAGTGCTCGCCGTGAGTGACCGGCAGCATCGGAATATCCGCCTTGGCATATTCTTCCTTGCGATGAATCGCCAGCGCCCAGAAATGCGGCGGGGTCCAGGCGAAGATGATCAGCACCAGCAACAGCGGCTCGGCGCTGACATGGCCGGTGGCAGCGGTCCAGCCCAGCAGCGGCGGGGCTGCGCCAGCGAGGCCGCCGATGACGATGTTCTGCGGCGTCGCACGTTTGAGAAAACCGGTGTAGACCACCGCGTAACCGAGCAGCGAGGCGAGGGTCAGCCACGCGGTCAGCTGATTGGTGAAGGTCAGCAGCAGCGCCTGTCCGAGCAACGCTAGCACCAGGGCGAAGCTCAGCGCCGCCGCAGGCGAAACCCGGCCTTCGGCCAATGGCCGTTTATGCGTGCGCGCCATCACCGCATCGATACGCCGATCGACCACGTGATTGACCGCCGCCGCGCCGCCTGCGCACAGGGCAATCCCCAGATTGCCGAACACCAGCACCGTCCACGGCACCCCGGCGCGGGTGGCGAGGAACATGCCGACCAGTGAAGTGATCAGCATCAGCACCACGACTTTCGGTTTGGTCAGCTCCAGATAATCGCGCCACAGCGCTTGCGCCGGACGCTCGCCGATCAGACTCGCCATGGGGTTTCTCCTTTCAATGCGATGGGCGCGACGGCGGGTTTGTGCGCACTGAAGCGCCAGCGCGCGAGTACCGGTTGGGTCACCCGCAACAGGCTGGTGCGCGCGTGATAATTGACCAGCACCAGAGTCAGCAACAGCGCCGCACCGCCGGCGTTATGGGCGACGGCCACCGGCAGCGGCAGATGGAACAGCACGTTGCTGATGCCGAGGGTGATCTGCGCGGCGAGGGCGATCAGCACCAGCCCGGCCAGGCGCGTCATGCCGACCATCTTCAATTGCCAGGCCAGACCGAGCAGCACGACCGTCACCAGCAGAGCGCCGATGCGGTGGGTCAGGTGAATCGCCGTGCGCGCGTCGCTGTCCAGTTGGCCGCCGAGATAATTCGGACCGATGTGCTGGGTCAGGTGAAAACCGTTGGCGAAATCCGCCGGCGGCAGCCATTGGCCATGGCAGGTGGGGAAGTCGATGCACGCCACCGCTGCGTAATTGGAGCTGACCCAGCCGCCCAACGCGATCTGACCGATCACCAGCAACAGACCCGCCGTCGCCCAATATTGCAGGCGCTTGGGCACGGTCAGCGCCGGCAGCACGCCGGACAACCTCAGCGTCAGCAGAAACAGCAGACTCAACGTGGCGAAACCGCCGAGCAAATGCCCGGTGACCACTTGCGGCCAGAGCTTGAGCGTCACCGTCCACATGCCGAACGCCGCCTGGGCGATGACGACTGCCAGCAGAAACAGCGGCAACTTTACCGGTTGCCCCGGATCGCGACGATTGACCCACGCGCGCCCGGCCAGCACTGAAATGAGCAAACCGAGGGTGCCGGCGAAGTAGCGGTGGATCATCTCGTTCCAGCCCTTGTGCGCCTCCACCGGCGCATCAGGGAAATGCAGTTCGGCATGGGCCAGTTGCGCCTCGCTTTTCGGCACGCTGATAAACCCGTAGCAGCCCGGCCAGTCCGGGCAGCCGAGGCCGGCGTGGGTCAGGCGGGTGTAGGCACCGAGCAGCACCACAACCAGTGCCAGCAGGGTGGCAAACAGCGCGAGGCGAAATCCAGGTTTGGCCATGACGATGCCCTTATCCGATGTTCGACAGTTTCAGCAGATGACGCAGGTCGTTGAGCAGATCCTTGCCCTTCACATTCGGCTCGTAACGCAATACCAGATTGCCGTGGGGGTCGACGATCCACAGCTGCGGCACGGCTTTGTCGCCGGTGGTCCTGGCAAACACCCCGGCATCCAGTGGGTAACGCTGCAGTTGCGGGTATTCACGGTCGAGCTTGGCGGCGTAGTCGGTGCTCAAAGGTTGCGCGGCGGCGAGGGCGTGGCTGGCGCGCCCGGCTTCGCGGCCGAGGCTGATCTGGATCTGCCGCGCCAGATACACCAGTTGCTGGCAATCGACAGCGCAGTCCTTCGGCGCCGTGACCAGAATCTGCCAGCGCTGCTCATCGGCCTGCACGCCAAGGTCGGCGCGGGTCTGGCCGTTGCCGATCAGTTCGCCGTGGTAGCTGCGCCCTTCCGGCACCCAGAACTGCAATTTGTACATGCCGGTGGCGAGGAGCATCGGCCCGACCACACCGAGCACAATCAACAGCAACTGAATGCGCCCGCGCCGGCGGCTGGGGGCAGGTTTGGCCTCAGACATGCTGAGTGGATTCATGGCGCTTCCCATGGCGTTTCTCCTTTGCGTTGTGCCAGCCCAAATAGAGATAGAGACCGAGCAACGCCGTGGCCATGGCGAACCATTGCACGGCATAGCCGAGGTGTTTTTCCGGGCCCATCGCGACCACCGGCCAGTCCGTTTGATAGCTGGCCGGGCCGGGTTCGGCGCGCAGCTCAAAGGCGAAACCGTCGCGCTCCAGGGATTGCCACAATTTGCTCGGCTCGACGGCAGTGATGGTTCGCGGCCAGACACTGCTGACCGGATCGGCGTGCAACTGGAACGTCGCGCCGGGAGCGACATAAACCCAGGCATCGAGCGTCAGTGTCTCGGCCGGTGTCGTGAATTGCGGCGGCACGCGCCGATCGGGCCATGGCAGCCAGCCGCGATTGACCAGCAGCCACAGGCCGCTGCGCTGATCCTGAAACGGTTGCAGCAACTCGACGCCGACCTTGCCGCCACGCTGGCGGTTGTCGAGCAACAGGCTGTGAGCGGCATCGAACTGACCGTGCAGGCGCACGCGGCGATAAGCCGGGTCGGCGCTGCCGAGCAATTCACTGCTGGCCATCGGTTCGCCTACCCGACGTTCGGCGTAACTGGCGAGCAGCGCAGTTTTCTCCGCGCCCCGGCCCAGTTGCCAGAAGCCCAGCGCAACCATCAGCGGCAGCAACAGTGCCACCACGACAGTGGGAATCACGCCCGGGCGAAAGTGCTTCATGGCCGCGCCATAAAGTCAGTCATCGCGATCGCTATACTCAAGTGCATCGCCTGTCCCCCGGAGTCTTGCCATGTTCAAAGCAGCGATCGTCCTGATGCTGATTGCCACGGTCGTCAGCCTGTTCAGCGGCCTGTTTTTCCTGGTCAAGGACGACAGCAGCTCCAATCGCCTGGTCATCGCCCTGAGTGTTCGGGTGGCACTGGCCGTGGTCACCGTCGGCCTGATGGCCTGGGGTTTCTACAGCGGCCAGTTGGTGTCCCACGTGCCGTGGTAGACGCGAGCGGCAAGCTTCAAGCGGCAAGCTACAAGTTAGAGGCCATCCCGCTTTGACTTGAAGCTTGCAGCTTGCCGCTTGAAGCTTGCAGCTGCTGTCAAAGCACATAAACGAAGAAGAACAGGCCGATCCAGACCACGTCGACGAAGTGCCAATACCAGCTCGCCGCTTCAAAGCCGAACTGGTGCTCGTTATCGAAATGGCCCTTCATGATCCGCATCAGCATCACGAACAGAATGATCGTGCCGATGGTCACGTGGGCGCCGTGGAAGCCGGTGAGCATGAAGAACGTCGCGCCGTAGATGCCCGAGCCGAGGGTCAGCCCCAGCTCCTTGTAGGCGTGGATGTATTCCTCGGCCTGGAAACCGAGGAACGCGATGCCCAGCAGCACGGTAATCGCCAGCCACAGTTTCAGCGCGCCGCGATGGCCTTTCTTCAGCGCATGGTGGGCGATGGTGATGGTCACGCTGGAGCTGACCAGCAGGATCGTGTTGAGCAGCGGCAGGCCCCACGGGCTGATGACGTCCTTGGGCGGCGGGAACAGTTTCGGGTCTGGCGTGTGCAGCAGCGGCCAGACGAATTCGAAGTTCGGCCAGAGCATGTGCGCGATGCCTTTCGGCCCTTCACCGCCCAGCGCCGGCCCGGATACGTGGCGCACGTAGAACAGCGCGCCGAAGAAGGCGACGAAGAACATCACTTCGGAAAAGATGAACCAGCTCATGCCCCAGCGGAACGAGCGATCCAGTTGTGGGCTGTACAACCCTGCGCGACTTTCCTTGATCACCGCACCGAACCAGCCGAACAGCATGTACGCCAGCAGCAGGCCGCCGACGAAAAAGATCAGCGGGCCGTGGGATTCCGGACGCGCGGCCTTCAGATCGTTGAACCAGGTGGCGAGGCCGTACACGGTGACGAACATCCCGACCGTGGCGACGATCGGCCATTTGCTCTGGGCCGGGACGTAATAATGCTCATGAGTTGCCATTTATTGTTCTCCTTATCGGCCACGCTCAACCGCCAGTGTTAACAGCCACCGGAGGATGTCGGGCGGTGATATCGAACAGCGTGTAGGACAGCGTCAGGTGCTTCACTTCCTTGGGCATGTCGCGGTCAACGATGAAACGCACGGGCATCTCGATCTGTTCACCGGGCTGCAGCACCTGCTGGGTAAAACAAAAGCATTCGGTCTTGTGGAAAAACGCCGCCGCATTGCTCGGCGCGATGCTGGGCACCGCTTGCGCACTCATCGGTTTGTCGGTGGGATTGCGCGCGATGAATACCATCTCGTTGACCGCGCCGGGATTGGCGGTCAGCTCGTCATGTTTTGGGTAAAAGTCCCAGGGCATGTCGGCGGTGTTGGTTGAGAGAAACTGCACGCGCACCTGGCGCGACGTGTCGACTACTTGCTCGCCCGCGTACTGGCCGCCGGTCTTGCCGTTGATGCCGAAGGCTTTGCACATCACGTCGTAGATCGGCACCAGCGCGAAACCGAAGACGAACATCGCCACTACCACCAGCAGCAGGCGAGTGACGAGTTTCTTCAGCGAGATCGAGTCAGCCATGGTTCATGCCTCCTCCGAAACTGCGAGCAAGCTTTTGTGGCGAGGGAGCTTGCTCCCGCTTGGGTGCGCAGCGCCCACAGAATCTTTGGGGCTGCTGCGCAACCCAGCGGGAGCAAGCTCCCTCGCCACAGGGGATGTGGTAGCAGAAGCGCGTTTCATTTCACTTCCGGCGGTGTGGTGAAGGTGTGATACGGCGCCGGTGACGGCACGCTCCACTCCAGCCCTTCGGCGCCATCCCACGGTTTGGCCGGGGCCGGTTCGCCGCCACGGATGGTCTTGATGACGATGAACAGGAAAAAGATCTGCGTAGCGCCGAACATGAACGCGCCGATCGACGAGACCATGTTGAAGTCGGCGAACTGCAGGTTGTAGTCCGGAATCCGTCGCGGCATCCCGGCCAGCCCGACGAAGTGCATCGGGAAGAAGGTCAGGTTCATGCCGACGAACGACAGCCAGAAATGCAGCTTGCCGAGGGTTTCGTCGTACATGTGTCCGGTCCATTTCGGCAGCCAGTAATAGGCCGAGGCGAAGATGCCGAAGATCGCCCCGGGCACCAGCACATAGTGGAAGTGCGCGACCACGAAGTAGGTGTCCTGATACTGGAAGTCCGCCGGGGCGATCGCCAGCATCAGCCCGGAGAATCCGCCGATCGAGAACAGGATGACGAACGCCACGGCAAACAGCATCGGTGTCTCGAAGGTCATCGAGCCTTGCCACATGGTGCTCGCCCAGTTGAAGACTTTCACCCCGGTCGGCACGGCGATCAGCATGGTCGCGTACATGAAGAACAACTCGCCCACCAGCGGAATGCCGACCACGAACATGTGGTGCGCCCAGACGATGAACGACAGGAACGCGATGCTCGCCGTGGCGTAGACCATCGAGGTGTAGCCGAACAGCGGCTTGCGCGCGAAGGTCGGGATGATCTGGCTGACCGCGCCGAACGCCGGCAGGATCATGATGTACACCTCGGGGTGGCCGAAGAACCAGAACACATGCTGGAACAGCACCGGGTCACCACCGCCGGCAGCACTGAAGAAACTGGTGCCGAAATGGATGTCCATCAACATCATCGTCACGCAGCCGGCCAGCACCGGCATCACTGCGATCAGCAGAAACGCGGTGATCAGCCAGGTCCAGACGAACAGCGGCATTTTCATCAGGGTCATGCCGGGTGCGCGCAGGTTGAGGATGGTTGCGACCACGTTGATCGCGCCCATGATCGAACTGATCCCCATCAGGTGGATGGCGAAGATGAAGAACGTCACGCTCTCGGGTGCATAGGTCGTCGACAGCGGCGCGTAGAAGGTCCAGCCGAAATTCGGCCCGCCACCGGGGGTGAACAGCGTCGAGACCAGCAGCAGAAACGCCGCCGGCAACAGCCAGAAGCTGAAGTTGTTCATCCGCGGCAGGGCCATGTCCGGCGCGCCGACCATCAGCGGGATCATCCAGTTGGCGAGGCCGACGAACGCCGGCATCACCGCACCGAACACCATGACCAAGCCGTGCATGGTGGTCATTTGGTTGAAGAATTCCGGCTGCACGATCTGCAGGCCGGGCTGGAACAGCTCGGCGCGAATGACCATGGCGAATGAGCCGCCGAGCAGGAACATGCAGAAGGCAAACCACAGGTACAGCGTGCCGATGTCCTTGTGGTTGGTGGTCAGCACCCAGCGCATCAGGCCTTTGGCGGGGCCGTGGGCGTGGTCGGCGTGACCGTGGTCATCGATGACAGCGCTCATGGCCGGTCTCCTTCACGAAAGTGCACGGGGCAGGCCGGGACGTGCTGCCCCGACCGGTTCACTGAGTACGCAATTGACCGGCTCATTTGCTTTCCGCCTGTTTCAGCTCCAGCACTTCTTTTGGCGTGACCATGTCGCCCTTGTTGTTACCCCAGGCGTTACGTTCATAGGTCACGACCGCTGCGATATCGACTTCCGACAGCTGCTTGCCGAACGCCGCCATGGCGGTGCCGGGTTTGCCGTGGAAGACAATGCCCAGGTGATCCTTGATCGGCCCGGTGGCGATTTTCGAGCCCTTGAGCGCCGGGAACATCGGCGGCAGACCCTGGCCTTCAGCCTGGTGACAGGCCACGCAAGTGGTGTGGTAGACCTTGTCGCCGCGCTCCTTGAGCTCGTCGAGGGTCCATTCCTTGCTGGTCAGTTCTTTGAGTTGCGCGGCCTCGGCCTTGCGCTCGGCGAGCCATTTTTCGTAATCGGCCGGTTCCTTGACCTCGACCACGATCGGCATGAAGCCGTGATCCTTGCCGCACAATTCGGCGCACTGGCCACGGTAGAGGCCGGGCTTGTCGATCCGCGTCCAGGCTTCGTTGACGAATCCCGGGATCGCATCGCGCTTGACCGCAAACGCCGGTACCCACCAGGAGTGAATGACGTCGGCCGAGGTCACCAGAAAGCGCACCTTGGCGCCGGTCGGCAGCACCAGCGGCTTATCGACTTCGAGCAGGTAATGCTCGCCTTTGGCTTCCTTGTTGTGGATCTGCTCGGCGGGGGTGGCCAGGTTGCTGAAGAACTCGACGTCCTGGCCCAGGTATTTGTAGTGCCACTTCCACTGATAACCGGTGATCTGGATATCGATGTCCGGCTCGCTGGTGTCGTACATCTTGATCAGCGTCGCGGTGGCGGGGACGGCCATGGCCACGAGGATCAGCAGCGGCACGATGGTCCACATGATCTCGACGCCGGTGCTTTCATGGAATTTCGCCGCGACCTGGCCGGTGGAGCGGCGGTGCACCATCATCGACCAGAGCATGGCGCCGAAGACGACCACCCCGATCACCACACAGATCCAGAAAATGGTCATGTGCAGGTCGAATACTGCGTGACTGATTTCAGTCGCTCCAGGCGCCATATTCACAGTCCAGGCCGCATTGGCCGGGCTGAAAATCGACCACAACAGGAGGCCCATCCAGACATGTGGATGTCGCATCATTGCGGGTTCCCCTTATCGTTCTTGTTATCCCGCCGGCGTATCGCCTGCGGCAAGGGAGCGGCTGCATCAGACTACGAACTTGAATCGCCGGGCCTTGCTGCGGGTGCAGTCGGGCGTCATCAGCTAACTCCATTCATTGGCGAGTATAGACAGCGCCCGGGAAATGCAACTTGCGCAGGTAAATGAGCTGCAACAACTGGCGCTTGCGTTCAAGTGCCCGATTGGAGAAGGATGCAGACGAGTGGTGGCAAATGGATATAACGCAGCTGCATCAAGGATGAAATAATTATGACAAATGCGTCTTAGCGTTTTTTGTAAGCCAGCTAAGTTATGTCTTCCCTATTTCACTGCCTTGTTTCCTGGAGTTTTCATGAACACCGCCGCATTGCGCGAGCAGATCCAAAAAGCCCAACAGCACGAAAAAGACACCGGCCTGCTGACCCGTCAGCTGGAAAGCAAGCTGCCTCACCTGCACCCGGCGATCCAGTTGCCGGAAGCCGACGCCCAAGGCGTGCTGACGCGTTTTGTCGCCGCCTACATCGATGAAGTACCCGACCTGCTGGACGCAGCCAATGAAGTCGCCAGGGAAGCGGGAATCGAATCGCAGATCAAACCGGTGCTGAAAATCGCCGAGCAGTATTTCCTCCAGCCGCCGGCGATCATGGCCGGACATGTCGGCCTGGACAGCCTGCTCGACGAAGCCTACCTGGCGCACCGTTTTGTCGAAGAGGTCAACGACCTGTACATCAAACACTTCGGCCAGCCATTGATCCCTTTGGACATGACGGTCGCCAACCTGATTGCGCACCAGTTGATCGGTGAGGAGTTCGCCAACCAACTGGACGAGGCGGTGCATCACGCGATTGACGAGATGCTCAATGACGAGAGTTTTGCCCTGGAGTCGGTAGAAGCCTACCGCGAAAAACTCAGCAGCCCGGATACCGGCGCGGCGTGGAAACGCTGGCCGTGCATGAGCCGCCGGTTGGGCGTGGGGCTGGAGCTGGATCAGCCTGCCGCCTGAGTCATACACGCGAGCCTGCTCGCGATAGCGGTGGATCAATCAACGAAGATGTTGAATGTTCCATCGCCATCGCGAGCAGGCTCACTCCTACAGGGGTCGAGTTCAACCCGGAGATTTATCCTGCCGCACCAATCCCGGTATTGGTCCGCACCCGTCCTTCCAGCCTGCGCTTCAACCCGCGCGACTCGATCAACAGCTTCGAACCCTTCGCCGCATTCGCCCGGCCCCATTCTTCCAGCAATTCCAGGCACGAATGGTCGATGTAACTCAGGTTGTTCAGCGGCACATGCACCGTGGTGCCGTGAGGGATGCTGCCCAGCACTTGCGTCAGCGCCGGCACTTTGAGGAACGTCGCTGCACCAACCAGACGCAGTTCCATCTCGCCGTCCTGCGGCAGGTCGATCAGGCTGATCTTCAGGCGCGAAGCCTTGAATGCCAGCTTCAACATCGTCAGACCGAAGCCGATCAGCACACCGGTGAGCAGGTCAGTGAAGATGATCGCCAACGCCGTGGCGGCATAGGTGAACATCGGCATCCGTCCGTAACGGCCGAGACCACGGAAGGCTTTGAGGTCGACCAGTTTGAAACCGGTATACACCAGCACACCCGCCAGGCTCGCCACCGGAATGCTCTGCAGCACACTCGACAGCAACAACACGAATGCCAGCAGCCACAGGCCATGGAAAATCGTCGAGTAGCGGGTGGTCGCACCGGCCTGGACGTTGGCCGAACTGCGCACGATCACTCCGGTCATCGGCAACGCGCCGACCAGACCGCAGAGCATGTTGCCGACACCTTGCGCCGACAGCTCACGGTCGAAATCCGAACGCACGCCGCTGTGCATGCGATCCACCGCTGCGGCGGACAACAGCGTCTCGGCACTGGCGATAAACGCCACGGCGAACGCAGCAATCAGCAGGGTCGGGTCGGCCAGATTCATCAGGTCGGCAGGTTTCAGCCAATCGATCGCCTCGGCCAGATTCGCCGGTACCTCCACGCGCTTGACCTGCAACGCCAGCATCAGGCTCGCCACTGTGGCCAGACCCACACCGAGCAATGCGCCGGGAATGAAGCGCAGCGAATGCGGGCGGAATTTTTCCCACAGCCACATCACGGCAATCGTCGACAGACCGAGCAGACCGGCTTGCCAGCCGAACGATGGCAAGGCTTGCGCCACGGCTGCCGGGAACGCCGTGAGGTTGTCCAGACCTGACGGTTGCGGCTTGGCATCGAGCATCACATGCACCTGTGACAGCACGATCAACACGCCAATGCCCGCGAGCATGCCGTAGACCACCGCTGGCGCCGTCACCCGGAACCAGCAGCCAAGCTTCAGACGTCCGGCGACCAGTTGCAGAAATCCGGCGAGCAGCAGGATCGGCCCGAGCATCTCGATGCCGTGCTGGCGCACCAGTTCGAAAACCAACACCGCCAGCCCCGCCGCCGGACCGCTGACCTGCAACGGCGAACCCGCCAGCCAACCGACCACCAGACCGCCGATGATGCCGGTGATCAGACCCTTGGCCGGCGGCAGCCCTGACGCAATCGCGATGCCCATGCACAGCGGCAGGGCGACCAGAAACACAACCACGGAGGCGAGCAGCTCCCGTGGCAACACAGCTTTCAATTGAGCCGCACGCATGGCGATTCTCCCGAAGTTTTCTTCAGGCGTGGCGAGGCCGGGCCGCTGAATCAGCGGCCGGCGTCATACCACACAGATTGTTGGGAAGATTTAGAAGCGCGCTTTGGGCGTCGCCACAGGAATCGGATGGCTGCCGTCGAGAGGCAGGAAACGACCCTGGTCCGCGTCGTAAGCTTTGATTTCGCTGGTTTCGATGTTGTAGACCCAGCCATGGATGAACAGATGACCGTTCGCCATGCGCGAGGCTACCGAAGGATGGGTACGCAAGTGCTGCAGTTGGGCGATGACGTTTTCCTCAGTGAGGATCGGCATGCTTTCTTTTTCGTCGGTGCAGTTGCAGTTGTCGTGCACCATGGTTTTCGCGACTTCGGCGTGGCGCAGCCAGGCTTTGACCGTCGGCATTTTTTCCAGGCTGTCGGGGTTGAGTACCGCGCGCATGGCGCCGCAATCGGAGTGGCCGCAAATGATGATGTGTTGCACGCCCAGTGCCAGTACCGCGTACTCGATCGCGGTGGAGACGCCGCCGTTCATCTGACCGTAGGGCGGAACCACGTTGCCGACGTTACGGGTGACGAACAGATCGCCCGGCGAGCTCTGGGTAATCAGCTCGGGAACGATGCGCGAGTCGGCGCAGGTGATGAACATCGCCTTGGGCGCCTGGGCGGTGGCGAGCTTCTTGAACAGTTCTTCCTGCTGCGGAAAAACGTCATGGTGAAAGCGTAAAAAGCCATCAACGATCTGTCGCAGTGCTGCATCGGCGGATTGTGCTTCAGGGCTTTGCGCCGAGGCAGCCAACGACTGTTTATCCTTGTCACTCATGATTCATCCTCTTGTGCGGATTCAGGGAGTCTTCCCCGGTATTCCGGTATGAAGCCAGTGGCTGTTTAAACCATCCGGGTCATCCCGACCCGTCAGTCACTCGATGAACAAGGTAGCCGCCGAAACTTAACTGAAACTGAATCAAACGCTCTAGAACGTGTGTTCCAGGTCACAAAAAACGTGACTGGCGTGTTTCGGCGGAAGGATTCCAACCCGTCAACCCCAAGCCAATTGTCGCTAAATCAACGACATCTGGCGACCCGGCGGACAGAAGGCCGTGCAATCGAGGTTATAGCCCTCGCGTTTGTTCAGCCCCAGCTTTTTGATGGCCTTGGCAAATCTTTGTGCGAGCAGGTCGGCAAACGGTCCTTCACCGCGCATGCGCGCACCGAAACGGCTGTCGTAGAGTTCGCCGCCGCGACTCTGGCGAATCAGGCTCAGCACATGCGCGGCGCGTTGTGGATAGTGCGCCTGCAACCACTCCTCGAACAGCGGCGCGACTTCCAGCGGCAGGCGCAACATCATGTAGGCGGCACTTTGCGCACCGGCGGCGTAGGCTTCGCTGAGCAGGCTTTCGATCTCGCTGTCATTGATCATCGGAATCATCGGCGAGCACAGCACACCCACTGGAATTCCCGCTTCGCGCATTACCCGGATCGCGCGCAGGCGCGCCTTGGGCGCCGCGGCGCGCGGTTCGAGGATGCGTTTGAGCTCGTCGTCCAGGGTGGTCAGGCTGATCATCACCGAAACCAGCCGCTGTTGTGCCAGCTCAGTGAGCAGATCGAGATCGCGCAGAATCAGCGAACCTTTGGTGACGATGGTCACCGGATGGCGATAGCGCAGCAGCACCTCCAGAGTCTGTCGGGTGATCTGATATTCGCGCTCGATCGGCTGATACGGGTCGGTGTTGGAGCCCAGATTGATCGGCGCGCATTGATAGCCGGGTTTGCTCAGTTGTTCTTCCAGGACCTGGGCGGCGTTGGTCTTGGCGATCAGCCGGGTTTCGAAGTCCAGGCCCGGCGACATGTCCCAATAGGCGTGGCTGGGGCGTGCGTAGCAATAGATGCAGCCGTGTTCGCAGCCGCGATAGGGATTGAGCGAACGGTCGAAGGGCAGATCCGGCGAGGTGTTGCGGCTGATGATCGATTTGGCTTTTTCGATGATCACTTCGGTGTTTTGCGTCGCCGGCACTTCCTGATACCAGCCGTCGTCCTCGGCGACCGAACGACTCGGCGCAAAGCGATTGTGAGGGTTGGTTGCGGTGCCGCGACCGCGGGGCGGAACTGGGATGTTCATCGAACGAATCTCTGCTCTGTATATGCATACAGTATCCGACGGCGTGCGTTGTGATCCAGTACCGTTCAGCGATGCTATTGAAAATGGCGGTGTCTTTCTTCGAGGAAGTTCTGGGTGCGACAAGTTTTTTCGCTGACTGACGACAAGCCAAGATACAGATGCCTAATTGCTGAACGCAGGTCCGCTATATAGGCTCTGGAACTACCGGCAACAGACTCCGGCCGACTAATTAAAAGGATTTGATTGAATGTCTTACTTGAATCAACGCGGTGTTTTCCTGCAAATGATGCAGCCGAATATTACCGATTCCAACACTATTGTTTCGCTGCAACTGGCACGCAAGGAACTGGGCTGGAACGCAGAGCAACAGCTGTCGACCGAAGCGCTGGTCGATTCGATTTACGTCGTGGCGGTATCGGCCGACAAAGGCAAGACCTTTACCATTCGCACCGATAAGAAAGATGTCGACGGTGACGGCGATATTGATAGCGATGACAAGGCGAAGTTGATCGCCCTGGCCAAAGCTTATGTGGCCATCATTAATCCGTAAGCTGAAATTATCATCACAAACCCAATAAAAACCCCCTGCGTGAGTACATCATGCAGGGGGTTTGTTTTTAGTTATGTTGGGTGACCTGGCCGAGATCATCGCCGGAGGTATTTTGCATATCTTCGCTGCGCAGATGCGCAACGTCCTTGGCGCTGACCGGGGCGCCCTTGTTGCCCCAACCACCACGAATGAAGCTCACCACATCCGCGACTTCCTGGTCCGACAGGCGCCAGGCGAAGCCGGGCATGGTGAAGGTCGAAGGAGCCGCGTGCGTCGCCGGCAAGGTTCCGCCCTTGAGCACGATGTGGATCAGCGAAGTGGGATCGTCCGTCTGCAGCACCGGGTTGCCCGCCAGCGCCGGGAACACCCGGGTGTAGCCCTGGCCGTCGGTGCGGTGGCAGGCCGCGCAGTTGTCGATGTACACCGACGCGCCACGCTGGCTGTCATCACCGTTCCACAGGGATTTCGCCGCTTTCTCGTCGTACCGATGCGGCTGATCCGCAGGATCATTGGCCGGCAGTGACTTCAGATAGCGGGCAATCGCGGTGAGGTCGGCGTCGCTCATGTATTGCATGCTGTGAGTGACCACATCGCTCATGCCGCCGAACACCGCGCTGCGATCACTGCGTCCGGTCTTGAGGAATTGCACCAGTTGCTCTTCACTCCAGCTGCCGAGGCCATCCTTGTGATCACCACGCAGGCTCTTGGCGATCCAGCCTTCCAGCGGTGCACTGCCGGCCAGAAAATGTTCACCGTCCGCCGCGCTCAGGGCTTTTTCCTGCATGGTCAGCGCGCGCGGGGTGTGGCAGGCGCCGCAGTGGCCGAGGCCTTCGACCAGGTACGCGCCGCGACTGATCACCGCGTCGCTGCCTGTGGCCTGATAATCCTCGACCTTCGGTGCAAACAGCCAGCGCCAGCCCATCAGCGGCCAGCGCATGCTCAACGGCCATGGAATGTCGCTGGCCTTGTTCTCCTGCGCCACTGGTTCGACGCCGTGCATGAAATATGCATACAGCGCTTTCATATCGCTTTCGTTCACGCGGGCGTAGGACGGATACGGCATCGCCGGATACAACGTACTACCGTTTTTGGCGACGCCATGGCGCACGGCCTGGTCGAAGTCCTCGAAGCTGTAATCGCCGAGGCCGGTTTTATCCGGGGTGATGTTGGTCGAGTAGATCGTGCCGATCGGGGTTTCCATTGGCAGGCCACCGGCGAACGGCTTGCCGCCCTTGGCCGAATGACAGGCTACGCAGTCACCCGCGCGGGCGAGGTATTCGCCTTGTTTGATCAGATTTTGATCAGCTTCGGCCGCATAAACTGCTGTGCTGCCGAGCAGGGCGAGGGTGGCGATAACGAAATTTTTCATGGTCATCGCTCCTTAAGCCTGCACCAGCGGGCCGGGGTTTTTCAGGTATTGCTCGCGGATCGCTTTCGCCGACCAGTAGGTCAGCGCCGCGACCAGCCCGGTCGGGTTGTAGCCCAGGCCCTGCGGGAACGCCGAGGCGCCCGGGACGAACACGTTATGCACGTCCCAGCTCTGCAAATAGCGGTTCAGCGCGCTGGTTTTCGGATCGGTGCCCATGATCGCGCCACCGTTGAGGTGGGTGGTCTGGTACGAGGCGGTGTTGAAGTGGTCGCCCACTTGCTTGCCGATCACCGCAATGGCTTTCGGGCCCATGGCTTCGGCGATCTTGCCCATTTTCTCGACCATGAAACGGTTCATCTTGATGTCGTTTTCCTGCCAGTCGAAGGTCATGCGCAGCAGCGGCAAACCGTAGGCGTCGCGGTACACCGGATCGAGATCGAGATAGTTGCCGCGGTAGGACTGATGCGCGCCGTGGGCGTCCATCGACACCTGATGGGTGTAGTAATCGGCGGTAGCGCGTTTCCATGCACTGCCCCAGGCCGGTGTGCCTGGCGGGTTAGAGGTGCCGGCAATCGGTCGGCTGCCGGCCTGATTGACCCACATCGGTGAGCCGCCGACGAAGCCGTGCGGGCCGTGATCGAAGTTGTCGGCGTTGAAATCGTCCACCGCCACGCCGTTGCCGCCAGCGCCGATGAAGTTGTTGGTGTGGGTGTCCTTGTCGAAGAACGCCTTGATGGTCGCCATGTTCTGGTAAGCGAAGTTACGCCCGACCACGCCTTCGCCGCTGATCGGGTCGTAGGGTTTGCCGATCCCGGAGAGCAGCATCAGACGCACGTTGTGCAACTGGAACGCGCCGAGGATCACCAGATCCGCCGGCTGCTCGATCTCGCGGCCCTGGCCGTCGATGTAGGTGACCCCGGTGGCTTTGCTTTTGCTGCTGTCGAGGTTGACTCGCAGCACATGGGAGTTGGGCCGCAGCTCGAAATTCGCCAGCGGCTTGAGCGCTGGGAGAATGTTCACGTTCGGCGAGGCCTTGGAATACATGTAGCAGACGTAGCCGCTGCAGAAACCGCAGAAGTTGCACGGGCCCATTTGTGCGCCGTAGGGATTGGTGTACGGTCCCGAGGTATTTGCCGAAGGCAGGTTGTAGGGTTTGTAACCGACTTCCGTCGCCGCTTTGCCGAACAGCTGGGCGGACACGGTGTTTTTCTGCGCTTCAAGCGGGAACGGGTTGGAGCGATCCGCCGCATACGGGTTGCCGCCCTTGCCCTGACCGACCAATTGGCCCTTCACGGTCCAGGCCTGGCCAGAGGTGCCGAAGACTTTTTCCGCAAAGTCGAAAAACGGCTCCAGCTCTTCATAGCTGACGCCGAAGTCCTGAATGGTCATGTCCTTGGGGATGAAGCTTTTGCCGTAGCGTTCTTCGTAATGGCTGCGCATGCGCAACTCGATCGGATCGACCCGAAAGTGCACGCCGGACCAGTGCAGTCCGGCGCCGCCGACGCCATTGCCCGGCAGGAACGCGCCCAGTTGGCGGTTGGGCAGGGCGATATCGTTGACGCTGTGGCGAATGGTCACCGTCTCTTTCGAGATGTCCTGAAAGAGTTTTTTGCGCACGCTGTAGGTGAGTTCGTCGATCACCTGTGGATAGTTGCCGTCGGGGTAGGTGTCCTGCATCGGCCCGCGCTCCAGCGCCAGCACGTTGAGACCGGCCTCGGTGAGTTCCTTGGCCATGATCGCGCCGGTCCAGCCGAAACCGACGATGACTGCGTCCACCTTCTTCATTACCGTTGCCATGCTTACGCCCTCTCGCCGCGAATCGACACTGCCGGGAAGGGGTATTGCTCGTTGCGTTCCACCCAATCCATGAAATCGGCGCGGGCGCCGGGGAAACCGATCATGGTCCAGCCGACCATTCCTTTATTGCCACCGTGGATCGGGTCGCAGAAGAAACCTTCCTTGGTGTTTTGCAGCAACAGATTGAAGAAGATCTTCGCCGGCACCGCATCGAACTGTGGCTTGCCGGCTTCGAGCTGCTTGAGCAAATCGTCTCGGGTAGCGCTGTCTTGCTCGGCAAATGTTTTACCGCTGAGACCTTTTACCCACTGATCCGTGGCGGCGATGCCGAGGCGGTAGATGTCTTTTGGCACCAGTTTGCTCTGCCAGCCCATTTCCGGCGCAGCGTCGGCATTGAACGGGCCTTGCATGTACCAAAGGGCGCCGGCGGCATACGGGGTGTTCATCTGCCGGTCGATGTATTCCGGCACGCCGGCTTCGAGGGCGCCGGGGCCTTGCGCATCGCTGGGGATCAACTGCGCAACGGCGGCGTTGATGAATGCCCATTCTTCGGCGGTGAAGTAGCTCGGCTGATAATCACCAGCACTGGCAGGGGCGGGTTTTGCCGCCGCAGGCGCCGGTGCGCTTTCTGGTGCGGCTTGCAGTACGCTGCTGCCCAGGCCGGTACCGGCGAGGGTAACCACCGGAATCAGGGTCAGGGATTTGCGCAAGAACTCACGCCGCGGGTTGTCTCGATCTTGATCAGACATGGGGGGGCACCTCATCAGGCATAGAAGTCAGCCGCTTCTGCGAGCGGCTCGAGGAATTTTGCGTCGCGACGATCAGGGTCTGGTCCGGTGAAGGGCGTCACGTCTGCAACATCATGTGACAAATGGTAGCAGGCTAAGCATCAAGAAATACTGCTTGAGCGGAAAAAAGCCCGGCGAGGCGACGATTCACGTTTCTTTGACGGCCGGCTCACGGTGCATTGACCGCTCACTAGCGAAGCTGCAATTCCCGCAATGATGATTGCCGAACGGTCAGCCCAGCATGTCTCGAGTGCGTTTTTTTCCCGCGTTGTGTTTTTCGCTTGTCGCGCTGCTGCATGGCATTGCCGCCCGGGCTGCCGACGCCACGCCGCCTCGCCCGGCCGAGTGGGCGCAGCCGGTCGAGGCGCAGTTCAATCTGTTTCGCATGTCGCCAACCCTGTATCGCAGCGCCTTGCCGAGTCGTAGCGCGGTGCCGCTGTTGAACAGTCTGCATGTCGTCACGGTGATCAACTTCCTGCCTGATGCTGATAGCGACTGGCTCTCCGTGCCCGGAATCAGGCAGGTGCAGCTGCCGTATCGCACCAGTCACGTCGACGACAGCGACGTGCTTAAAGCCCTGCGGGCAATTCAGTCCGCCGAAGCTGAGGGCCCGGTGCTGATGCACTGCAAGCACGGTTCTGATCGCACCGGTCTGATGGCGGCGATGTACCGGGTGGTGGTGCAGGGCTGGAGCAAAGAGCAGGCGCTCAAGGAGATGACCGAGGGCGGATTTGGTGACAGCCAGCACTTTCACGACAGCGTGCGTTACGTGATGCAAGCCGACGTCGACCGCTTGCACGAAGCCTTGGTCAATGGCGAATGCAGCACCAGTGCATTCGCCATGTGCTCGATGAAGAACTGGTTCGACTCGGCGCACGTCCAGCGTTGATCGGCTCAGCCCGGCATCGCGGCAAATAGTTCTGGGTTGATCGGTTGGCCAAGAAAGGCTTGCAGCGCCTCGGGCAGCGACTTCATGTCACCCGAAAGCAGTGTTTCACGCAGATCGCGGCCCGTCCGGGGGTTGAATACGCCCTCGCGCTCAAAGCGTTTGAATGCCTCACTGGCCAGCACGCCGGACCATTTGTAGGCGTACACCGACGCTTCATAGCCGGTCGCCAGAAAATCGAAACTGTTGGCGAACCGGCAATAGGCGGGTATCGGCAGGTGGGCAAACTCCCGCTGCACATCATCGAACACCTGCTGAATGCTGCGACCGTCACCGCTATGTAGCTCCAGATCGAATAGCGCGCCCATCAACAAGATCGCCGTTTCCCGGCTTCGTTGCGCGCCCAGAGCGGACAACGCGACCTTGATCCGGGTCTCGGACAGACGTTCGGCGGTTTTGTGATGGATGCCCAGCCAGCGCAAAAACTCGGCTGACTGCGCCCAGTGTTCGAACAACTGCCCGATAAATTCGGCAGCGTCGCGGCTCAATTGCGAGATGCCGGACAGGTTGTAATGCGGCGAACGGGTCAGTACGTGATGCAGGCAGTGCCCGAACTCGTGCAGCAGTACGCGCAGATCCTGGTGTGACAGCAGGTTTTCATGGCCGGCGGCTGCGGCGGTAAAGTTGCTGTGAAGCGAGGCAATCGGCAATGCTGGCCGGCCTTCGGCGTTGACCCGACGGTTACGCAACACGCCCGACCATGCAAAGTCATTGCCAGCCTCGCGGCGGAAGAGGTCGATGTAAACGTAGCCAATCGGTTGACCGTGCTCGCTGACTTCGAACAGGCGGACGTTCTCGTCGAAGCGATCACGCTGGGTGTCTTCGCTGATCCTGATCCCAAGCAAATGCTCGCTGAACCGGCAGAGACTGCGCAATACGGTGTTCAACGGGAAATATTGCCGCAGATCATCCAGTGCGCCGTCCGCCCGCTGGCGACGGAGTTGTTCAGCCAGGAAATCGTGATCCCATGGCTCGACCTGCTCGATACCCTGCTCCTGGGCAAACGTCTGCAGTTCCTTGGTTTCCTCGGCCAGAGAGGCTGCATTGAGGGCTATTTGCCGACGCAGGAAAGCGCCGACCTGCGAGGTGTCTGTAGCCATACGATCGTGCAAGCGCAATTGAGCGAAATTGTCGAAGCCCAATGTCCGGGCTTTTTCGTGACGCAAGAACAGCAACACCATCAATACCGGCTCATTGTCGAAGTGCTCCGCATCAGGCCCGTGATTCGAGGCGCGTGTGCAATAAGCTTTGTAACATTCCTCGCGCAGCGCACGATTCTGCGCGAAGGTCATGATCTGCTGATGAGTGTTCTGCTCCAGCGTCAGCCGCCAGCCGGTGAGTCCTGCCTGTCTTGCGTTGGCAGCCAGATGCTCCTGCACATCGGGCCTCAGCCCTGCCAGCAACGTGATGTCTGCAACGTGCTTGCTCCAGGCGGCGCTGGCAGCTTTGAGATTGCTCATGAACAGTTTCTGCATGAGCGCGATCTCCGTGTTCAATTGCCCCAGTTTTTCGCTTTGAGCGTTGGCCAACCCGGCTCCCGCCATGTGGAATCCGCGCAGGATTTTCGCCAGTGAGGCTTTGCGTGAATCACTGAAACTGGCCGCGATCGAACTGCATGCCAGCCGCTGAAAGGTCTGTGACAACGCAGGATTTCTGGCTTTTGCGCCCAGGAATTGCTTTGCGACTGCGCTGCTCAGGGCGCTCTGCTGTACCCAGTCGGGATCCTTGGAGCGGATCACCGTCAGGAACTCGATGACCGCCATGGTTTCTCCCAGGCGCGCGTCGGCTTCATCGATGGCGATGACCACATCATCCCAATTCGGATGATCGACCTGAGTGGCAATAACGTTTTCGATAATCAGCAGGTTGTCGGCGACGATGCGCTCGACCGCCGGCAGCAAGTGCTCGGCGCGTACCGCCGACCAGGGCGGCAACTGCCATTGTTGCAGGAGGGGATTGGTGTCAGGCATGGCGTCTTCCGTGAGAGAGGGCTGGATTGGCCAGCCTAATCAGGAAGCGCGGGGGCGAGGGGGTAGATAGTTACCGCCACCTGCCGACGATCATCGGCACGTGGCGATAGTTGTTACTGTTGCTCGTCAGGCTTTTTCTTCAGCTTCGGGTTCGGGAAAAACTGCACGGCCTGAACCTTTTTGTCGGCGGCAGGCTTCAGCGCGCTGGTATTGACCCGTGTGCCCAGCTCTTTGGGCACCGACAGGCCCTGCTCGTTGAGTGTGTCGGAGTAACCGCAGGCCACGCACTCGCGGTGCGGCACGCCGTCCTCGTTCCACATCATCAACTTGTCCGGCTCGCTGCACGCCGGGCAGACCGCCCCGGCGATAAAGCGCTTCTTGGTGATCACAGGGCCGTCACTCATGCTGCCGCGTCCTCACTCAGACCGCTGTGGCGCAACAGCGCGTCGATCGATGGTTCACGGCCACGGAAGTCGACGAACAGCACCATCGGTGCCTGCGAACCGCCGCGCGCCAGAATCGCTTCGCGGAAGGCGCGACCGGTTTCTGCGTTGAGCACGCCGTCTTCTTCAAACTTGGAGAAGGCATCGGCGGACAACACTTCGGCCCACTTGTAGCTGTAGTAACCGGCCGCGTAACCACCGGCGAAAATATGCGCGAAGCTGTTCGGGAAGCGGTTGTACGCCGGTGGACGCATCACCGAGACCTCGTCGCGCACGCCCTCGAGCACTTGCGCCACGCTGCGGCCATCGCCGTGGGTGGCGTGCAGTTCGAAGTCGAACAGCGAAAACTCCAGCTGACGGACCATCATCAGGCCGGACTGGAAATTCTTCGCCGCGAGCATTTTTTCCAGCAAGTCCTGCGGCAGTGGTTCGCCAGTCTCGTAGTGGCCGGAAATCAGCGCCAGGCCTTCCGGCTCCCAGCACCAGTTTTCCATGAACTGGCTTGGCAGCTCGACCGCGTCCCATGCCACGCCGTTGATGCCGGAAACGCCGGCGTGATCAACGCGGGTCAGCAGGTGATGCAGGCCATGGCCGAATTCATGGAACAGGGTGGTGACTTCATCGTGGGTCAGCAGCGCCGGCTTGCCGCTGTCGGCCGGGGTGAAGTTGCACACCAGATTGGCCACCGGGCTTTGCAACACGCCGTCGACGGTGCGGCGACGGTCGCGGGCGCCGTCCATCCATGCGCCGCCACGCTTGTTGGCGCGGGCATACAGGTCGAAGAAGAAGCGGCCGACGTGCTGACCGTTTTCCTTGATCTCGAACAGGCGCACGTCCGGGTGCCAGGTATCAAAGCCTTTCTGCTCGGCGATCTCGATCCCGTACAGACGCTGGACGATAGCGAACAGGCCGCTCAGGACTTTATCGATCGGGAAGTAGGCACGCAGGGTTTCCTGAGCGACGCTGTAACGCTGCTCGCGGAGTTTTTCGCCGTAGAAGCCACTGTCCCAGCTTTGCAGATCGGCGCAGCCCTGTTCGGCGGCGTATGCACGCAACTGTTGCAGATCCTGGGCGGCGAACGGCTTGCTGCGCTGGGCCAGATCACGCAGGAAGCTCAGCACCTGATCGCTGGATTCGGCCATTTTTGTCGCCAGGCTCAGCTCGGCGAAACTGGCGAAGCCCAGCAGTCGGGCCAGTTCCTGGCGCAGGTCGAGAATCTCTTCCATCACCGGGCCGTTGTCGTTCTGGCCGGCATTCGGGCCCTGGTCCGAGGCGCGGGTGCAGTAGGCGGCGTAGACTTCTTCACGCAGCGCGCGGTCTTGTGCGTAGGTCATCACCGCGTAGTAGCTGGGGAATTCCAGGGTGATCAGCCAGCCGTCGAGGCCTTTGGCCTGGGCAGCAGCAGCCATTTGCGCCTTGGCCGAATCGGTCAGGCCGGCGAGGGCGGCTTCGTCGGTGACGTGTTTGGTCCACGCCTGGGTGGCGTCGAGCAATTGGTTGGAGAAGCGGCTGCCGAGTTCGGACAGCTTGCTCTGCACTTCGGCGTAACGTTTCTGCTCGGCTTCCGGCAGGTCGATACCCGACAGGCGGAAATCGCGCAGTGCATGTTCCAGAATGGTTTTTTGCGCGACGTCGAAATTGGCGGCTTCCGGGCTGTTGGCCAGCGCCTCGTAGGCCTGGAACAGTTCGCGGTTCTGGCCCATCTCGGTGGAGTAGGCGCTCAGGGCCGGCAGGCACGACTCGTAGGCTTCACGCAATTCGGCGCTGTTGCACACAGCGTTAAGATGACTGACCGGGCTCCACGCTGCACCGAGGCGATCGTTGAGTTCGTCCATCGCCAGCACCAGACCGGCCCAGGTGGGGTTCTTGCCCTGGGTCTTGAGGATTTCGGCGATGGCGGCGCGGTTGTCCGCGAGGATGGTTTCGATGGCGGGCAGGACGTGTTCGGCACGGATCGTGGAGAACGGTGGCAGGTCGTAGGACTGCAAAAGAGGGTTGTTCACGCTCACGGTTGGCACCTTGGCTGGAAGAAACATGCGCCCATCTTAATTACAATCGCCACTCACCGCAGCTATCGGCGACAGAGAGAGAACTAATCGTGTCCCTTCGCAACTATCAGAATCACACCCCCCGCTTGAGCAAAGGCGCATTCGTCGACGGCTCGGCGGTGGTGATCGGCGACGTCGAGATCGGTGAAGACAGCTCGGTCTGGCCGCTGACAGTGATCCGTGGCGACATGCACCGCATCCGCATCGGTGCGCGCACCAGCGTGCAGGACGGCTGTGTGCTGCACATCACCCACGCCGGCCCGTTCAACCCGGACGGTTTTCCCTTGCTGATCGGCGATGACGTGACCATCGCCCACAAGGTCATGCTGCATGGCTGCACGGTCGGCAACCGCGTGTTGATCGGCATGGGCAGCATCGTCATGGACGGCGCCGTAGTCGAGGACGACGTGATCATCGGCGCCGGCAGTCTGGTGCCGCCGGGCAAGCGCCTGCAAAGCGGCTTCCTGTATGTCGGCAGCCCGGTGAAACAGGTGCGAGCGCTGACCGACAAGGAAAACGCCTTCTTTACCTACAGCGCGGCGAACTACGTCAAGCTCAAGGACCTGCATCTGGCCGAAGGCTACGACCAGCTCTGAATTGCCCTACACCTGCTCAGGATTTCTCATGCATTACCAGACTGTACTGTTCGACCTTGATGGCACCCTGACCGATCCGCGTGAGGGCATCACTCGCTCAATTCAATTTGCCTTGGCCAACCTCGGCATCGACGAACCTGATCTGAGCAAACTGGAACACTTCATCGGCCCGCCGCTGTTGCAAGCGTTCATGCAGTTCTACGATTTCGACGAGGCCAAGGCCTGGGAAGCGGTGAATTTCTACCGCGAGCGCTTCAAGGTCACAGGTCTCTACGAGAATCGTGTGTTCGACGGCGTGACGCCGCTGCTGGAAACCTTGAGCGGGCAAGGGCGGCAGTTATATATCGCAACGTCCAAGCCGTGGGTGTTCGCCCGCGAAATCGCCCGGCATTTTGATTTTGCCCGGCATTTCAAAGTGATCTACGGCAGCGAGCTGGACGGCACGCGGACGAACAAGGTTGAGCTGATCGCGCATCTGCTCGAGGCTGAAGGCCTGGATCCGGCGCAGACCCTGATGATCGGTGATCGCAAGCATGACCTGATCGGGGCGCGCAGCAATGGCATCGATGCAGCGGCGGTAGGGTATGGGTTTGGCAGTTTTGAAGAGTTGAATGCCGAGGCGCCGGCATATCACTTTGAAACTTTGGATGAGTTGCATCAGGCGTTTTTGCAGCGCTGATCAGATGGCTATCGCGAGCAGGCTCACTTGTATGGTTAGACTTGAAGGGGTGGTGGGACGAACAGTTCGCATCTGACTGCT